>NZ_JBEXNN010000034.1:0-58503 GCF_040611115.1 Streptomyces sp. NPDC003038
CGCTACCAACTGCGCATCGCCGCCCGCGCCCGGGAACTCGTCGACCAGGGCACGCCCATCGAGGCCGCCTGCCGCATCGTCATCCTCGAAGACCAGCTCGAGGAAGCCCAGCGCATCAACGCCGAACACCGCCGCGCCGCCGGATCGGCGAATCCACCGGCAGCGGCCTGACTCGGATGGGCGTGATGCGCCGCCGTGAGCAGCAGGTTCTTGGGGAGCCGGGCGTGACCCCAAACCCCTGCCTGGCCGCCCGCCCCCACGCCCGGACCGCTGTCCTGACGGGCCGCTAGGGTCTCACCCACCTCACCGGTGAACCCGACCTGGACACCGCGCCCGCCGTCCGCGACGCAGTCCGCCGATGCCTCGACAACCGCCCCGCCCGCCTACGCATCGCCCTTTTCTCTCCTCCTGATGTCCGTACGGGAGGAGATCAACGGGTTCTGGGCGGGCCAGCGCCCGCTCGGAACGCCCCGCTCCGCCCGCAGGTACGTGACACGGTTCGCAGGCGCGGCAGATCAGGAGGCAACTCGGACTCCTGTTTCTGTTCGTCGCTCGGAGTGCAGACCCCCACCAGGACGGAGCCCGATGTCCTCTCTCACGCAACCTTGAGCGCATCTCCTCGCCGAAGGTTGGTCAAAGGCGCGGAACACACCATGCGGAGACGTCGGCACGCCCGAACGGCCCGACGTTTACCAGCCAGACGCCTCGAACTCCGCAACCTTCGTCCCGTCACCGGGGATGATCAGCTCATCGGGCGGTCCTGCACGACCAACCCGAGCACGTGATTCGAGCAAGTGATTCGAGGGAGTGGCTATGGCGGAGCGGCAGTCCGGCACCGTGAAGTGGTTCAACGACGCGAAGGGGTTCGGTTTCATCACCCCCGAAAGCGGTCCGGACCTCTTCGTGCACTTCAGGGCGATCCAGGGGAACGGCTTCAAGAGTCTTCAGGAAGGCCAGAAGGTGTCCTTCATCGCGGTGCAGGGCCAGAAGGGCATGCAGGCGGACGAGGTCATCGCGGAGGGCTGAGCCCCTGATCAGGGAAGCGCCGAAGCTGCTGTCGGCCCGGAGCTGAAAAATCGGCTGCCGAGCCGTGCGCAGCACACGATGCTGCCGCGGTGGTCAAACATCGGCAGGACGCGCTCAAGGTTGCGTGAGACCAAACACCGATGGCCACACCTGCCCCGCGTTGCACGCTGTCCCGTCTCCGCTGATGTGGTCCGCGTCTCCAGCGATCTGGTCCGACACGCCTCTGATCTCAGGCCTTCGAGTTCAGCGGCAGAGTTCCATGATGGTGTCGTCGAACTCGGGAAACTCTCGTGTGGCCTGCTCGATGACGGCAGTTGCCGGCGCGCGGTGGTCGGGTGCGAATTGTGTCGCGATGGCCGCCAGATCGCGATTGGATCCATGTCTCAACTGATCTGGTCGCCGCAGGTCACTCGCCTGGGCGTGGGCCGGTTCACTTGGGACAGGACACACGCCCGCGACGTGGGCGCCTTCCCAGACCGGTCCGCGCGCACGCTGCCATCTTCTGAGCTGCTGCCGGACTGGTGCGCGGGGCATGACTCCCGTTACGGGACCGGGAAGAGCTCGTTCACCGGGTTATGAGCCTTTCTGATTCCGCGGTGTCTGCAGGTGTGTGTGACGACTCGAACGAAGCCGTGGTCGTGGCGGTGCGGCAGCTGACCCGGAGCACTCCCTGGACGGTGGACGGGCAGGTGCCGCTGAGCTTCCCCGCTCACCACCCTCAAGGCGTCACGCGTGGCCCGGGCCAACGCCTGTACGTGTCAACGGCGGAGATCACCGAGGCGACCCGCTTTTACGACACTCCCGTGGACGGCTACGACCGAACTCCCGGCCAGGGGCAGGGCCATGTGTTCGTCATGGACGCCGACGGTGCGGAGCTGGGCCGTGTGAGCGTGGGCGAGGGGACGATCTACCACCCGGGCGGTATCGACTTCGACGGCGAATCGCTGTGGGTTCCGACAGCGGAGTACCGGCCCGACTCCCATTCCATCGTCTACCAGGTGGACCCCGACACCCTGGAGGTACGGGAGGCCTTCCGGTTCGACGACCACATCGGCGGGATCGTACGCGACCGCCACAGCGGCCTGCTGCACGCCGTCACCTGGGGTTCCCGGCGGCTGCTCACGTTCACGGTCGACGGGAAACTCACCCACCGGGTCGAGAACAAGAGCCACTTCGTCGACTACCAGACCTGTGTGAGCGCGGGCGGCGGCCACATGGTGTGCACGGGCATCGCGGAGTACCCCCTGGCCGGGGCGGGCGTCTTCAGCCTCGGCGGGATCGCCGTCGTCGAGATCGCCTCCGGCCGCATCGAGCACGAAGCGCCGGTGACCGTGCTCTCACCAGCCGGCCGCGTGGTCACGTACAACGCGGTGCACCTGGAGACGGACGGGCACGTCCTTCGGATGCTCGCCGTCCCCGACGACGGGGAAACAGCGGGCGAGTCGCACCTGATCACCCTTGAGACGCCGCTGACCCCATGACGACCCGAACGGCGAGGAAGTACAGCCCCTCGTACATCAGCTCGCCGTCCAGCTCCGAGCCCAGGCTCCGCGGGGTGAACCGGCGCCGGTAGATCGGATACGTGGTGTCGGCCACCGAGCGCAGCTCTATCTTCTCCTCATGCAGGTCGCCGTCGCTGCGCAGGTCGATCACGATCAGCTCGCGCGCCGTACGACGTGCCTCGGCGAGGAACACGGCACGCTCCTCGGGCCGCAGCAGCCCGTAGAAGTTCGCGGTGACGATGCGGTCGAAGGCTCCGGTGGCGAACGGCAGGGGTGGAAACAAGGCCCGCACACGCTCCACCCAGGGCGCCCGGGCGTGCGTCAGCTCCAGCATCTCCGCGCTCTGGTCCAGGGCGACGGCCGGGCCGCGGAGGAACTGGGTCCACAAGCCGGTCCCGCATGCCACGTCGAGCGCCCGACCTTCGGGCAGCGCGGTGAGCAGTTTCCCGATGTCGGCGGTTTCCCGGTCCAGGCCGGCGTTCACCACGGGGTCGCCGCGATAGCTGGTCTCGTCGTACACCGGGGCACGATGCCGGTAGTACTGCTCCCGCACTAAGTCACGCATGCCCCGACAGCTACCCCCGCCCGAACAACAGGCAAACAACAGGCGCTCTCCCCTTGCGGAACGGCCGGAAAGAGTCTTTGGCCGAAGGCGCCCAAGTCCGCCCTCGGGCGGAAGGTTCCCTAGGCCCTGTCGTCAAAGTCCCGCCTGGCCCGCGCCGCCTGGCACCGCACCTCGCCGCGTTGTCGGAGCGCCCAAGTACGTCCAGTACTCGGGCGCTCCTCCGCCTTGCGATGCACGGCGCCAGACGACGCGGGCCTTACCGGCGCTACTTTGACGACAGGACCTAGGGCCGTCCAGAAGTATGCCGTAGAGGGCAGGGCCACCGCAGTAACACCACTGTCACCGTCTCGTTGAACCACGCATGAACAAGATCTCGATGCTCGAAGCACCTGCTGATGGCGCCACCGCGCCGATGCGCTCCCGGGGCCGGCGCCTGGCCACAGCCGTGACCGCTCTCGCCGCCCTCGTACTGCCCATGACGAGCGCGGCACCGGCCCACGCCGTCACCCGCAAGGTCGACGTCTACTACGGACACACGCACTACGAGGTCCACTTCACCGGCACCGTCAAGCCGAAGGGCGCGACCGGTTACATCGTCGAGGGCGAGCTCAACGCGTGGTGCGGTGCCGGCGCAGCGACTTCGCAGTCGGTCAACCTCCGTCATGCCGGCTCGTCCAAGAGCTGGTCGCACAAAGCATTCTGGTGCGATGACATGCCGCAGCACCTCACCTTCGAGGGGAACCGCAAGAGCGGAGAGACGGTGGAATTCCAGGTCGGCGCCACCAGCGAACCCTTCAACCTCTACGGGTACGGCAAGAAGATGGTCTACGACATCGGCACCAGCTGACAGACGGTCGCATCCATGTGGCCAGTGATTCGCGCGCCCGTCCGCTGGCGATCGTCGTGACGGCCCTGCAGTGCACGACGGCCACGATCGGCTGGGAGCAGCACGGTCCGCGCGTGGACCCCGAGCTGCTGGGAGGTCTGGCCGCCACCTGCACAGTCGACTGCTCCAGCAGCAGCCCCCGCAGGGGCGCAGAAGCAAGGCCGCCGTCCGTCCGCCGACTACAGGGTCAGCACCAGCAGGATCGCGGTCGTCGGCGGTACCAGCGCGGCCCATCCCGCCCAACGGCGGGCCCGGGCCAAGGCGGGGCGGCCGAAGGACAGCCGGGAGGTCACCACGAGCAGCGGGGTGGCCGTCCACGACGCCCACCAGCAGGCCATGACGACCGTCACGGTCTCGGGGTGAGCGTCCGTGGCCATCGGGGCCAACGCGCCGAAGAAGAAGGCCACGGGGATCAGGACCACCGTCAAGACCGTGGTCCACACCGGCACCGCGTGGCTGGCAGGCACCCCGGCGGCGCGGCCCGCGGTCGAGGCTGGAGTTGTTTCGTGCATGGGGACAGTCAAGCGGTGTCGAACGCCGGTTCGCCTGCGCGGTCGTACTCAGAGCCGGCCGGTCCCCGTACTCATCACCGGCCGGGCTCGGTCGACGACAGTGTCGTGCGTGCAAGCGAGAACGCCTGTGAAGGCCCACTCGGCACGAACGGTCAGGCGCGTCGCATGGGCGTGATTTCGACATAGCCGCTGGAATGGTCGGCCTGCCGGCTTCGGGCCGCCACCGAACGTGCTGTGCCTGCCGGCCTACCGGCACGACTCCCCGCCCTTCTGCCGCGGGTCTCCCTCACCGAGCGACGCCGCCTGACCTCCGCCCGCGGCGATGTGCGCCCAGCGCGCCGCCACCGGCTACGAGCAGCAGAGCGGCGGTGGCTGCCGCGCTTGCCGTGAGGCCCAGTCGCAGGCCCGGGGGGCGGAAGGTGCAGGAGAGCGATGAGGCGCCGTCGCCCAGGTGCACGGCGATCAGTCCGCCGAGTGTGCGTGGTGTGGTGGCCCGGGCTCCGTCGACCGAACACCGCCAACCTGGTGTGGCCGGTACGGAGACGACGGCGGTCCCCTTGGTCCCTGGCTTGAAGACGGCGTCGATTCCGTGACCGCTCGCGCTGACCCTCTGGGGGCCGGTTGCCTGCATGTGCCGGACGGCGCGGTCAAGCGCGGTTCGGTCCAGGCAGCCGATCGGATTCTGCGGAAGGTACTGCCTGCGTCCCGAGACGACGGTGGCGGTGATCGTACCGTTCGCCGGTACGGGCCCGAGGTCGGCGATGCCGTTGCTGGTCATGCTGTAGTCGCCGAAGCCTTTGACGGTTGTGCCGTGTGCCTCGACCTGTCCGAGGAACCAGGGCGCGTACCAGTACGCCCGTGTGCCCGGGGAGCAGAGCGCGGTGTAGGTTCGGCCGGCGCCGCCTGTCTGGTCGGCGGCGAGCGCCCAGCCCCGGCCACGGACGATTCCGGTGGAGGACCCGCCCGAGGGGCGCAGGTCGGGTACCTCGTACACGCGCGCACCCAGTACGCGCTCCTGGCGGGCGAAGACGGTGGCGTCGTCGTAGCCGGGGCCGTCGAGGAGGGTGCGGGGGGGCCGCAGGGTGACGAGCGGTGGGGCGGGGTGGGTGCTCTGGGTGAAGCCGAGGGGGTCCGTGCTGCGGTCGAGGTGACTGCTGATGCCCATGATCGCCCGGCTGACCGGGTCGGTGAAGCTGCGCGTGTGCCGGCCTTGGATGTACCAGCCCGCGCCGAGCCGGTGCAGAACATCGGCGGTGCGTGCAGGCAGTTGACTGCTGTAGTAGGTGCCGCCCTGGCCGGCGAGCAGCATGGGGTCGTTGTTCGCGAACTCGTGCGGGCCGGGGTCGGTGCGCGTGGCCGACCACTGGTCGGTCGCCTTGAGGCGTTCGTAGGCGGCCCGGGACTGGTCGTCGAAGGTGCGTTTGGGCCGCCACCAGTCGTCGGCGTCGCGCAGGACGGTGGTGCTGAAGACGGCGTAGGCGGTGGTGAGGAAGACCGTTGCGGCCAGGGCCGCGGTCAGGGCCACGCGTCTGCCGCGGTGTGGCCGGTACTTGTCCAGTGCGAGGAGCAGTACGAGGGGGGCGAGCCCGGCGGCGGCCAGCAGCCACGGACCGCGGGACATGTACGCGGTTCCGCTGACGCCGAGGAAGAGGAGGAGCACGAGCACGACGCCTGCCCCGCACAGGAGTTCCCGGGCTCGCGGCTGACGGGCGAGCGCCAGCCAGGCGACGGAGACGAGGACGGCGGTCAGGGCGATGGACGCGCGATAGGGGTTTCCGTTCGGCATCGCCAGTCCGTGCCAGAACAGGATGGTCGGCTGCCAGACCAAGGAGGCGGCCACCGCGGTGATCAGGGCGAGCCAGCCCAGACGTTCCCGGAGGGGCACCCGGCGGATGAAGGGGAAGGCGGCGATGAGCAGCAAGGGCAGCAAGCCGACGGAGATGCGGGGGACTTGCCCGGACAGTCCTCCGGGGAAGAGGTGCGCGAGGTAGTCGGCGAGCGTGGGCGCACCCTTGTAGACCATCGTGGGAGCGGGCTGTGAGGCCTGGCTCGCCCTGAGGCTGACGGTCAGTACGGGGGCGGCCAGCAAGACGCCGGTCGCGGTCATCGAAGCCGCGCGCAGCAGGGCCCTGGCCCGCTCCCGGACCGGCCTGTCGTCGAGGAGGAGGCGTACGAGCAGTACCAGGGCCATGCCGAGGGTGGCCATGGCGGCGGTGTAGTAGTTGCCCGCCCAGGAGAGGGTGACGAGCAGTGTGCCGGCGATCCAGCTGCGCCGGTGCAGGCACCAGTCGTAGGCGATTCCGAGGAGCGGGCAGGCCACCAGCCCCCACATCCACATGGGGTCCGCGAAGCCGTCGGAGATGGTCCAGGCGGACACGGCGAAGCAGACGGAGAGCATCGCGCGCAGCCACGGGGAGCCGGGATGCAGCCGGCCGAGGAAGAGCGTCATCAGGCCCGAGGCCAGGCCGATGCTGAACAGGGTGACGAGGAAGACGGGCAGTTCCACGTGGTCGCGCGGGAAGATCCCGACAAGCCACGAGAACGGGTTCATGAGGTAGGTGAAGAAGTCGCCCAGGAACGGCGCGCCGTAGCCGCTCGACCAGTTGAAGTACAGGTCGCCGGTGGTGTTGCCGTGCATCAGGTCCCACAGGTGGGCATGGAGCGGCACGAACTGGTTACCGAGATCGTTGACCGCACGCGAGCGCCTGCCGAAGGGATAGGTGCCGTGTACGGCCATGGCGAGGCAGTAGGCGCCCATGGAGAGCAGGGCCGCGAGGAATGCGGCCCGGGCCTGACCGGTGAGGGGGCGGAGCGTTTGGCGCCGGCGGTCCAGTGATTCTTGGGAGGGGGACTCCATCCAGCCAGTCTCGGGGAAAATCATATGAAATGACTGAATTGAAACCGCGTTGTTTTCCCAGGCGTTTGGCCGCGTCGAGGCACGGTGGAGGTGCCGGAAACCCGAAACGGGGAGCATTACCTCGAATGCGTCAACAGGGCTGGCGATCGGGTGATGTACGCGCCGACGTCGGCGCCGATGTCAGCGTCGGCGATGTCGCCGGCCGCACGGCCGAACACGGTTCACCCTCCGACGCCGCGTCCCCGCACCCCAGACCATCGCCCCAGCACCGCCGTCGGCTAGTGGCGCTCGCCTTCACGGTTCGGGTAGAGGGAGGTGAGCTTGCTCCAGTACTGGTCGAGGTGGGCGTCAGTGTCGCGCAGTGCCGGGTCGAGGAACTCGGCGTGCAGATCGGTCACACGTTCGTGTGCGGCGTCGGTGTCGGCGCTGGTGGTTCGGGGCGCTGTACGGCGCCAGGGTGCTCTCGCGGTGCTGGCGCCGTACTGGGTGTCCCGCACCGAGCGGGTCGCCCACCATCGGACCGCCAGGATGGCGGTGGTGAGGGCGGCAGCGGTCAGGGCGTGCAGTGCTGGATGCTCAGCCACGGTTTCCTCCCCATGACTTGGGCGGCTACGAGGGGGCGGAACGCGTCCGGCCCGGACGCCGGGGGCGCCGGTCTTCGTGGCCGGCGCCGCCTCGGTTACGTCAGCCGGGCCAGGTACCTGTCAGGCGTCTGGTGGCGGTTGCGCCTGCCCGGTCGACGGCGGCCTTGACCACGGCGAAGATCGCGCCTTGGAAGGCTGCGGCGATGAGGATCTCCCGCCACGTACGGTCTTCGTCGGTGGCGTCGGGGGCGTCCTCTTCGTGCCCGATCATCTTCCACGCCTGCTTGAAGGCCGCGCCGGCGAGCATTCCGCTGACAGCGCCCATGGCCAGACCGACCGGCTTGTAGGCGACCTTGGATGCCTTCATCGATGCCTCCGGCTGCGTCGGACGAGGAGGAAGACGACGAGTGCGCCGACCGCGGCGAGCAGCGGGGTGCGGTTGGCCCGCGCCGTGGCCGTCATCTGGCCGGTCTTCTCCCGTACGGGGTCGGGGGTCTTGTCCGCCGCCAGATGCCCGGCACGGGCGGCGGCGTCACGTACCTGCGCCGCGGCCTGGGCGGCTTTGTCGAGCAAAGGATCGGGCGTCTTGTCCTTCAGTAGCTGTTTGGCCTGCTCCGCCTTGTCGCGGACCTGGCCGGTGACCTGCGCGGCCTTCTGCGCGGCTTGCTCCTTCACGGCGGCGGCCTGCTCCTGAGCTCGCGCCTTCACGTCGGCCTTGCCCGCCAGCGCCTCGACGGTCTGGCCGAGCTCCTCACGGGTGTGCTCGACCTGCTCGCGCAGCTCCTGGGGGGTGGGAGTGGGGTCGTTGCCGGGGGACTGGCTGGTCATCGGTGTGTGTGCTCCTTGATCTCGGCCACGTCGGCCTTGACGCTCTCGATGGTCTGCTGCGGCGCGGGCGGGCCGGCCTTGGCGATCTGCTTCTTCCCGGCCATCGCCATGACGGCGGCGGCCGCTGCCAGCACGGCGGCGACGATCAGGGCCGAAGCCCACACCGGAAGCAGCAGCGCCACGGCGGCGATCACGGCCCCCGTCAGGGCCTGCGCGGCCAGGAAACCGACCAGGCCGGCCCCGCCGACCAGGCCGCCGCCCACGCCGAACCGCTTGCCCTTCTCGGTCATCTCCACCCGGGCCAGCTGCATCTCTTCTCGTACCAGTTCAGAGAGCTGCTGGGACGCACGGGTCACCAGCGCACCCACCGAGTCATCAGAGTCGTGGGCGTGCCGATCAGCGCTGCTCACGAGTCTTCACCTTGCCTTCCTCATGCCGCTCGGAACGGATAACCCTCGATGGCCGCACGCTGGCTGCACGATGGCTGCTGTCCGTACTCCTGTCAGTGGCGCGACTACCCGGCAACCGGCCGGGCACGCGCGCCACAGGCCGGCGCTTCACCCCAGGCGGGCGCTTCACCCCAGGCGGCGCAGCAGCAGGCGCGGCGCGGCCCGCACCAGAGCGGCCGCCGCCGCCCCGATCACCGCTCCTGCCACGACGTCGGAGGGGTAGTGGGCGCCGCTGTGTACCCGCTCGATCGCCACGAGAGCCGTGGGTACGGCGCACGCGGCGCCCGCCCACGGCCACGTCGGAGCGACGGCGGCAGTGAACGCGACGGCGGCGGCGGTGTGTCCCGAAGGGAAGGAGGAGCTGTCCGGCCGCTCCTCCACGTCCCCGTGCGGAATCCACTCCTGCGGCGGGCGGCGGCGCTCGACGAGCTGCTTCGCGACCCCGTTGGAGAGCAGCTGTGCCACCGCCATGCCCGCAACGCCCGCTGCCGCGGCCCTGCGGCCCCTCCAGCCGCCCCCGGCCACCATGAGAAAGGCGGCCGCCCACCACAGCTTCGTATGCTCGGCCGCGTCCTCCACCGGCGGCAGCAGGCCACGCGCCCAGACGGAATCCCAGGACGCCATGCGCTGGGTCAGCCGGTGATCGCCCGCGCGAAGGGAAGCCAGAATCCTCATGCTGATCAGCTACCCCGGCGGTAGCCGTTGAGACGGTGCTCACTCCATGCGGCGGCGCTCTTCAGCACTCCGTTTACGGGCGTCGCGCGGCGGGACGCAGGGCCGCGCGCTGGCGGGCCGTGTCCGCGTCAAACTCCAGCCCAAGGAGGACGGCGAGATCGGTGATCCACAGCCACCCCAGGAAGATGACCGCCCTGGGTCGAGGCCGCGACCTGGGCGATCGTGCCCTCCTCGGGGTGGCGGGCGACGACGGCGGGGGCGCCCTCACGCGTGGGCACGTGGCGCACGGTCCACCCCGCGCTCCGGAAGTACGCCTGCGCGCGTGCCAAGGCCCGTACCGCCTCCTCCTCCGGCAGCGGCTCGCGGTGTGCGCCGCAACCGACATTCCCGTGGCCAAGGGCGGGGTCGACTACCGCGTCGAGGAAGGCGTCAGCACCCTGTGGCAGCTTGCAGTCCATCCCGCATTGCAGTCGTGCGGGATCGGCACGTTCCTTGTCGACGCCAAGGAGCTCTTTGACCTCACGATCGGGATGGCCTCCCGCGTCTTGCCGGACGGCCACCCAGCACATCAGCGACTTCTAAAGCAAGGCCTGGCGCGCCACGCGGTAGCGGAGGTAGACGACTCTTGAGCTGAAAGTGCGGGTCTCGACGAGTTCGAGGTCTACCCGGCGCTCGCGCCGGGGAAAGAACGGAATGCCACCGCCAACCAGCACCGGGTAGACCCTGGCCCGGTACTCGTCGATCAGACCCAACGCGGCCGCCTCGGCGGCGAGAGTCGCGCCGCCGATCGCGATGTCGCCCTGCCCGGGCTCGGCTCGCAACCGCTCGATCTCCTCCGCCAGGCCGCCGGAGGCCAGGCGGGCATTGCCCTGCACCGTCGACAGCGTGGTGGAGAACACCACCTTTGGGAGCGGCTTCCAGATCGCGGCCCACTCGAGCATTGAGTCGTCGAGCGATGGATCCTGGTCGGCGGTCTCCCAGTACAGCATCGTCTCGTACAGCCGTCGTCCCAACAGGTGGACGCCGATCTCTCGGATCTCGTCGGTGACGAAGCGAAAGACCTCCTCGTCGGGCGCCGTCCAGTCGAAGTCGTCGTTCGGCCCGACGATGTAGCCGTCAAGGGAGACGCCCATGGAGTAGGTCACGCTGCGCATCAAAAGTCCTCCTCGGGAACAGGTTCGACACTACGACCGCGGTGGCGTGCCGGATGACACCCCGCTCGCGCAGCTTGCGCACCTGTCGGCGTACTCCTGAAAGTGCACACCTGAGTACGGATGAACGTGCTCAGGCCCAAGCGATTCAATGGAAGGCGTCGGCGTTCTCTGAAGCCCACTGCTGAAACGGGCGGGCCGGCGTTCCGGTGACCTGTGAAACCGTGTCACGCACCATCAGCAGCTCGTCGTTCACGTCTCCGCCCGTCACGTCGAGCACCGCGTCCGCGGCCTCGGCCCCGAAGACCGCGGCCATCTGTGCGTGGGCCTGCTGGCGGCTGATTTCGGCGAAGGGAACCTCCCGACCCAGTGCTGCCGCGATGGTTTCGACCTGCTGCCGGGCGGTCACCGGCTCTGGACCTGTCAAGGCATACGTGCGTCCCCGGTGGCCGGGCTCGGTCAGTGCCACCCGTGCCACCGACGCGATGTCCGCAGGGTGGATGGTTGGCAGTGCGGTCTCGGCGTACGGCGCGCGGACGGTCTCGCGGCCACGGATGGAAGCCGCCCACATCAGGGCGTTCGAGGCGAACTGCGTCGGCCGCAGGATCGTCCAGGCCATGCCGCTTGCCTTGAGCAGTTGCTCCACCGCCAGGTTCTCGCCGGCGGGGCCGAGGTGCGGGTGGGTCTGGACGGTAATTGACGACACCAGCACAACGTGCTCCACACCCGCCTGCCGGGCGGCTTCGAGGATGTGTGCGTCTGAGCCCAGACGCGATACGAGAAACAGCGAGCGCACCCCTTCCAGCGCGGGCTTCAACGACGCTGGGTCCGCGAAGTCGCCCTCCACCGCCTCGACCCGTTCGGGGAAGACGGCTCGTGCGGCGTCACGGGTGAGCCCTCTCAGCGGCCTGACACCGCGTGCGTGCAGTTCCTTCAGCAGGGCACTGCCTATATTTCCGGTGGCTCCGGTCACGAGGATCATGAGCGTGTTTCCCGTCATCAGATGATCAACTAGACGACACGCTAGAACCTCAATCACGCTTCAGGTCAAGGACCCCCTGGCCATTCCCGCTGCTGGATGTCGTTCACGTCATTCGCCGTTCCCATGGCGAGACCATATGCCGTTCTGGCATAGTCGACTCATAGCGAATCACATTCGATATCGGAGCGACTGGGGGGCATCATGTCCGGTGCTGATGGCATACCGCTGTACGAGATCCTGGACGACCGGTTCCGCACCGGACGATGCGCCAGCGGGGATGACCGCCTTGAGACGCTGCACGGCGACTGCCGCTGGGCCGAGGGGCCCCTCTACCTCCCCGCCTGGCGCCAGCTGATCTGGAGCGACATCCCCAACGACCGGATGCTGCGATGGGACGAGGCGACCGGAACGGTCTCCGTCTTCCGTTCCCCCGCCGGGCACAGCAACGGCAATACGCTCGACCGTGAGGGCCGGCTGATCACCTGCGAGCAGGGAAACCGCCGGGTCACCCGCACTGAGCCCGACGGCAGGATCACCGTGCTCGCCGACCGCTACCACGGGAAGCGGCTGAACAGCCCGAACGACGCGGTCGTACGCTCCGACGGCTCGGTGTGGTTCTCCGACCCCGACTTCGGGATCACCAGTGACTACGAGGGCGTCCGCGCCGAGCCCGAGATCGGCGGCCTCCATGTCTATCGGATCGATCCGGACACGGGCGAAGTGCGCCTGGTCGCGGACTGTTTCGAAGCGCCGAACGGGCTCGTCTTCTCGCCCGATGAGCGGCAGCTGTACGTCTCGGACACGCGCGCCGGGGTCATCCGTGCCTTCGACGTCCGCGACGACGGGGCGCTCTCCGATGGAGAGGTCTTCGCCAAGGCGACGGACGGCGTCAGCCGCTTCGACAATCTCCGCTTCGACGACGACGGCCGGCTATGGGCAGCAGCCATCCAGGGCGGGGTGCACTGCTACGACCCGGACGGCACGCTTATCGGCCGCCTGAACATCCCCGAGCCGGTCTCGAACATCGCCTTCGGCGGCCCCAAGAACAACCGCCTCTTCATCACCGCGTCGACCTCGCTCTATTCGCTGGTGATGGCGGTCACCGGGCTGCCGCGAGTGCGGCGTTAGCCGGTCGTGACCGGGATCAGGGGTTCGGCGTGCTCGAGAAAATGCCGTGGAGAACACCCCTGACGTCGTTTCCTCCGGGGCGCGATCGACGATCCGCGCCCACCAGCACGCCGCCGGGCCACCGAAGGTGACCCGCCGCCAGCAACGCCGAGAGGCGGCGTTCGGGAGCGCTACCGCGACGGCGCTCCGCGCAGCTGTACGTCGGTGGCCGCCAGGGTGAAGGAGTGGCCGGCCGGGTCGCTGAACAGGCGGGCCTCGCGCGGGCCGTCCTCGGCGTCGGCCGACACCGGGCGGGCGCCGAGCGAAACGGCCTCCCGCTCCGCCTCGTCCAGGTCCGCGGCGGCGACCAGGATGCGCAGGTGCGCCTGTTGGGAGTCCTCCGGCCGCGGCCAGCTCGGCGGTGCGTAGCCGGTGTCCCTGCGCACCGCGAGGTGGACGCCGGATCCGCCGACGACCTCCACCATGTCGGGTCCCTGCCCCGCCCGCACCTCGGCACCGAGCAACCCGGCGTAGAAGAGGGCCAGTGACTCCGGTTCGGCGCAGTCCAGTACGAGAACGCTCGTCTTCGCGACAGTCATGGGCCGCGCTTACCCGCGCAGCGGCGTGCGATGCGCCGGCCGCCCGGTGCGGGGGTCTGCCGCGCGTACGGATCGGCCGACGGCACGTTGTATCGCCTGACCAACGACCACGACCGGCGCCGCGGGTACCCGCCGCACGAACCGCTTCGCGGAGACCGCGGCGGGCCGCGGGTCGGGGGCCTCGACCCAGCGTTCAGGGCATGACCTCAACCAAGCGCCCCCTCGCCGCCGAAAATCGACCTTGCCCGTCAAATTTTTCTGATTGCTGGAGAATCGTCACGCCTACCGGAAGTCGGCCTGGGAGCTCCGGGACGGTGTGTCCAGGGGCACGACGACCTCGATGCGCTTGCCGCCCTCGGGCATCGGCGTGACGGCGACGCTACGCGTGAGGCGGCAGATCAGAGGCCAGCCGTACCCCCCGGCGGTGAATGCGCCGACCTGCCGCGGGAGGGTGACGGGGGGCTCCGTACTGGCGTCGGTCACGATCAGTCGCAGACCTTCCTCGGACACCGAGGCACTGAACTCGACGATGCCGCCTGCATGGCGTATCGCGTTCGTGGCCAGTTCCGAAGTCACCAGGAGGGCGTCGGCCAGCACCTGTTCCACAGGGTCCGCACCGCCTGCCGCGAACCCAGCTGATTCCATGAGCAACCGTACGCGATCCCTCGCCTGCATCGCGGTCCTGGGGGCGGAGTGCGGTGGCATGCTTGCGTCCTGCACATTCACCTCCCCGCCGCTGCGGTCACCGGCACGACACCTCATCCGAATGCCCCGTACATTCCCTTGCAATCCCACATGCAAAGCTCGGCATCATTCCCTCTCCCCGTTGCCGTCGCGGTGCACCAGTACACCACCGGGGAAGATCTCGGCATGCGAGGCCGCTGCGCTCCTGCCCCACTCCGACCCTTCCCCCTCGAACAGTCTGTCGGCCGCCCCCGGTCGGAGGTCCGTCAGGTGTGCGAGCGTACCCGTATGGGCGAGCAAGCTGTACAGACGGTGACACCGACGGCCCGGAGGGAGTCCGGCGCCCGTGGCGACGATGCGCCACGGCACCATGAGGAGCGCGGAACGCCCCTCCGGTACCGGCTCCGACCGGGCGGCCGGCCGCTCAGTAGGTACGGGGCGGGATGACCATGGTTCTGGCCTCCTCCTCGGTCCGGGCCGAGGCGAAGACCCGGTCGGCCCCGGTGACTTCGAGCAGCCGGGCGAAACGGGGCGGCACCTCGCCGGCCAGGATCACCGGCCGGTTCAGGGCCGGCTGGAGGATGACGCTCAGCGCGGTCGAATCGGCGAAGGTGACCCCCGAGACGTCCAGCACGTAGCGCGAGACGCCCCTCGCTTCCGGCTCCATCGCCCGGCGCAGGTCATCGACGTTGTCCATGTCGAACTCTCCGGCCATCACGACGACCCGAACGTCGTGTTCCGACCGCACCTCGACGTAGCACCGCGCGGCATCCTTGTCCATGTGCTCCATCTTTCCTCCCCCCATGTCAGACGGACCGCGGCAGCTTGACCACGGTGACGAAGAAGTCATCGATCTGCTGGATGGCCCGGATGAACTGATCGAGGTCCACGGGCTTGGTCACGTAGGCGTTGGCGTGCAGCTTGTAGCTGCGCAGGATGTCTTCCTCGGCCGCCGAAGTGGTGAGGACGACCACCGGGATGTGGCTCAGTTCCGGATCGGTCTTGATCTGTTCGAGGACCTGGCGCCCGTCGTACTTCGGGAGGTTCAGATCGAGGAGGATCAGGTCGGGGCGCGGAGCTCCTTCGTGCTCGCCGCGGCGGTAGAGGAAGTCCAGTGCCTCCAGTCCGTCGCGGACGACGTGCAGGGTGTTGCCGATCTTGTTGTCCTCGAACGCCTCGCGCGTCATGAGCTCGTCGCCCGCGTCGTCCTCGACGAGGAGTACTTCCGCGGGCTGGGCCGGGGGCCTGGGGGAGGGGGCGTTCACAGGGTTTTTCCTTCGCTAGACGCAGATTCGGACGCCGGTGCAGGTGCGGAGGCCGGTACTGGTTCGGACGCCGGTGCCGATCCGGACTCCGGAGCCGGTTCGGAAGCGGTCTCTTCGGCACCGATCACGGGGAGGGTGAAGGCCAGCCGGGTACCGGCGGTGTGGGTGCTGTCGATCCAGATGCGCCCGCCCGAGTGTTCCACGATCTTCTTGCACAGCGACAGGCCGATGCCGGTGCCTCCGTAGGTCTCCCGCCCGTGCAGCCGCTGGAAGATGACGAAGACCTTGTCAGCGAACTCGGCGGGGATGCCGTTGTCCGTGACCGTGAAGGTGTGGAACCCCGTGCCAGTCCCGGTCCCGGTCCCAGTCCCAGTCCCGGTCCCGGTCTCGCTCTGCACGGTGATCTCCACGCGGGGCCTGCGGTCGGGGTGGCGGAACTTGACGGCGTTGCCGATGAGGTTCTGCCACAGCATGGTCAGCAGCGTGGGGTCACCCGTCACCTCGGGCATCCGGTCCGGCAGGACGACCTCGGCGGCGCTCTCCTCGATCGCGGCTCCGAGGTTGCGCAGGGCGCGGCCGACGGTGTCGTCGAGGGCGACGGGCTCCCGGGCGTCCTGGACCCGGCCCACGCGGGAGAAGGTGAGCAAGTCGTTGATCAGCACCTGCATCCGCTTGGCGCCATCGACGGCGAAGGCGATGTACTGCGCGCCGCGCTCGTCGAGCTGGTCGCCGTACCGCTTCTCCAGCAGCTGGCAGAAGGAGGCGACCTTGCGCAGCGGCTCCTGGAGGTCATGCGAGGCGACGTACGCGAACTGTTCCAGCTCGGCGTTGGAGCGGCGCAGCTCCACGGTCTGCGCGTCGAGGTCCGAGGCCGTCCGGTTCAGTTCGGCCGCGTTGTGCCGGGAGGCTGCCAGCTCGTCGACCGTCCGCCGGCGCATGGCTTCCACCGCCCGGGCGAGAGCCCTCAGATCGGATGGTCCGCGCTGGGGTATCTCCTCGTCGAACGCACCGTCGGCGACCCGTTGCGACGCCGCGCGGACCTCGCCGAGCGGCCGTACGACGCTGACGTGGAGCAGGATGGCGAGGCAGATGCCGGTGAGCAGGAAGGCCGCGGTGACCGCCATGAGGATCCGGTCACGTTCCGAACGGGCCTGCCCGAAAGTGGCGCGTGCCTCGGCCTGCGTGCGCGTGAGCCCGGCCTGCTGCGCCTCTGCCTGCCGGCGTACGTCGTCGAATCTCTCCTTGCCCAGCTGGACCGCGGGGGCAAGCGCCTGGGACCGTGTCGAGGCGATGCTGGGGACGGCGAAGTCGTCGCGCCAGGCCCGCGCCGCCTTCTCGACGGCCTCGGTGCCGGCCTGCGCGGCCGGATCGTCCCGCAGCAGCTCCGCCAGTCGCGCCACCGAGCGGCGCTCGGCCTCCAGCCCGCGCTCGTACGGTTCGAGGAGGGCGGGATCGCCCGTCAGGAGGTAGCCGCGCACCGCGGTCTCCTGGTCCAGGAGGGCCGCTTCCAGGTGCAGGGCTTCCATCCGGGCGGGGGCGATCCGGTCGAGGAGACGGTCACCCGCTTCGGTCGTGCGGGAGAGCAGGGCAGCGCCCCCGGCGGCCGTGGCCAGGATCATGACGCCGAGCAGGCCGAGCGTGAGCCCGAACCATGCCTGCACGCTCAATCCTCGGCGGCCGGACGGCGTGCCGGCGGCAGGCGCCGGCTGTCGCGGAGTCACTGGTGGTCTTTCCATTCCAGGTGGAGTACGGCTACGTCGTCGGCCAAGCCGCCGCTGTCGGCAGCCAGGCTCTCGGCCTTCTCGATCAGGGCATCCACGAAGCTTTCGGCGGGGAGCCGGTCGTACTGCCGGGCGACCTCGAGAAGTCCGTCCTCGTCGAACCGGTCCGGACCGGATCCGATCCGCACCTCGATCAGCCCGTCGGTGAGGGGCATGACGGCGCTCAGCGGCTCCAGCGCGACTTCCGTCACGGGCCAGGTGGACCCCCAGTCGGGCATCATGCCGATGGCGGGCCCGCCGGGGGCCACTTCGAGCCGTACGCCGGCCGGGGACCGGACGAGGAAACCGGGATGGCCCGCCCGCTGGACGGTGACCCGGTTCTCACCCGGGAGCCGGGTGAGGGAGGTGAGCGTGGCGAAGATCTCGGGTCCGGAGCGCTCGGCCAGCAGGATCTTCTCCAGAAGGTTCAGCAGGTCCTGCCCGCGGGACCCGGCCAGGACGAAAGCGCGCCAGGCGACGCGCAGACAGACTCCGAGGGCGGCCTCGTCGGGGCCGTGCCCCGACACGTCCCCGACCACGGCGTGCGTGGCGCCGTCGGGAGTCTGGACGACGTCGTAGAAGTCCCCGCCCAGCAGCGCCTGGGCGCGGCCGGGCCGGTAGCGGGCACAGACCGAGACGGCCGAGTCCAGCAGGAGGGGCGTCGGCAGAAGCCCGCGCTCCAGGCGTGCGTTCTCCTCGGCGCGCAGCCGGCCGGCCTGAAGTGCGGCCGCCGCGAGCTCCGTCTGCTTGCGCTGGATCGCGTAACGGATGGCCCTCATGAAGACATCGGCCTCCAGCCGGCCCTTCACCAGGTAGTCCTGCGCTCCTGCCGCGACCGCGGCCAGACCCGCCTGCTCCTCCGACAGCCCTGTCAGGACGACCACCGCGGTGTCGGCGGAGGCCGCCAGTACCTGGCCGAGAGCGTCGAGTCCTTGCGCGTCGGGGAGGTGCAGATCGAGCAGCACGCATTGCGGCGCCTGGGTCCGGAGCTGGAGCAGGGCCTGCGCGAGGGACCGGGCCCGTGCGAGCCGGACCTCGGCTCCGCTGTCGGCCACCAGCTCCTCGACCAAGAGCGCGTCGCCCTCGTCGTCCTCGATGAGCAGGACCCGGGGCGGAGCTCCGCTCCACAGAGCGCGGGTACGGTCTCCCTCCAGTAAAGAGGGTTGCCCTGTTCTTCCCACCCCGGCCGAGATCACCCCGGCCGACGTGTTCCCGTCGACGGGGAAGCCTGATTTCAGGCCCCGAACACTCCCCATGGCTGTGTGTGTCTCCTCTCGCCAAGGGGCGCGAAGGCCCGCGGGGCCGCCCGGTGCGTCGGGGACGAGCCTAGAACGATCATTTGCCATAGGGCAACATTTTAGCTGGCGAATCATCATGCCAGGGCCAGACCGGACCACCGCCGCAGCCGGCTCCCGCCCCCCAGGACCCTGACCGCAGGCCTGCCCCGGTGCGCTAGGCGCTGTCCGAAATCTCGGAAGCCGTCTCCCGTAGGGCGGGATCACCTGCGCTGATCCTCGCTTCGGGATCGGCCGCGAACAGCTCGGCCGCCGCTTCCATGAAGCCCGTGAGGCCGACGATGAGCGCTTCGACGACGTCCGGTTCCATCCGGTCCAGTACCGCGGACAGCTCGCGCAGCCGAATGGCCCGATGCTCGTCCAGCAGGACGCGCCCCCGGCCGGTGAGCCTGAGCTCGACCTCACGCCGGCTGGTGGGGCTGGGGCTCCGCTGCAGCAGGCCCATCGCCTCCAGCCGGTCGCAGAGCCGGGTGACCGACGGCGGGCGGGACCCGAGCACGGCACCCAAGGACCGGAGGTTGATCCCCTCGGCCTTCTCGACGACGAGCATGGCCCTCAGCTGGGAGGGGGAAACGGCGGGCGCGGCGGCGTCCTGTCCCCGGGCGCGCAACACTTCGAGCAGTTCCGCGGCAGCGCCGGCCACGGCGGAGGGGGGATCCTTCGCACGTGACCGGCTGCTGGGATGGGCCATGATGCCCACTCTGCCACCGCGGTGCGTCAGATGTCTGTTCGGCACGGGCCCCTCTTACGCGTCACGCATCCGATGAGTTCTGTGGCGCGCCGCACGACCTGGAGCCGGGCCGGCAGGTGGTCCGGGAGGCACCGGCCCTGGAAGGACCCCCGCGTGGCGATCCCCTCGGTCGACATCGCCGGGCGACACAACACTTTCCTCGCGGCAATCGTCTCGTACCCGCAGGCGTGGCGCAACAACGCAGTCCGCCTCCCATGGTCAGCCGGCCCGCGTCTCCCTCCACCCTCCGACCCGTCCGGGCGGCGCTCGCGAGGCGCGCGCCGGGCACCGGCAGAGCGGTGTGTGACGTGATGGGCACAGACCGGTCCTCGGGCATGTGACACTCCCTACCGGACGCACGAGCCACCCGGTCGCCCGGGGCAGGCCCTTGCAGATGTCCAGCCCGACAATTTTTTGAGAAAGCAGGCCCTCCACCCGTGGCAAGACGTGAACCGGTCGAGCGCGTTCTGCGCGCTGCGGCACCGCACGAGCTCCTCGACAAGATCCGCGCCGTGATCGTCGAGCAATACGGAGGAATCTCCGTCGACCTGTTGATGGCCGACTACTCCCTGAAGAAACTGCAGCACGTGGACACGGCTCCGCACACCTCGGAGTCCGTATCGGCGCACGCCACCGCACCGGGACGAGCCTTCGGCTCGCAGGAACCCCACCTCGTCGAAGGCGAGGAGCAGGACACCATCCACCTGCCCGTCAGCGTACGAGGCGACCGGCTGGGGGTGCTCAGCATCGTCCTGCCGAAGAACAGCCTCACTCCTCAGCTCCGGGAGGAGCTGGCGGAAGTGGCCGAAGCCCTCGGCCACGAAATCGTCGTCGCCGAGCGCGACACCGACCTCTTCCTGCGGGCCCGGCGGGCGGACCGGCTCACACTCGCCGCCGAGATGCAGTGGCAGTTGCTCCCCGGACGCTCTTGCTCCCGCCCCGAGTACAGCCTCGGAGCGCAGTTGGAACCCGCCTACGCCATCTACGGCGACAGCTTCGACTGGTCGTCATCGGCCGACCACCTGACGCTGACCGTGAACAACGGCATGGGCGAGGGCATCGAGGCGGCCCTGCTCACCAACCTGGCCGTCAACGCCCTGCGCAACGCGCGTCGCGCGGGGCTGGGCCTGGTCGACCAGGCGTCCCTCGCCGACCAGGCCGTCTACGGGCAGTACCAAGGCGACCGCTACCTGGCGATGCTCCTGCTCGAATTCCATCTGCCGAGCGGTGACGTCCAGATCGTCGACGCGGGGTCGCCCAAGATCTGGCGGCTGCGTGACGGTGCCGTGGAAGCGCTGGAACTGGAGGCTCAGCTGCCGCTGGGCATGTTCGAGGACACGGTGTACACCTCCCAGCACTTCCGCGTCGAACCGGGTGACCGCCTCTTCTTCGTCAGCGACGGCGTGTACGACGTCGCCTCACCGGCGGGGGAGCGCTACGGTGAGCGCGCACTGACCCGTGCCATCACCAACACCCGCCTCCTGCCCCCCTCCCAGGTCCCGGGCGGGATCCTGGAGGAACTCGCAGGTCACCGGGGACGGATCGAGGCCGGTGACGACGCCCTGGTGGTCTGCCTCGACTGGAACGGCCGACCCGAGGCAGCCCCGGAGGGGTGACCCGTCCGGACGGCGGCCGCGCCACCGCACTGCTCGGCACCCTCTGAACCACGCCACCATCCGTCATACCAGCTGGATACCGATCAGGCAGGTGTCGTCGTCGGTGTCGGACTTGCTGTGGGTGAGGAGGCGGTCGAGGCGCCGTTCGAGGTCGTGAGGGGACTCCAGCGTGCGGATGAGGAGTTCCTTGACGGAATCGTTCACCGACAGGTCCCGGCGTTCCACGAGCCCGTCGGTGAACATCAGCAGGGTGTCGTCGTCCTCCAGCCGCATCTCCTGCTCCGGGTAGGTGACGTCGTCGAGCACGCCGAGCAGCATTCCGTCGGAGAGGGGCAGCGACTCGGCGCTCCCGCCGCGGATCAGGACCGGCGGCAAGTGCCCGGCCCGGGCCCAGCGCAGCACGCCGGTCTGCGGGTTGTAGAGGCCGCAGACGGCCGTGGCCGTGACCTGGTCGGTGAGGCGGTGAGCCACCTTGTTGAGCCAGGAGAGCAGCTGCCCCGGACCGGCACCGGTCACCGCGAGCCCGCGCAGCGCGTTGCGCAGGACGACCATCCCGGTCGCCGCACCGATTCCGTGCCCGGCGACGTCGCCGACGCACAGCAGCACTTCCTTGGACGGAAGCAGGACCGTGTCGTACCAGTCCCCGCCGACCAGCGCCTCGGACTCGGCCGGACGGTACCGTACGGCGATCCGCAAGCCGGGAACCTCCAGGGGAGCCGGGGCCGGCGGCATGATGGCCTGCTGGAGTTGCAGCGTCAACCGGATGCGGTCGGCCGACTCGGCCTCGGTGTAGGCCAGTTGATCGCGGGTGGCGGCCAGCGCGACCTCGGTCCAGTGCTGAGCGGAGATGTCCTGGTAGGCGCCCCGGACCGCGACCGGCACGCCGTGGGCGTCGAGGACCGGTTCGGCTACCACACGAATGTGCCGGGTGATGCGGTCCGGCCGTTGGAGACGGAAGTCGACGGACGCGTCGCGCCCGTGGTACATGACGGTGCGCAGGAAGCGCCGGATCTGGACCCTGTCGTCGTCGTGGGCGTGCTCCACCAGCTCTTCCATCGGGATGGGGGCGGCCGTCGCGGGCTGACCGTAGATGTCGAAGAGCTGGCTGTTCCAGGTGATCTCGCCGGTCGCGAAGTTCTCCTCGAATCCCCCCACCCTGCCGAGCCGTTGGGCATGCTGGAGCAGGCTCGCCAGCCGGGCCGTCCGGTCCTCGGCCCTCCAGAGCAGAAGCAGGGCCGTTCCGTGCCGGCTGATGCTGACGTCCGTCACGGTCGGCAGGGTGACCTGCCCGATCCGTGCGGTGAGGGTCGTGCGGTGGGTGCGCAGCGGCTCGCCCGTCGCATAGGTCCGCTCGATCTTCTCGTACAGGCCGTCGTCCCCGGCGGCTGTGGGGTACGCCTCCAGCAGCAGACAGCCGCTGACGGCACCGTGAGGGCGGCCGGCGGGGTCGACGAAGTGTTCGTTGACGTGGTGGATCCGGAAATCGGTGAGGCGTCCCTCGCCGTCCAGTGCCGGGGTGAGGACGAGGGCCGGGTCGTGGAGGTTGTCGGCGAGGTCGGTGAGTTCGGCGAGGTCCGGCGAGGCTCCCGGTGCGGCGGGCGCCTGTTCCGCCGGCGCCGGCGCGGGCAGATCGTTCAGGGTGTGGCCACACAGCTCCGCGAGAGCTTCCAACTGCCGGATGATCTGCGGCGGCTGCGGAGTCGTGTGCGCGGGCCAGCAGACCTCCAGCACGCCGTGGATGCGGCCACCCGCTCCGGAGGGCAGAGCGATACGGCCCCCCTCCGGCCAGGTGTGGCGGCCCACGGAGGGAATGCAGGGCTCGGTGGGGTGGCAGGCCACCGGACCGTGCTCGGTGAGGGCCAGCCGGGCGAAAACCGCCACGTCCGGGGGTACGTAGCGCCAGCGCGCCGCTTCGGCCTCGGGGAAGCCGGCATGTCCGGCGAGGACGAGAGAGCCGTCGGTTCCGGCCCTCCACACGGCGACGGCCACCGCGCCGAGGGGATGCAGTGCGTTGTCCAACAACGCGCGCGCGACCGCCTGCGGATCGTCCGCCGCGAGCACGCCGCTCTCGGCGGTTCGCAGCCGCACCGCGAGCGACGGGGCCTCCGGGTCCGGGGACGGGGGCGCCTTCATCCGCTCGGTGAAGTCGGCGGCGACCTCGCTGACGCGGTCGCGCGATGCCTGGTTGATGATGTCCGCGGCCAGTTCCAGCCGGGAGATCCCGGACTGCGCGGCAAGGGTTCCCAGTTGCGCGTCCGCCTGGGCCGGGCTGCAGCCCAGCCGCTCCACGAGGATCCCCTTGGCCAGTTCGACCAGGGCGCGGCCGTCGGCCGCGGCCTCTGCCTCCCGTACCTCTCGGCGCAGACGTTCCACCGTGGCGACCAGCCGGCCGACCGCCGTAGAGGACGGGGCCGGCAAGGGCGCCGGCTGCTGCCCACCCGCGGGGGTCCGTGCCGGCGGGTGCGGTGTCTCCTCGGTCGTCTGCGATCGGCTGTCCGGGGTGGTCACTGCGTTCCCCATTCCTCGCTGTGGTGGTTCCTGAAGGCGTTCAGCCTCGGGGCCGGCCGGCCGGCCCCGAGGCTACGGGGCCAGCCAGCGGCGCACTCGGGTGATGAGGTCGACGGCGTCCACCGGCTTGGTGACGTAGTCGCTCGCACCCGAGGCGAGACTCTTCTCCCGGTCACCCGGCATCGCCTTGGCCGTGACGGCGATGATCGGGAGGTCGGCGTAGGCGGGCATACGGCGTATCTCGGCAGTAGCGGCGTACCCGTCCATTTCCGGCATCATCACGTCCATCAGGATGAGATCGATGTGGGAGTACCGGATCAGGGCATCGATACCGCGGCGGCCGTCCACCGCGTGGAGGACGTTGATGCCGTGCAGTTCCAGGATGCCGCTGATGGCGAACAGGTTGCGAGCGTCGTCGTCGACCACCAGAACCGTACGGCCGGCCAGTCGTCCGTCGATGTGCGGGGACGTCTGCGGACGGTTCTCCTCGCCGCGCACCAGGGCGAGCGCGTCCCCCGGCTCCTCCGCGGAAAGGTGAAGGGCGATGCGCTCGCGGAGCTCGTCGAGACTGGTCAGCAGTTCCAGTGGCTGCGCCGCGGTGCGCTCGTTCAGGGCCCGTTCCACCGCGGTGCCGAGTCGGCGGTTGTTGTGTGCCAGCACGGGCAGGGTCGTGAGGGCCGCGTCTCCGTCCAGAGCGGTCAGGAAGCGCAGGGCCTCGTCGTTGGGCATGCCGAGGTCGAGGACGACGCAGTGGAAGGGCTGCGACGCGAGGGTGGCGGCGGCGTCCTGGGCGCTGACCGCGGTCACGATGTCGATGCCGTAGCGCTGCCGGTCGGCCCCATGGGCCGCCGGCAGCTCGGCGGCGGCGCTCTGTGCGACGAGCGACAGGAGCCCCTTCGTGTTCTCCTCGATGACGAGCAGGCGGCGTTGTGGGGCGGGGCCGTGAGCGGAGGTACCGGCGCTGGCCCGCAGGGTGGGGGAGGCGGTGGGCGTGGTCCCGGATGCCGGCCCCGCGCCGGCGAAGCCTTCAGGAGCGGAGGCGGAGGCCGAGGTGGCCGGCTCCTCGGCCGGGGCCGCCGGCAGGTAGAGCGTGAAGGTGGAACCGCTGCCCGGGGCGCTCTGCGCCGTGATCGCCCCGCCGAGCAGCTGGGCGATCTCCCGGCTGATGGACAGCCCCAGACCGGTGCCGCCGTACCTGCGGCTGGTGGTGCCGTCCGCCTGCTGGAAGGCGCCGAAGATGACCTCCAGCTGCTGCTCCGCGATGCCGATGCCGGTGTCCGTGACGCGGAAGCCGACCACGGGGCCGCAGTTCTTGAGCCCGGCCGGGCGCTCGGGGGGCTCGACGAGCTCGATGCGCAGCTCCACGTGGCCCCGCTCGGTGAACTTGACCGCGTTGGACAGGAGGTTGCGCAGGACTTGGCGCAGCCGGGTGTCGTCGGTGAGGAGGGTGCTGGGAACGCCGGGGCCGGTGATGATCGTGAAGTCGAGATTCTTCTGGGTGGTCATCGGGCGGAAGGTGACCTCGACGTAGTCGAGCAGCTGCCGCATCGGCACGTGTTCCGGGTTGACGTCCATCTTCCCGGCTTCGACCTTCGAGAGGTCGAGGATGTCGTTGATGAGCTGGAGCAGGTCCGAGCCGGCCGAGTGGATGATGCCCGCGTACTCGACTTGCTTGGGGGTGAGGTTGCGGCCGGGGTTCTGCGCCAGCAACTGCGCCAGGATGAGAAGGCTGTTGAGCGGCGTACGCAGCTCGTGACTCATGTTGGCCAGGAATTCGGACTTGTACCGGGAGGCGAGTGACAACTGGCGGGCGCGGTCCTCCAGTTCCTGCCGGGCCTGCTCGATCTCCAGGTTCTTCGTCTCGATGTCCCGGTTCTGCGCGGCGAGCAGCGCGGCCTTCTCCTCCAGTTCGGTGTTGGAGTGCTGGAGCTCCTCCTGCTGGGACTGGAGTTCGGCGGAGCGGGCCTGGAGCTCTGCGGTCAGCCGCTGGGACTCGCCGAGGAGTTCGTCGGTACGGGCATTGGCGAGGATCGTGTTGACGTTGACGCCTATGGTCTCCATCAGCTGGCCCAGGAAGTCACGGTGGACCGTGGTGAAAGCGGTGAAGGAGGCGAGTTCGATGACCCCGAGGACCTGGTCCTCGACGATGACCGGCAGGATGATCAGACTGCCGGGAGCGGTTTCGCCCAAGCCGGAGGAGATGACGTAACCGGCCGGCACATCGTCACTGGAGATGGTACGGCGGCTGCGCGCGGCCTGACCGACGAGCGACTCGCCGAGGCGGTACCGGCGTGGTCCGGAGGCGTCCGCGGCGACGCCGTACGAGCCGACCCGTGTCAGGACGACGCCCCCGGGGCTCTCCTCGGCGAGGTAGAAGGCCCCGTACTGGGCGGCGACGAGGGGTGTCAGCTCGTCCATGACGAGTTCCGCGACCACGGACAGGTCCCGGTGGCCCTGCATCAGGCCGGAGATCCGGGCGAGATTGGACTTCAGCCAGTCCTGCTCCTGGTTGGCGATCGTCGTTTCTCGGAGCGAGCCCACCATCGAGTTGATGTGGTCCTTGAGTTCGGCGACCTCACCCGAGGCGTCGACCGTGATGGAGCGGGTCAGATCACCCTCCGCCACGGCGCTGGCGACTTCGGCGATGGCCCTCACCTGCCGTGTGAGGTTCCCGGCGAGCTCGTTCACGTTCTCCGTCAGCCGCTTCCAGGTCCCGGCGACGCCCTCGACCTCGGCCTGTCCGCCCAGTCGGCCCTCGCTGCCCACCTCGCGGGCCACCCGGGTCACCTCGGCCGCGAAGGAGGACAGCTGGTCGACCATCGTGTTGATGGTGTTCTTCAGCTCCAGGATCTCGCCGCGGGCGTCCACGTCGATCTTCTTGGAGAGGTCGCCGTTGGCCACTGCCGTGGTGACCTGTGCGATGTTGCGGACCTGACCGGTCAGGTTGTTGGCCATGGAGTTGACGTTGTCGGTGAGGTCCTTCCAGGTGCCGGCCACGTTCGGGACGCGGGCCTGCCCTCCCAGGATCCCCTCGGTGCCCACCTCGCGCGCCACCCGGGTCACCTCGTCGGCGAACGCCGACAGCGTGTCGACCATGGTGTTGATCACCCCGGCCAGAGCGGCGACCTCGCCCTTCGCCTCCACGACGATCTTCTGGGACAGATCACCGCGGGCGACGGCGGTCGCCACCTGGGCGATGGACCGCACCTGCCCGGTCAGGTTCGACGCCATCACATTGACGTTGTCCGTCAGGTCCTTCCAGATGCCGGAGACGCCCCGCAGCGTCGCCTGGCCGCCCAGATTGCCCTCCGTGCCGACCTCACGGGACACTCGGGTGACCTCGTCCGCGAACGCCGAGAGCTGGTCGACCATCGTGTTGATGGTCTCCTTCAGCTCCAGGATCTCACCGCGCGCGTCCACCCGGATCTTCTGAGACAGATCGCCCTGCGCCACCGCTGTCGTCACCTCGGCGATGGAGCGCACCTGGGCCGTCAGGTTGTCGGCCATGACGTTGACCGACTCGGTGAGATCCTTCCAGGTTCCCGACACGCCCTGGACGTCGGCCTGTCCGCCCAGTCTGCCCTCGGTGCCGACCTCACGGGCGACGCGGGTGACCTCTCCCGCGAACGAGGACAGCTGGTCGACCATCGTGTTGATGGTGTCCTTGAGCTCCAGGATCTCGCCCCGGGCCGCCACGGTGATCTTCTGCGAGAGGTCGCCTTCCGCGACCGCCGTGGCCACCTGCGCGATGGAGCGCACCTGGGCGGTCAGGTTTCCGGCCATGAAGTTCACGGAATCCGTGAGGTCACGCCAGGTGCCGGAGACTCCCTTGACGTCGGCCTGGCCGCCCAGAATGCCCTCGGTGCCGACCTCGCGGGCCATGCGGGTGACCTCGTCCGCGAAGGAGGACAGCTGGTCGACCATCGTGTTGATGGTGTTCTTCAGCTCCAGGATCTCGCCGCGGGCGTCCACGTCGATCTTCTGGGAGAGGTCACCGCGGGCCACCGCGGTGGCCACCTGCGCGATGTCACGTACCTGGGTGGTCAGGTTTCCCGCCATCGCGTTGACGGACTCCGTGAGGTCCGCCCACGTCCCTGACACCCCCGGCACGACCGCCTGGCCGCCGAGAGTGCCATCGGTGCCCACTTCCCGGGCCACCCGTGTCACTTCCGAGGTGAATTGCGACAGCTGGTCCACCATGCCGTTGAAGACCGTCGCGATCTCACCGAGCAGGTCGTCGTCCTCGTACCGCAGGCGCGTCCCGAAATCGCCGTCGCGTACGGCCGTCAGCCCTGCCAGCAGCTGACGCAGCTCCGCTTCCCCGACCGGACTGTGCGGGCCTCTTCCGGAACCGCGTTTCCCCGGCGCACTCTGGGCCCTCGCCTCGGCCATCCTGCTACCCCGCCTCTGTATGTCGCAGCTGCCCAGCACAAGACCGCGGAGGCCGCTGGCGCTCCGCTTGTCCTTGCGCGCGTCCTCGTGACGTCCTCCACCTGCCTCGCGGCAGGCATTCGGAAGGCTACCTTGCGCCGATCAGCCGACGCTGGGGGATCGGGGGCCCGGACTGCCACTACGGTGGCCGGTCCGAACGACAGCCCGGCCGGCATCGGCATCGGCATCTGGAGCACCCCCCTCGCATGGAGACCGCACCTCCAGGTCAGCGACGGACCAGCAGGGGCGGCGAGCCGGGCGAACGGGCCAACCCGGTGCGCCGGGTGAGTAAGCACACATCCACCACGTCGGGCACGCAGGCGCCACGGCGCAGCACATCTCCGTACATACCGGTCCATTCCGGCGGAAGGAGGGGCGCGGGGTCCAGCGCCGGGCCCTGGCGAAGCCGGGGCGCCGGACTCCACTCTCCTCGGGCGAACGAGAAGGCGGGGTACGTCCGGCGCCCCACGTCGGCGGTCGGCCGCATTACCGCGGGCGAGACGGCCATCCGGGCCCGCGTCTCTAGAGGCGGCCGCCGGTGAGCCTCGACAAGGGGCCTCGGCGGCGCAGCCCGGCGCGTCGGCCCACCGCGTACGATCCGGCGGTCACGGCGACCGTGGAGGCCATGGCGCCCAGGGCGATGACCTTGCGGCCCTTCACCACCGTCCATGCCACGGCGGCCTTGCCGAGGGTGTGGCGGGTGGCGGAACCCACGGACTTCCGCGCGGTGTGCGCGACGGTCTTGGTTCGCTCGGCCACGGGCGCGACCACGGACGTGAGGTGGCCGGAGCTTTCGGCGGCCGTGCTCACGCCGCGGGTCGCCGACTTGGCGGCGCCGGTCCTCGCCCGCCCGGGCGACGAGCCCTTCTCCTCGGAATCGGCGGTGGACGTCTTGGAGTTGGCGCTTCTGCTGGATTCAGTCATGCTGCGCGTGTGTCCGTCCGCGGCGCAGCCAAACCGTCCTCCCCGCTTCGACCGGACAGGGCGTGCCGCCCCACAGCGGGCGGCCCCCGCGTAGACCGCGAGGGGCCCGGTGCGGGAGTGTCACGGCCCTGGCGGCCTACTCATCCGGCATCCCGGCATCGCGGCCTCCGCTGGAGGCGCGCCGGCCCCGCGTCGCCGCGAGGATGCTCCCCGCGATGGCGATCACCGCGATGGCCAGGGCGATGCTGACCCCGCCCTCGGTGTCCCAGTAAACGTCTTCCAGGCTGATCAGCAGTGCTGCCTCGTCGAGGACCAGGGCGAGGCCGACCCCGTACGTGAGCCCCATCCAGGCGTGCGCCCGCGCCGAGCGTTCGACCAGACCCGCCGCGCCGACCCCCGCGAGCAGCAGGATCCCCCACACGTAGTGGTGAAGGTGGACTCCGCCGGCCTGTACGTCGCCCATTCCGGCCACGTCGATGTGGATGAGCCAGGTGAGCAGTCGCATACCGCCGAAGGTGAAGGCGAACCCCCACCAGGCGAGGACGAATCCGCGGCGCTCGGGGGAGATCCCGGGCAGGAGGCGCAGCCAGGGCGATGGATGACCCGTGTGCCCGTCCGACCGGCCGGGCGTTGCAGATCGCTTCATAGGCCTTCTCCTGCCGTGAATTCCCCGAACTCCCCGATCAGCGTGGCCACGGCGTCGGGTGCGCTGTAGTGGGCCGCGTGCGCGGCGCCCGGTACCTCCACCGCGCGGCCGTCGCCGACGAGTCGGGCCACGTGCCGGGCCCAGGCATCGGAGGCGATCGTGTCACCCGTTCCCCGAACGACGAGGGTCGGCGCGTGGACCTGAAGCAGGTTCCCCTCGAACGATTCGGCGGCGTCCCGCAGGGAGTGGCGGAAGGAGAGGGCGCAGCGGAGGGGCCCGGTCAACAGGTAGTCGGTCGTGGCCACCGCGAGCAGGGAGAGCGGCTCCCGGGGCGCGTCCGCGAGGAGCCGGCCGCACAGGCGCCAGCCGGACACCCCGGGTTCGAGCGCCGGGCCGACCAGCACCATCCGCCGCACCAGGCGCGGGTGGCCGGCGGCGAGGGCCGCGACGACCTGGCAGCCGACCGAGTTGGCAACGAGCAGACTCGGTCCCGGGCACAGCCGCTGGTGCCAGCGTGCCAGGGCGGCGGCGAGTTCACCGGTGCCGGGGGCGCGGGGCACGGCGGCACGTGACCACGCGGTGCCCGGCAGGTCCGGTACGAGTACGGTCGCCCCGCTCGTGGCCAGCCGGCGGGCGAGTGGTGTGAAGTACCGTCCCGACAGCCCGAGTCCGTGCACGAGCACCACGCTGGGGGTGCCCTCCCGAGGCGGCGGCCCGAACCTGCGGGTGAAGAGCCCGGCGTGTGTCGTCTGTTCCATCCTTCCACCATCACCCCTCGGGACACGTGGCCGAAGGCTCCGGGGCTTCGACTCACCGGCGTCTCGTGCGAGCTGAGTCCCCTTGTCCTCCACTTGCAGGGCCTCGGCTCCCGCGGAAAGCGGTGTGCCTGCCCAGCGGCCGGGGCTGCGCTGGGTGGGCGAGGGGGTCTCTACCTCGACGCGCCTGAGCGCCGGGATGAGCCGGTCGTCGCCGGCGCCGGTTCGTCGTGCCACGGCGTCGGCTCGTCTGGTTACGCGACTGCTTCCAGCGGTAGCGGTGCCTCGAACAGTGTCTCCTGCGTGGCAGGGGTGAAGGGCGCGGTTTAGTCTCGTTCCGCATGCCCGCAATGGACACACCGTGCGGTTGTTGGGCTGCTGAGAGGTCCGCGGGGGCGGACCCTTCCGTGACGGGCTCGCGAAAGGACACCCCCATGCGAATAGCCGGCTTTCGCAGTGTCGTCGCCATTATCGCCCTGGGCGTGGCCGTATCGGGCTGCAAGCAAGATCTGTCACCAGAATGGGAATATCCGAAGCTCAAGGCCGCATTGAAAGACTTCGACGCAACATTGGATGGTCGCTGCGCCGCTTCGGTCCCCGACAGTTGCCTAGGTAAACTCGATCGGCTGAGTGCGGTCTCCGAGCAGGCCTTCGAGCACGTTCTAGAATACAAGCTTTTAGACGAAGAATATGTTGATGCGCACAACGAACTCGTGAAAGCGAGAGCGCTGCGCGCCGCCGCATCCAGTGAAGCTGTTTCGCGCAGTGACCCCCGATACCCGCCTTTGGAGCACGCGGTGGCAGCAGAGGTGGCGGCCTATCGGCATGTCTTTGAGGAGTTGGAAAGACTCCGCGTCAGTCCGCCGTCGACTGACGGTTGGTCGCCTGTATGACGCCTGTATGACGGCGATTACGGTTCTCCCCCCAACCCGTCCCTCGGCCGCGGGTGGGGGCTGAACGCCTCTTGCGTTCCCCTCGTTGGACGAGACGTGCGATGTTTCGGCGGGCCACTTCCGCTCGCGAGACACGCTGGGGGACGCGAACCGCTGATGCGTATCAGTCGCGGACCGCGCGGTGCCAAAGGGAGCGTGGGCGAGGGGCATCAGGCTGCGAGGTGACCGACGGCCTCGTCGTGATGTGCAAATCGGCGTCCAGACCGAGGACCGCCATCGAGGCCGGGCCGGCCGCCTCCACCAAGCCCGCCGGGGCGCCCGCGTACAGCACCTGGGACTCGTTCCAGACCGGCGAACCGCCCGTGCCCGCCGTGCTGACCGTACCCGCGCTCCCGCGGCCTGTGAGCAGGGGGCCCGCGACACTCACTGCGCCGTAGCCGGCCCTGCCGCCGGCTTCGGTGACCGGGGAGAGGTCCGGGCCCGGACTGCCTGCAGTGGCCAGGGTGGTACGGACCGCGCCCGAGCCGGGGCCGCGGAAGAACAGCCGGACCCCTTCACCGTCAGGGGACACCGACAACGGGACCGTGGTCGGTGGCAGCTTGGTGGGCAAGGGGCCTTCAAGCGGAGAGTCCGGGGTTTGCTGGATCCAGGCCAGCACGCTCTTGCCTGTGGCCACGTACACGTGGCGCCTGCCCGCCGCATCGATCGCAGTCGCGGGCTCGCCCTGAAGATCGGTGCCGCCCCATTGCTGCCATGCGCCGAACGAGCCGTTCGGCGCTGCCTGCGCGCGGGCGCGCAGCGTGCGTTTCGAATCGCGCACGTACACGGTCATTCGGCCTGTCCGGTCCACCGCGACCGAAGGCCCGCTGATCGCCGAGGTACCCGCTGTGTCCGTTGTCTCCGGGGTGCCAAGTGTCTGCCACGGGCCGAACGCGCCGTTGGGCGAGGCCTGGATGGTGTACACGATGCCACGACCGTACTCCTGCGGCTGAGTGCCCACCGTGGTACGCGTGCCGAACACCGCGATCCTGCCGTCGGACAACCGGACCGCCGTCGCGCCCGGGTCCATGCCTGTGCCGGGCAGAAGCTCGGGCCCCTGCCAGTCTGCCCGCGGGCCGCTGCGGGACCAGTACGCCATCCGCCCGTCCAGGACTGCGAAAGCCCACAGCCGGCTTGAGGCGCCTTCTACCATCCACGAAGTGCTATCACCGCGGCTGTAGCGGATGCTCTGGCTCCAGCCGTAACCGGCGGGCCGGGCGGCTGTCTTGCGGTCGCCGCAGCCTGCGGGGCTACCGCACCACTCCTGGCGGTCCAGCCAGGCGTAGGTCTCAAGGTAGCGGAGCTTCTCCTCGGCCGTCTGCGGGTCGAGCGTCGAGGGGAGGGAGGTGTTGAGGTAGCCACTGTAAGTCTGGACCGAGAAGTGCGGCCGGTCTGTCGACTTCGCGTAGCGCTCGGCGGCCGCTTGTATGAAGCGGGCACCGTACATGTGGTCCTGGTGGTCGATCAGTCCGCCACTGTCTTCCCACGTGCCCGGCGTCGGGTCTTGCAGCCGTATCGTGGTCGGCTTGTACTGCTCAAGCACACCCGCGACGGTGCGTACGACCTGGTCCTTGGTGTAGGAAAACGACTGCTTGACCGGCGTCCCCGAGGTCAGTTGAGCCCCCAGGGCGGCTGTCTTCCCGTTCCACAGACCCCGCAGGCTGTCCGGGTTCTCGCCGTCGATGCTGCGTGCCTCGCGCAGCTGCAGCCACACCAGGTTGATCTGCGGCTCGGCTACGAGCACGTCCACCTCCGCGAACCCGCCGCCGGCCGTGGGTATGGACTTCCGCTCCCAAGGGCTCGTGCGGTCACCGGTGGCCATCTGTGCGTAGGCGCCTCGGATGCCGTTCTGCCGGGCTTCCGCGTACGAGGCGCGATCAGCGGGCTGGACGGGATCCTTGATGTGCAGGCCGCGAGCCTCGTTCCGGCCGTCGGACTCACCGGAGGTGAGGTAGGCGGTCGTCACCTTGATTCCCGCCCGTATGGAGCGGCTCAGATCCGGGTTCATGAAGAAGAGGTCGTCGTCTGGGTGTGCGACGACATGGAGCACGGAGCCCTCGGTCACGCTCGCGCCGACGACCGTCTCGGGCGCGCTGGACGGCTGCACCGTCCCGTGGCCGTAGGCCACGGCTATCACCCCGCCGGTACCGGCGGAGAGCGCGGTGAGCAGGGCGGCGAGACGGATGCTGCGGAGGAGGGACATCTGCGCGCCTTGAGGGTCGATCCAGCGGCGGATTCCGCCGAGCAGGTGAGGTCGATGCATCTACGGGAGATTGGTTCACCGTGTTTGCGGAATCACTGCTTCCGGTGGCGATCCGGGCATGATTATGCACTTGCTTGTGTGATTGACGCACCGTCAAGTCGGATGTGCAGTAGAAAGATAGCGTTAAGGTACTTGATGATAAATCGAGGGCTTAGTGAGGATTCGCGGCTTTGGTCGATTTTGGTGTGAATGTGTCAACCTCAACGCATCGGCGGCGCAGACCGAGCGGCGCAGACCGAGCGGTGGGACCAGGGAGCGTCGGCGGAAGAGGGTACGAACGCGCTCCGCAGCCGGGTCTTGTCCCGGTCGGCCCGCTGGGCGCGCCGCGCCGCCGGGGAGCACAGCCCGGCCGTCGGGCGTTGGACCGTCGAAGGGAGCGATTCGTTGCACACACCGCACGACCCGAGCGATGAGGAGGACCTTATGAGCGCGCCCGATGAGGGACGGCAGTGGCCGGACGAGGTCAGTGTCGACAACGCGAGGACGACGCTGCTGCAGCTCCTCGCGCGGTCGGGGGTCCCTTCCGGTGACGCGTGGCAACTGATCGCGCTCGTCGAGGCGGGTGCGCTGGCTCTCGCGCACGCGGAGCTGAGCGGCGGCGGCCGGGGCGCGCCGGGGGACAAGGGTGCGGCGTACGAGTCGGGCTGGCGCGACGGCGCCGCGGACCTCCTGGAGGAGCTCGGGGCCGTCACCGAGCGGAACCTGGTACGGGTCGTGGGGGCGGACGGGCAGCAGGGCCCGGCCGGGGAGCGTCCTCGGGCCGGGCGTATGGAGGTGGAGCGTGCGCGGGTGGCGCTCACGCCTCTGTACCTGTCGTTCACCGCGGTCTCGGAGCTGGACCCGGAGGTGACCGACGAGGTGCTCGCCGCCGTCCTCGCCACGATGAGCCCCCGGCAGCGGGCCGGGTACGCAGGGCGGCTGGCGGAATTCGCCGCGGCCCACCGCACCCGGCTGGAGCGGTTGTTCACGGCGTACGGACCGGGCAGCGCCATCACGGTCCACGGCCGCTATTCGCTCCTCCACTCCGCCACGAGCATCGCCGTGCTGGAGCGGCTCGACGCCGCGCCGCAGGCACTGCGGGAGGAGTGGGACGCCGCGGAACTGCCGCCCGCGTGGCTGGACGGGCTGACGACCGCCTGGAACGCCCCCGCCTGACCACCGGCGACGGTCGATCAATGACGACGCCGCCTCGGGACGCGGGAGCACCGGCATGCGCCGGTGCCTCCCTCAGGGCGGTGGCTCGATCACCGTCCCTTGTCTTTATTGCCCTTCGCCTTTTCGGGATTGTCCTTGCTCTTTGCCGGCCTCGGTGCCTTCGCCGGGCGGTCACCGCCCGGTTCCTGGGAGTACGAGTCGGCCGGGGTGGCGAACGTCGGGAGTTCCGCAGCGGTGGACGGTGCCGCGACCGGGAGCTCCGGGGTTCCGGACGCCGACTGCGTGGGAATCGGCGGCGCGGGTGACGTCGGTTGGGGGCCTGCACCCTCGGCTTCCTTCGATGCCGGCGGTTGATCGCGGGAGGGCGCGGTGGGAGGTGTCTTCTCGCCTGCCGGAACGCCACCCATCAGGAGCGCGCAGGCGCCGGCGACACTCACCGCCGCCAGGCTCATGACGGCCGCGCGCCGGCGGGCCGGAGTCCTCTTCTCCGTCGGTGCGGGCGGTCCCACGGGTTCAGCGCCGGAGCGGGCGGCGGCGAGGGGCGGCAACGGCGAGCGGTGCGTGGAGGTGTCCGTGCGGGCCGCGCTCACTGAGGCGCGGGATTCCGTTGCGTACGCGATGTCTTGCAGGCGCAGATGGACGCCGGCGGCGTCGGGGCGTGCCTGAGGGTCAGGGTCGGTCATCGCCTTCAGCAGGCGGCCGAGGCCGGTCGGCAGCCCCTCGGGTACCCGGGGCGGATGCAGGAGGTGGGCGGTGCCTGCCTCCACGGGTGTCCCCTGGTAGTCGCGGTAGCCGGTGAGTGCTTCGAGAAGGGTCACTCCCAAGGCGTAGACGTCGCTGGCCGTACTCGCGCCTTGGCCGAGGAGCTGCTCGGGGGCCATGTAGGCGAGAGTGCCGACCAGTGTTTCGGGTGCGCTGTGGGACCGGTCGTGCACGGTCCTGGACAGCCCGAAGTCGGCCAGGTGCGGGGAACCGTCCTCGCGCAGAAGGACGTTGGAGGGTTTCACGTCGTGGTGGATGATGCCGTGGGCGTGTACGTGGTCGAGGGCCGATGAGATCGCGGCGCCGAGCCGTGTCACCTGGACGGGGCTGAGGGGGCCGGCGTCTATCCGGGTGCGCAGGGTGACACCGCGGATCAACTCCGTGACCATGAAGGCGCCTTGGCCGTGGCGGCCGGCGTCGTACACGGTGACGAGGGCGGGGTGGGACAGGCGCGCCAGCGTGCGTGCTTCGTCGCAGAATCGGTCGGCGGTGACCGTGTCCGCGCCGGCGCGGAACACTTTGACGGCTACCTCACGCCCCAGCACCTGGTCGACGCCGCGGGAAACGTCCGCCGTGCCGCCGGACCCTATAGGGGCTTGGAGCCGGTAGCGACCACCCAGCAGGGTGTCGCGTTCGGGCGGCGCTCCGTACGCGGGGACGGGCCGGGCCGGCATGCGGGGTCCTCCTCCACTCGCGGGCAGTGTCGCGCACTTACCCGTCGGGAGCCGCACTACGCACCGGCCTCCGGCAGCGGGCTCGTCCTACCGCTCTGGATAGTCGGGTTGCCGGGCACGTTTGGCAGCTTGCAGGGCGTCACCCTACTGCCGCCACGTGGCGGCTTCCTCTGGCCGGCCGAGGATCTCGAGAACGTAGGCCCGGTGCCAGGCGCCTGCTGGTTCGCCTGCTTCCGCGAGTTGTTTCCAGCACTCTGCGGCTTCCTGCAGGCGGCACTGCCTCAGGAGGAAGTCCCCCAGGGACTCGCGGGCGGACAGGCCGATGTGGCCGGGATCGTTTGTCGCTCTGCGGTACCAGTGTTCCGCTTCAGAGGCCCGTCCCATCTCGTCGAGGACGTCGGCGAGGTCGGACGGCGCCCACGGATCGCCGGTTTCCACGGCTTTCCGGAGCCAGGACTCGCGCTCATCCTGGTCCGCCGCGTACGCATGCATGCTCTGGATCGCTGGGATCCAGCCTGCCTGGGCCGCGCGCCTGCACCAGGACGCCGCCGTGAGGTTGTGGGCCTTGCCGTGCGGGGTCGCGTTCACTGCCCGGTCATGGTGGACGCTCGTCAGGGAGTACATCGCTTCGGCATCACCGGCCTCCGCGGCGGCGAGCAGCCACTTCTCGGCTGGAGCGTTGCCTTCGCTGCCGGTTTCGTAGAGGTACTGTCCGAGCCGTTTCATCGCGGCTACGTCGCCGGCTTCAGCAGCCGGCTCGATCCACGGCTCCAACGGCTCCGGACGCTTCGGTAGTGCCACCTGGTCTCCATCTCGACCTCGTCACCCGGATACCCGGACTTCTCTGATCGCAGTATCCCAACCGGTTGCGGCACCCGCCGAGCAGGCGAATCTCCTCGCCCGCCCGCCCGTCGCTGACGCAAGCGGCCACGCACACGAAAAGAGGTTCCAGCCTTGTGATGCTCGGTTGCTCCTTGAAGGTCAGCTGCTCTTGGATGCTGCGGCGACCGCGTGGGACCTGGCCCGCAAGGCGGTGCTGTACGCGGCCGCCGAGGCGCCCGGGACCGCGGTCGCATTGCTGGGAAGGGAATTGGGAGTGGGACCCGGCTGCGAAAACTCTGCACCTGTGGGTGCCGGGCCCAAACGGCGCCGGACACCGGCGTCTGGTCGCAAGGCTTGACCAGTTCACACTGCCGCTGAGCACGGGCATGACGGGCCCCGGTGTCCTAGGTGTATTGACCGGCAGGGTTGTTCACACAGCTGGTGGGTGGGTTGCCGCCCAGTGCGGTGTGGCAGCGGTGGTGGTTGTAGGTGTGGAGGAAGTCTGCCAGGGCCGCTGTCCGCTCGTCGTTTGAGGTGCAGGGCTGCAGGTAGGCCCATTCGTCGAGGAGTGTGCGGTTGAAGCGTTCGACCTTGCCGTTGGTCTGGGGTCGGTAGGCGCGGGCGAGTTCGCCGGTCGCGCCGAGGCCGGCAAGGGCCTGCTTCCAGGCGAGGCCTTTGCGGTAGGCCCAGGCGTTGTCTGTCAGGACACGTTCGATGCGGGTGATGCCGTGGGTGTGGAAGAACGCGGCCGCGCGGGTGAGGAAGCCCGCGCAGGTCGCTACTTTCTCGTCGTCGTGGATTTCGCTGTAGGCGAGGCGGGTGTGGTCGTCGACGGCGGAATGGACGTAGTCGAAGCCCACCCCGGTCTTGGTGGCCCGGCCGGCCTGGCGGCCCAGGACTTTGTGGCCGCCGCCGTCGGGGATCCTGCCGAGTTTCTTCACGTCGAGGTGGATGAGTTCGCCGGGCCGTTCGCGTTCGTAGCGGCGGATGATCTGGCCGGTGGGACGGTCGAGCCAGGCGAGGCGGTTAAGGCCGTGGCGGGTCAGGATGCGGTGCACGGTCGCGGCGGGCAGCCCGAGGATCGGGCCGATGCTGGCTGGTCCGAGCTTGCGGTCCTGCCTCAGCTGGCAGACCCGGGCCTCGACCGCGGGCACGGTGCGGTGCGGGGTCGAGTGCGGGCGGCTGGAGCGGTCGGCCAGCCCGGCTTCGCCCTCGGCCCGCCACCGGTGCATCCACTTGTGGGCCGTGGCCCGCGAGATGCCCATCTCGGCCGCGACATGCGCGACCGGACGACCAGAGACGACACGTTCGACCAGCAGACGTCTCCCGAAGACGGTCAGCCGGGCGGTACGGTGGGACACGAAGACCTCCGTGCGGTGAGTTCCTAGACAGCTCCCACCACACCGGAGGTCTTCGCCATGTTCAAGACCTACCGCGTGTCAACAACGCTCGTGATCAATACACCTAGCGCCCGGTCTCGCTCCGGTCAGTGGAGAATTGGCTTTGACTTGGCGGGACAAGTTTCCGGCAGTTGAAAGTGTCGCGCATTCGGCGCGACCGCCAGCCCCACTGCGAGACCGACACATCGGGCGCACAGACACTTTAGATCCGGGTCTTCCTCGCCACCGCGAGCTCAGGCAGGCCTTGGCCCTGTCGTTGGGCGAACGCCGCAGGCCGACGTCTGAGGCATCCGCGCCACGGCGAAGCCACCAGCTCCGAGGGCGGTCGGCCCGTGCTGAGAAGCTGAGGCGCGCCGGCATCACGACCGCACTGTTCCGGCAGCCGCGCGGGAACTCGGCGAGGATATGCGGTCGACGAAGGGAGAGCTGTTGCGGCACCATCCGGGGCGAAGGCCGATGTTGAGGAGCATGGTGATAACCCAGGGCGTGAAGATCACAGCGCAGTGCGAGGCATGCAGCGGCGTGTTGATACTCGACACCGGCCAGTTCATCGAACGCGGACGTCTGTGGTGGGGAACCGAGGGGGACTGCCAGTCCTGCCCCGTCGCGTGGTGCGAGCAGGACAGCGGCGACGCGACTCCGGAGGAGATCCGCCAGGCCCTCTTGGCAGAACATGGACCTGCCCGGCTCCGGCTGAAAGAGCCCACGGCGAGTGCAGTGCCCGTCCTTCGCGCTCTTCGAGAGGTGCACGGACTGTCACTGGCACAAGCACTGGCTATGATGGAGGAGTTGAGGACGGCTGGCCTCGTGGGCACGCTCGTCGAGATGGAACTCGTAGCCGCCCGGCTCCGACACCATTCCGTCGAAACGACAATCGAGACATCGTCCAGCTGACTCTCAGGAGCGATCGACACGCCGGACGAGACCCTTTCCGCAGCCGGGACGTCTCCAACCTCCGCGTCAAGGACACTGTCCACATCGCATCGTCCTAGGTCAGGCTCATCCTCATCACGACGGCTCAAGATAAGGGGCGCAAGAGACACATCGCCGTCGACACCCTCGGCCTCCCCTGATGATCACGGTGACACCCGCCGTCATGACCGACCGCGACGCGGCCCGCGAGCTCCGCTGGCGCCTGCGCGTGATGCAGCCGCAGATCACCCAGGTCTAGGCCGACTCACCAGGACGGGCGGGCTTCCAGGGTAGGCGTGCGCAGATGATTTCGCCGCTCCGTGGACCTGCACGACGACCTCTGAGGTACTGCCGTTACCCCGGGCGCAAAACCTGGCCGAGGGCCCGGGCCCGGGAAGACGCTCCGCGCCGGGCCGCGGCCGCTGCTGCCCCGCTGGGCGCGGGGCAGCCATCCGGCAGTGAAATCCGCACGATCCCGGGCGCGCTGCGCCCGGTCCTCGAGGAACTGGCGGAAGCCGGCCAGCTCATAGCGCTCTCCGGTGGCCGAGCCGGGCCCGGGGACGCGGGCCCGGCTCGGCCATGAGCTGCTGAGGCTGGGGCTGCCAGCCGGTGACCAAGACCCGCAGGCCCAGGTACTCCGCACGCCGGTGCAGGTCTAGGAGGTGCAGCAGGCCGTGGGAGTCCATGACCGCGACACCGTGCAAGTCCACCAGGAGATCCCGTTCGCAGGCGGTGACGCTGTTCAGCGCCTGCTGGAGTGTCTCGGCCGCGTCCTCGTCGAGTTCCCCGCTGGCGCTGACCAGGACCGAGCTACCGCAGTGCTGAAGCCCGCACGCGTCGGCGCCCACGGGCCTCCCTCCTGGCGTGGCCCTCCCCCCTGGATCGGTACGAGGCTCGCTGGAGTGCGGGGGACAGGCGAAGCTGCTGCGCTGGCACGCGTACCCGGGGGCCCGGGGCCCAAGGGTCTGTCGTCAAAGTGATCTGGCATTGTGGATCACGGGACCGTGATACGTCACCATGAACTGCCCGATGCCGAGTGGGAACTCGTGCAGCCGTTGCTGTCCCGGCCCTCGTTGGGGCGACCGCGGCTGGACGACCGGACGGTCCTCAACGGGATCGTGTGGAAGTTCAGGACCGGGGTAGCCTGGCGGGATGTGCCCGAGCGATACGGGTCGTGGGCCAGCCTCCACGCGCGTTTCCGCAGGTGGGCGGCGGACGGGACCTTCGAGCGGATGCTTCAGGCGGCGCAGGAGAAAGCAGACGCCGGAGGCGACATCGAGTGGCTGGAATCGGTCGACTCCAGCATCGTCCGCGCCCACCAGCACGCGGCCGGGGCCCGAAAAAGGGGCTCCGAAGCCCCCGGCCCTCGGCCGGTCCCGAGGTTGGGCTGAGGGTGACGCGTAGGCAACTGACCGATGCTCAGTGGAAGTTCATCGAGCCGTATCTGCCGATTCGCAGGTTCGCCCCGTAACCCGAGCGGCTGCGGGAACAATTTGAGGGGGTGACCTGGCGGGTTCCGCTCCAGCGGCCAGTGCCGGGAGATGCCCTCCGCGTTCGGTCCCTGGGCCACTGTCTACGGGCGTTTCCGGGTCTGGCGGGACGCCGGTGTCTTCTCCGCTCTGCTGGAGGGCCTGATCGCCGAGGCGGCCCGCGCGGGGAGAACGGACTTGTCGCTGGTCAGCGTGGATTCCACAACGGTCCGTGCCCACCACGATACCGCCGGGATGCGCGTCGGTAAGGGCCTCATGGAGGCTCTGGAAGAGGCTGCGCGGGGGCAGGAGGAGGCCCGGAAAATGGGGGCTGACCGGAGGAACGGACCGGACAGGCCGAGCGTCGACGCGTCCGACGCAGGCGCAAGCTCCGGCTGAAGGAAGCCCTGCTCGGCAGGTCCCGGGGCGGACTGACCAGCAAAGTCCATCTGGCCGCGGACCGCAAATGCCGTCCGCTCGCGTTCGTCCTGACCGCCGGGCAGGCCGCGGACAGTCCGCAATTCATCCCCGTTCTGCGGAGGGTGCGGGTCCGTCTGCCCGTCGGCCGTCCCCGCAACAGGCCCGGCGCGGTCGCCGCGGACAAGGCCTACTCATCCCGGGGCAACCGCGCCTACCTGGGCAAACGCAACATCAAGGCGGTCATCCCGGAGAAGAAGGACCAGGTCGCCCACCGGAAGCGGAAAGGCGCGAGAGGCGGCCGGCCCGTCAGCCACGACGCCGATCTCTACAAGGAACGGAACACCGTGGAACGCCTGATCAACAAACTGAAGGCCTGGCGCGGCATCGCCACCCGCTATGAAGGCACCCGAGAGCTACCCCGCAGGCCTCCACCTCAGCGCCGCAATGATCTGGATCGACGACCTCCTGAAGGCCGCTGACTGATCACGACGTCAGACAGGCCCTAGCCGCCCATGATCATTCCCGCCGGCCACCGCTGTACCGATGTTCCTCAAGGCCGTCACCGAGGCGGGATCAAAGTCCCTAGGGCTGCTGCACCGCCTGCTCACGAAGGGCTTGGATGAGCGTCGTGACGTGCGGCCGATCCCTGTGGCTGATCGTGGCGATGCCGATGTGCCGGATCGGAGCCGGCGGCTTGATGGGGACGGTGCGTAGGCCGGGGATCTGCGGTGCGTGTGCGATGGAGGGGATCAGGGAGATTCCCATGCCGGCGGCGACGAGGGAGCGGGCGAAGAAGTAGTCGGTGGTGGTGCCGCGCACTTCCGGGTCGAAGCCGGCGCGCTCGGCGTAGCGGCGCAGGTACGCCTCGGTCTTCAGGCAGCCGAGCACCCAGGGCTCGGCTGCCAGCTCGGTGAGGTCGAGCACGTCGCGGTCGGCGAGTCGATGCCTCTCCGGCAGGACGACGTGCAGGGGGTCTTCCAGGAGTGGGGTCCATTCCAGGCTGGAGCCGGGGCCCGGCCCAGCGGGCAGCGGGCCGTCGAAGTGGTAGGCGAGGGCGAGGTCCACGGCGCCCTGGCGGACGAGCGGCAGGGTGTCCTCGGGTTCTCCCTCCCTGACGTGGAGCACGGTGCGGGGATGGGCTGTCATGAGCCGTGTGAGGGCGCCGGGCAGCAGGAGCCTGCCGCCGCTGGTGAAGGTAGCGACGGTGAGCTGTACGCGTCCCGTGCTGAGCTGGTCGACCTGCTGTTTCGCGTGTTCGAGCTCGGCGGCGACGGATTCGGCGGCGCCGACCATGATCTGGCCGGCCGGGGTGAGGGTGACGCCGCGGGTGCTGCGGGCGACGACCTGGGCGCCGAGGCTGCGCTCCAGTGCGGCCACGTGCTGGGAGACGGCCGAGGGGGTGAGGCGCAGGGCGGTGGCCGCCCGGTTGAAGCTGCCGTGCTCCGCCACCGCCCGCAGGACACGGAGCCGCTGCACATCGATCAACAGTTTTCCTTAACCCGTTTCCAGTAAGTCGGCACTTCTGCTGATGACGGTAGCTGTCCAGGATGGAGGGCATGCAAAAGATCTGCGTCATCGGTGGAAGCCGGTACTTCGGAAAGCTCCTGGTGAAACGCCTGCATGCGGCAGGCCACCAGGTCACTGTGATCAACCGTGGCTCCGCCCAGCCGCCCGCCGGTGTCGAGCACCTCGTCATCGACCGGAATGACGAGGCCGCCCTGACGGCCGCGCTCGGCTCCCGCACCTTCGACGTGGTTGTCGATCAGGTCTGCTACACCCCCGTGCAGGCCGCTATCGCCGCCCGCGCCTTCGCCGGCCGCTCCCGGCGCTACGTCATGACCTCCACCATCGAGGTCTACGACCCGGCGACCGCAGCGCTGCCGGCTGTGCCAGCGGGCACGCCGGTACCGGAGGACATCGTGGACCCCGCGACCTGGCTGGTGGCCATGGACCTTCCCTGGCGCGACGACGCGTATCTGGAGGCGCACTACGCCGAGGGCAAGCGCCAGGCGGAGGCCGTCTTCACCCGTGACGGCGCGTTCGCCTTCGCCAGTGTGCGCAGCGCCCACGTGCTCGGCGGCGGCGCCCAGGAATTCACCGGCCGGCTCGCCCACTACGCCGAACGCATCGCCCGAGGCGAAGAGATCACCGTACACGCGCAGGCGCTGCCCACGGTCTTCATCCACTACGAGGAGCTGGCGGACCTGCTGCTGTGGGCGACCACAGCCGACTTCACCGGCCCGCTCAACGCCTGCTCCGACGGCCCGCTGGACGTACACGCCCTCGCCTCGATCATCGCCGCGCAGGCCGGCCGGGAGCCCGTCCACCGGACCGTCCCCGCGGGCGAGGATGCTTCGCCGTTCTCCTTCGACCGCCACTACGCCATGAGCAACGCCCGCGCGAAGGAGCTGGGCTTTCCCTTCTCCCGCACCACCGACTGGCTGCCCGGCGCCGTCGCCGAAGCCCTCACCACCGAGCCGTCACCCACCACCTGAGGAACAGAGCCGCCATGCCGTACCGCACCATCGCAGACACCACCGTCAGCGCCATCGGCCTGGGCGCCATGCCGCTGTCCATCGAGCACCGCCCGGAGCAGGCGCGGGCCATCGCCACCATCCACGCCGCCCTCGACGCCGGCGTCACGCTCATCGACACCGCCGACAGCTACCACTGGCACGCCGGCGAGGCCGGCCACAACGAACTCCTGATCGCCCGCGCCCTTGCCCGCTACGGCGGCGACACCTCCGGCGTCCTGGTCGCCACGAAAGGTGGCCGCGGCTGGCCCGGCGACGGCACCTGGACCGTCACCGCCACCCCCGCCCACCTCAAGCGCGCCGCCGAGGCCTCCGCGAAGCGCCTGGGCGTCGAGGCCATCGGCCTGTACCAGCTGCACAAGCCGGACCCCGCCGTGCCCTGGGCGGAGTCCGTCGGCGCCCTGCGCGAGCTGCTCGACGCCGGCACGATCCGCGCCGCCGGGATCTCCAACGTCACCACCGCACAGATCCGCGAAGCGCACGCGATCCTTGGCGACGGACTCGTCTCCGTGCAAAACCAGTACTCTCCCGCCGTCCGCGACAGTGAGCCCGAGCTGCAGCTGAGCACTGAGCTGGGCCTGGCCTTTCTGCCCTGGAGCCCGCTGGGCGGCATCTCCCGCAGCTCCCTCGACGGCCCCTCCGACCCCACCTCCGCCAGCTCCGCCAGCACCGCCAGCACCGCCTTCCACCGCACCGCCGCCGAGCGCGGCGTCAGCCCGCAACAGATCGTCCTGGCCTGGCTGCTGGCCCGCTCCCCGGCAGTGATCCCGGTACCGGGAGCCAGCCGCCCGGCCTCCATCACCGACTCGGCCAAGGCCGCGGACCTCAAGCTGAGCACGGAGGAACTGGCGCACCTTGAGGACGCTCTTCCCGGCAACCCGAGACAGCGCAAGAAGTGCTGATGAGCGGACACGGCCTGGGCCACGAGCGGCGAGACCCTACAGGCGAGCTTGGACCGTTCGTCGTCGAAGTTGGACAGCCAGTGCGTCACTGCCACCGAAGTTGGACCAGCCTCGCCGAGAGGCCAGGCGGCAGGGTGGGGCACTGGGCCGTGCGTATGGACAGGCCGTGTTAGCAGCCTTGAGCTGGACTTCTTTCTGTGATCGATGTCTGCGGGCGGGCGTGACGCGTGCGCTTCATGTCCTTTAAGGCGTATGGACACGAACACCACTCGCAGAATCGCTGTGCGCTTCGCGTTCGCCGGAGTGCTCGCCCTCACGACCGCTGGCCTGATGCAGGCCGGCCCGGGGACAGGACACCAGGCGGAGGCTCGGGCTATGGAACCGGCCTGTCCTCCGCCGGGCCGAGGCGCATGCTAAGTGGTCGACTCCGGAAGTCCTTCGGGGGTTGATCAGGCTGCCAGGGAGATGGGGGATTCTTCTTGTCGGCGGGTGGGTGTGTGTCGGTCGAGTCTGGCCAGCAGATCGTCCAGGTCACAGGTGGTGAACTTCCACTGGAACGGCTGTGCCGTGGCGTTGTAGCGGTCTTCGAAGGCTCGGATCCGGTCCCGGACCTGGTTGAGGTCCGTGAAGTCGTTGGGTGAGACGACCTTGCGCTGGACGATCGAGAAGACGATCTCGATCTGGTTTGTCCAGGAGGCGTGGACAGGGGTGTGGACCATGACCGCATTCGGAAACGCCTTGGTCAGACGGTCGATGGCCTTCTTCCCCCGGTGGGAGGAGCCGTTGTCGACGATCCAGAAGACGCGTCTGGCGCTCGCGTAGGGCTCGGTGGTCATAACCTGGGTGACCAGGGCCATGAAGGGGACGATGCCGGTCTTCGGCTCGCAGCGGCCGAAGACCTTCGCGCGGTGGCGTCGTAGGCGGCCAGGTAGGCCAGCGCGCCGCCGCGGCCCTACTCGTGGTTGACGCGCATCGCCCGGGCCCGGCCCGGGGCCAGGGTGGGATGGCAGCGGCAGCGGGCCTGGACGGAAGTCTTCTCGTCGCTGGACAGGACGTACTCGTCCGGGCCCAGCGGGACACCATCGAACGTGCGGGCGTACAGATCCAGGAGTCGCTGGGCCTTGGCACGGAAGTCCGGATCGCGGATGAAGATCCAGGACCGGTACTGCCACGGCTGGAGCGCGTCCTCGCGCGGCCAGCGGCGAACCGTGGACGCGGAGACCGTCTCGGTGATCCCGCGCGCGGTCATCTCGGCGGCCATCTCTGGGCGGGACCACCGCGACAACGGCACGCCGGTCTCGGCGGGCAACTGACAGGCCAGCGCCTTGGCCTCGGCGACCTGCACGGGGGTGACACGGGCGGGGCGCCCCGAGCGCTTGCGGTCGGCCAGGGCCGACAGCCCACCATGGGCCAACCGGCCCCGCCAGGCACGAACCGTGTCCAGGTGCAGCCCCGTCTCGTGGGCGATGCGCGCGTTGGAGCGCCCCCGTGCCGCGTGCAGGACGATCTGCGCGCGGACCCGCAGCCGGTGCTCGGTCTTGTGGCCGTAGGCCATCTTCTTCAACCGCTCGCGCTCGGCGGCGGTCGGGACTATCGGGCGGGCCCGGGCAACGGGCATGACAGGCGGGCTGATCGGGAGAAGTGGATCAGGACGGGTCGCACGCCGCCGCATCGACTGATGCGGCAGCATTCACGCCATCCTTGATGACCTCGCCCTGGCCAGCGGGCGGCTCTTGCCGGCGCCGCCGTGGGTCTGCGCTACTTCGCCCGCGTACGTACCCTCACCCAGAAGCAGAAGGTGGACGGTTCGGTTGTGACCGAGGCGTCGCTGATCCGGGAAGCGTGACCACCGACCCTCTGTGGGCTTAATGAGTCCAGGGCGGCGTGATGGTGCTGCCGTCGGCCAGCTTGGCGCTGAGCCCGACACGTGTAGTGACCCACATGTGCGCGGGCTGGTCGGTGGTATTGGCAACCGCCAACTCGGAGCCTGCCGGAGCCACCGCCGCGTCAGCAGCAGGGGCTTGACCTTGCGGTCCATCGGCTTGTTTCCGGGGGAAACCAGCTCGACGACCAGCTGTACGGCTTCGGCGTCGATACTGACCCCGTCCTCGGCGGTCGCGCCGGCGTCGGCGACGACGATGTCCGGGACGACGAGCCCCGACGGCAGGGTCACGTTGATCGCTTCCAGCACCTCGACCGCGGCGCCGGCCGCCTCGGCGGCCGCGTCCAGCGCGACGTGCAGGCGGAAGCTGGCCCGCTGGTGGCACAGGCCCGGAGCGGGGGACATCACGCGGTCCTCGGCGGCCCAGGCGACAAGGGCGGGGCGGTCGAAGGTGCGAAGCGCCTCGGACCAGGCGAGCAGATCGGCCTTCGGCGGGGTACTGAGGACGTATTTGCGCAGGTCGCGGCGTACCTCGGCGGAGCTGACCACGGGCCGGAACCAAGCGTCCATGATCTCGGGCGGCACCGGCCGCTTGGTCATCCAGCCCCAGGTCACCGGGAGTCGGCGCATGGGCTTCAGGCGGAGCAGGTTGAAGGCCAGGGCCAGGCCGCCGGGCAGCCTGGCGGAGGTGACCAGGTTGCTGCCGGGCAGGCCGGGCGGGTAGTTGTCGAAGGCCTCGCAGGAGGTGATGACGAGCCGGCCGATGCGGGCTGCGCGACCGTCGGCGACAAGGCTCTGTGCGCCGCCCCAGTCGTTGAGCACCAGCGTGACATCGCTCAGGTCAAGCCGTTCGAGGAACTCGTCCACCAGCCGGGCGACGCCGAGGATCGACAGATCGGCGTCCGGGCGCATCGGCCGGCGGTGGCCGCCGAGCGGGAGGGTGGGGACGACGCAGCGGAAGTCGTCCCGGAGCCCGGCGACGACGTGGCGCCAGAGCGAACCGTCCATGGCGACGCCGTGCAGCAGGACGACCACGGGGCCGTCACCGCCGGTGTCCTGGTAGTCGATGGTTCCCGCCGAGAGTTCCAGCTCGGGCATGAAGTCCCCCTCTTACGCTCGTGACGATGGACCGGTCGTGCCAAACGCGTGGTGCGGGTCTGTCCAGCGAAACAGTGCGACTCGGTGGTGTTGAGTGAGCGCCGGACGGCGGGGGTCGGCGACGGTCACCGCCTGCTCGGTGCCCCAGGTCAGGGCGATCGCAGTTCGTACCCGGACCTTTGCAGAGAGTCGGCGTCGTGGACGATCGACACGGAGTCGTGGGTGACCGAGTACTGGTAGTCCTTCGGGGGGCCGACGCCCCAGCCCCACCACTTCTGCTGGCGTTTCGTCTCCGGGTCACAGGACTGGTCTGTGGTCAGGCGGAACTCGGAGAGGGTCACCTGCTCACCACGGAACGCGGCGCGGCCGGCGAAGTCGTCGCAGCCGAGCTTGCCGCTGACCGTCCCGTTCTTGCGGAACACGAAGTAGACCTCGTCGCTGTCGCGCGGGCTCAGGAAGCTGTCGCCTGCGATCAGCTGGCTCAGCCGCCACCGTCTGCCGTACAACCCCTCGGGCCACAGGAGCGTGATCCTCACCTGCTCGCCCCGGGGGTTGGTGAGGTCCATGGTGCCGTCGTAGATTGCCGTGACGGAAAGCTGTCCGGTGAGGGCTTTCCGCAGCCGGTCCTCAAAGAAACGGTGCGCCTCCGGGCAGGTGCCGGCATGGTCTGCCGTGGTCTGAGTTTCGGGCAGGGAGACCGTCGACGCCGTCACCGTGACTCGGGCCTGGAAAGGGGCGCAGCCGTCGCTCCCTTCGGCAGTACCGTCATGGTCGAACGTGATCCACGCGCCGGCGTCCGGCGGCCCACTGGTCTTCGTTCCGCCCGAGACCACCCAGTGGATCTTCCAGCGGGCACCCAGGAGCAGGTCTCCGTTCCCACCGGGCCCCTTCGGGGCGGGCGCCTCACTGCCGCCGTATCCCGAGCCGCACCCGGTGCCGACGCCGGCGATCAACGCCGCGAGCAACACGCACGCCGTGACGGGCCGACGGCTCCTGTGCGCCGCGCCGCCCACTGGTGTCTGCATCGCGGTGTACCTGCTCCTCACGGGCCTCGTCGACTCGATGTTGCGCCCAGTGTGCAGCAGAACGCGGTGGAGGGCCGGGGCGGGGTGGGGCGTACGGACAGTCACTGTTGCCCGGGAAGAACGGCATTGGACGGCAGGTTGTGACAGCGGTACACGCACGTGCAGGAGAGACACGGGAGGGGACAGGCATGTCGTATCCGGAGACCCGCTATTCCGGGGACAGGGGTGAGGTCAGCGCGGTGTTCAGGCCCGTAGACACGCCGGCTGACCTGTCGTCGACGAAGGGCGACGCAACGCACTACCTCGCCACGAAAGCGTCCACGAACGGGGAGTTCGGTCTCTACCGGGTGGAGATGAGCGCCGGGGCCGGCGGTCCGAAGACACACTTCCACAAGACCATCTCGGAGTCGTTCTTCATCCTCGACGGGACGGTTCGGCTGTTCAACGGTGCCGACTGGATCGATGCGAAGAAGGGCGACTTCCTGTTCGTGCCGCAGGGCGGCTTGCATGCCTTCCGCAACGCATCGGACGCCCCAGCGGAGATGCTGATGCTTTTCGCGCCAGGGGCACCGCGCGAAGAATATTTCGAAGGGCTGTCGCAGCTCGCCAACGCGACCGACGAGGAGCGTACCGAGTTCTTCATCAAGCACGACTCGTACTTCGTCGAGTAAGACCGGCCGTCAAGTCCGCCGTTCGCGGCACCGTTCGCGAGACCGTCCCGCAAACGGTTTCGCGAACGGATCGCCTTGGTCAGATGCCGCTCCACCGCCCCTCTCAGCTGGTGGCCGCACGTCGCGACGGCGGCGCTGGATGCCGTCCGCCTCGAACGCGCTGCCGACGCCGCCGCGGTGACCGCCGTGTGCAGAAAGACTCCGTGCGGCTTGCCCTGGGGACCCGCAGATCCCCATGGAGCAGGTGGGTGGGGATGGACAGCCACCTCGTCGGTTCAGGGGGCATCCAAGGCGGCAAGGCGGGTGCGGTGCTGGTAGTCGCGGCGGGTGAACTGGACGTCGTCGAGGATGATCCAGGTGTCCGCCGCGAACAGCTTGGCCAGCGTCGTCAGGCGGGGAAACAGGTTGGGCTGGTCGGTCCGGACCCCAGTTCCCGGAGTCGGGGGCGTGAGAGAGCAACGGGGCTTGCGGGACACCGTGGAGGCGCCGGCAGGTTCCTGGCAGCGGCCCATTCCGGTACCCGGCAACCGCGGCCATGGCCAGCGTCGGCACCGGGCGGCCGTCCGCCGCCTTTCGGGCAGCGAACGGCCCGGGCCACTCATTCGTCCGCAGACAGCTCCGCGTCGATCTCCATGGCCGAACGCAGCCGTACGGCCCGGCCGAACAAGTCCCGAATCTCGGGGCACTGTCCGTAGGGATACCGGATGCGCCAGTGCGCGACGACGTACTCCAAGAGGTCGAAGCGACCCGCATGGGCGATCGTCGAGGCGGCCAGCAGACTCTGCCGCACACTGAGCACCGTGGTCGGCGGGTCCTGGTAGTTGTCCTTCCGTACGGTCATCGTGGCCTGCATCGCCAACACCGGCTCGTCGGAGGTGTAGAAGTGCGAGTTGCTGGTCCAACTGGGCAGCTCGACGCCGGAGTCGGGGGTCCAGTCGGCGAAATCGGCCCGCAGTCCGGGCAGTACCGGTACGGGCAGCTCACGCGGCCCGAAGGGACGCCCCGCCAGCACGGCGCTGATCACGGAGGCATCCTTGCTGCTCCCCCGGACGAATTCCTCCCGGGCCAGGCGGGCGTTGAGCCAGGGATCGTCCTGGGCGAGAAGCGCCGGGACGATGACGTCTGCGCGCCGGGACCTGAAGTTCGGGCTGCCCGGCTTCACGATCGGAGGCCGCACGCGGGGGGCGCTCAGCAGCGTGTCCCACACCTGGCGGTCGCCGTGCGCGACCAGGGCTCGCAGCACGTCCGCGCTGACGCTCGTGCGGGCCAGTACGACGCGGGTGGGCACGTCCAGGCCGCCCACGGCGGGACCGACGACGTCACCGGGAGCGAGACCGAGCAGGGCGGCCGGCGCCGCGTGGAGGAAGACGGGCTCTACGGGTAGCTCTGCCGGCGCGGCGTCGAGCAGTTCAGGCAGCGTTCCGTCGAAGCCGGCGGTGAGAAGGCGCACGGCGTTCACCCAGGGGCCGGGGGACCCGCCCAGCCGCTCGCGGACCAGGTCGGCCGCGGAGTCCAGCTCCGGGCCCACGAGGAAGTCGGCGGCAGGCACCACGTCGAGCTGCGCACCGCCCCCGGACAGGCGGACAGCGGTGTCCAGCAGCTGCGGTAGCGGACCCGAAAAGTACCCGGTGAGGCGCCGCAGCGCCAACCACAGCCCCGCCTCGGCCGCCGGATCACCGGCGGCCGCCCGCCCGAAATGCTCCTCGATGATCCGGCCGACGGCTTCGCCTCGTGCGAAGCCGAGGGCGTCCTGTACCGGGCGCACGTACCGCAGTACGTCCTCGGGGCTTACCGCGGGCACCCAGACCGGGGTGCAGTAGTGTCCGGCCGCGAGGTTTCCACGGGTCGGTGTCGTGATGGCGGTATCCCGGTCGGCATACGGCCGCAGCAGGTCGAGCCCGTTGAGCTCGGGATCGGTCAGGACCGCCACAACGTCCGGCGGGCAGTCGGCGTGCGCCAGCAGGACACCGTACTGTTCACGTGCGCGGGTGCGGTGGTGGCGCATCTCCGGATCGGCGAGGCGACTGCGTACGAGATCCCAGTCCACCCGGTACGAGGGGTCGCCGGTGATGGCGCGGCTGGCGGCGGCGAGCTCCGCGTGGGTGAGCAAGCTCAACTGGGAGGGCCTCAGACCCCACTGCAGACGCAGGCCCCAGACGCCCAGTGCCTCGTCCAGGAGGTCCTCCTGCTCCCGGCGCACCGCCGCGGCCGCTTCCAGTGGCTGCACGGAACCCCGGTCCAGCGCGAGCGTAAACGCTTCGCGCACGTCCGCGTCACGGAGGGCGTTGCCTCGTGCGGCCACCAGTGCGCGCAGCTCGTCGACCCGGTCCGCCTCCCACAGCCGTATGCCGGCTGTCAGCTGCTGGTACGGGGTGAGCAGCACGTCCTGGCTCGCGAACGAGGCGCGCAAGGCCTGTAGGACCAGGCCCGGTTCGCGGGAGTCGAAGCACAGCCGCAGCAGGTCTGCGTCCCACAGCGGGGACGCGAGGAGGGCTTGCACGGCGGGGGTGCGCGGAAGCGGGTCCGCGGCGTCCGGTCCGAAGGGACGGCCCTCCAGCAGGGCCAGCCGGATGGCGGGGGCCAGCTCGTATCCCTTGTCCCGTGCCTTGTCGACCAGGCCGGTGAGCAGCCACTCGTTGATCTGAGGATCGTCCCGGAGCAGAAAGGCGCGCTCGATCTCGGCATCATCGTCACTGCCGCGGCGCTTCAGGCGGTAGTCGCCGCCGAACATGCTCTGCCAGACTTGACGGTCGCCGCTGTCGATCAACGGCTGGGCGAGCTCCACTCTGTGGCGCCCGGAGGCGAGCCGGCGCAGCGGCCACGGCGCGATTCGCGCCAGGAGGCGCCGAGGCAGGTCGCCGGGCGCGAGCCGGATCAGCCACGCCACCTCCTTCTTCGGGTCGAAGCGCGCACCCGGGGCCTCGGCGCTGGTGTCGTGGCGTGTGGCGGCATCGAGGAAGGACGGGAAGTCGCCCGTGAAGCCGCTCGCGAGCAGTTGAAACGCCCGTTCCCAGGCCTGCTCGTCGCTGCCCAGTCGGGCTTGTACGCGTCGTTCCACCTCTGGCAACGGCGCACTGTTCGGGCCGGAGGCCTCGAAGCGCCCGATGGGGCCCGCCAGCCACTGAACCTCGATCTCCCCGGCTGCCACGTCCGCATCTCCGGAGCCCGCCGACGCGGTGAGCGCGGGGTCGAGGTCGGCGCGGGCGGCGACGAGAGCGGCCTGGCGGCGGGTCAGTCCCCAGTGTTCGAGGACGGCCGCCACTTCTCCGCTTTCGCCGTGTTCGGCGACCCAGTCGCGCAGCCCCTCCGGGGGCACGTTCCACCGTTGGTGCAGGATGCCGACTCGCCCCCGACGCCCGAGCGCTTCGGCGACCTGCGCCGCGGCGTCCCGTCCGGCGTACTGGAACAGGCGGAGAAACGTACCGTCGGGCTCTTCGATTTCTGGTGTGCTCACGCCATGACACGCTACCCGCCGGAGCCGCCTTGTGGATCATGGGCACCTGCGGGCCGACGGCAGGCGCTCCGGGCACGCCCGGTGAGAGTCCTTGGCTTTGTACACGTCGAAGAGGTTGTGGCACACCTCTTGGGGAGCCGTCGCGGAGTGTTACCTCGGTGTTCGATCGTGAGGGGACTGTTGGCGTGAGACCGCGTACGCCCTGTCGTCCGACAGGCGGAAGTGACGCTCCCTCAGGTGCTTGCCGGTCGATGCTGTGGTCGGCTGTGGACGGTGACGGTGATGGTGATGGTCATGCGGACCGATGCACCGTTCTGGGGCTCGCCGGTGTTCGACGGAATCGACGATGTGGGCGTCGAGGCGGTCACGGCCGCCTTCCGCACGGTCGAGGTGGTAGCGAGAGGCCGCGCGGCCGGGCGGCATGTCCGGACTGCGGCCGCTTCTCGGACCGCGTCCACGACCGTTACCAGCGCAGGCTGAAGGACCTTCCGCTCGCTGAGCAGGGCTTCGTGATCCGGCTGACGGTCCGGCGCTTCATCTGCCGCTACCGGGCCGTCGCCACGGTCCAGGCCGCCGCGGAGCAGGTCCGCGCCTTGACCCGTGGCCTGGGCACCGGTGTACGCCCGGTCGACGACACCACCTGCCGGGTGGACGCCTCGGACGACTCCCTGGTCCGCATCACCCAAACACTGGCGATACTCCCGGCCGCGTACAGGCGTACATCCTGGACGCGGACGAAGCGGTACCGGCATACCTCTGGGCCGCGGCCCAGCGCCTCGTCCGGGCTACCTCGGGGAACGGCGCTTCCTCTGGCGTTGGCGTGATCACCGGCAGGTGATCGACGCGACCGCTTTCAAGTACCGCACCGGAACTCCGCACCGGAACTCCGCACCGGAACTCCGCAAGGGAGTCCCGTGGCGGCATCTGCCGGACCGGTTCGAGAACGGGAACGGGAACGGGAACGGGAAAACGGTCTATGAGCGCCATCGCTGGTCTCCAGCAAGGTGAATCTTGGAGGCTGACCGCCCCGCGAACGGCCAAGCCCCTCGTCGGGGGCTCTGGCACAGCCACCTCAGACTTCGTCCGCGGCCGCCGATGCCCGAGTCCCCCCTGCATCAGTGTTCGGGCGGCATCGCCGCAGTCTCAGGCGGCACGGGGGGCATGCGCTGCGGGTGATGCCTGCGGGTGCGCCTCGGGCTGCCTGTCTGCCGCCAAGATCTCGTCAGCAGCCGCGATCGCATCCGAGATCGATCGGGTGCCTGTCACCACACACAGCGTGTAGGTAACGTCTGCCAGCTCACGTTGCCACGCCGGCACGACCTTCTCCGTGAGCGCGATGCGTGCGCTCGCATAGCGGGCAAGGAGGTTCCGCACACAGCGCGGCTCAGGATTCAACACGACCACAAGTCCCTCCCAGGCACTCTTCAGTGCCGTACGTGTTCCCGCGCAACGCCTCCTCATGCGAGGCGGTGTGGTTCCATCCTCGATGGCGACCCAGCGTTGAGGCCCTTGTTCCAGTGCTTGTAGAGGTCCCGCTTGTATCCCTCACGGTGCTCCGCCTACGGGTAGCCGGTCGATCGCCTCGAACAACGGCAGGGGAGCGCGTACTCAGGCAGGGTCGGCCCGAGCCGCGACCGTTCGTGCTCCGCAGCCTCGCCCAAGCGGGTGCGGAGTGCGCTACCGAGGCGGCGAGGAGGGGGAGAGGGGGCGAACGCGGGAAGACCGCGCAGCGTCAGGTCTTCCGAAAAGCTCCTTGACCGCGCAGGGAGCCGATCGTTCTGGGCTCAGCCGATGGGCACCTTTGCCGCATCCTCAGCACCGGATCAACGGAGGGTAGGGGAGCGCGGCAGGGTGTTTCTCTTCTGCGATCCGCTGCCGGTCCCGGTTCAGCGCATTTCTCGGGCCTCAGGAGAGACAGCCCCGCCGGTGATTGCCGCCGTGTCGGCGACCGAGGCCAGTGAGTACCGGACGGGGGAGCGGGTCGAGCGCGCCGGCAGGTGAAGGCGGGCGACACCGGCTGGCAGTTCAGCACGCAGCGCTCCGTGCGCCATCGGATCCACAGCGCGGGGCGCCCGCGCAGGGCAGCAGCCGACGGGCATGGTGGCGCACCTGTGCGCCGCCATGTGCGTATGCCTCCGGGCTGCACGAGGCACGTTCTGGACGGCAGCCCTGCTTGCTGCCCCCTGGTCCGGGGCGGACTTGCCGACGCGGCCGCCTTCCGGCCATCCGGGAAAACCAGTGTGCCGCCCGTCGCGTAGGCATACCAATGCAGTTGCGTTGCGTAGTTCCGAGGGCTTGGTCTGTCGCGGCACCGCTGCGCCGGGAACACCCCGGTGGGGCGTTTCGTTGGACGTCAGGCCCACTGCTGCGAACCGTGAACCGGGGGAGTGCCTTGCCCGATACCTCGTCTACCGTCACCGTGCCCCCTCTCCCGCCGCTCGCCATCCAGGCAGAGCGCCTGATCGAGCTGGGGGTGCACGAGCTCGCTCGGATACCCGCCGATGACCTGCGCGCCTTCGTCGAAAACGCCGACCGCGCAGATGGTGACGCCCTACTCACCGTCCACCCGGACCTCGCCCCCGCCTCCGTCCTCGCGCCGCTGCTCCACCGCGGCGGCAAGCCCGGCTTCGTCGTCGCCGACATGCCCGACGTCGACCTGTTCGCCCCCTACACCGTCGAGCTGCCCGACGCTCCTCTCTACCTCGTCACCGGCCTCGACCGCGGCGACCGCATGGCCGACTGGAGCCCGCAGGAGGCGCTGCCCGCCCTCACCCAGGAGGACCGCACCCCGCTGCTGCTCACCGAAGGCCTCCACTGGGTGCTCCAGCAGCCGGCGGTCCTCGAGCGGAACCGCTGCTTCATGACCATCGGGTCCCGGCTGCGCAAGGCAAACGGCGCCCTGGACGCCCGCACCCCGGCGATCTGGATCAGCAACGGCACAGGGCGAGACGGCCGCGAGCGACGCAACGCCCCGAAGGTCGGCTGGTGCTGGTGGGGCAACCGCCACACCTGGCTGGGCTTTGCCTCCGGTACGGGCCGCAGGGGCTAGTCGTACGTGGTTACGTAGCTGTTCCGGCACAGAGTTCAGCCCCATCCGGTCTCGATTCGAGCTGATCGGCGCCGTACAGCCAGGGCGCTCAACGGCGTGTCCCGGTGTGGGATCGGGGTGGCACAGGTGGCGGGGATGGGCTGCTGGGCGAGGAACAACGTGTCGGGCAGGGGGTGGAGCGGGGGCTGGATGAGCGGGCGGTCGTCGGTGAGTGAGCGGGCGGCGATGTCGTCGGGGGAAAGCGCTTCCACCTCGGTGCTGGGAGTCGTCTTGTGCCTGCTCGCGGCGGTGGCGTATGCGAGTGGTGTGGTCGCTCAGAAACCTGCGCTCTCCTTCGGGACACCCCTCCAGGTCACTGCGTACAGCTGTCTGCTCGGCGCCGCGGCCTGTCTGCCCTTCGCCGGGCAGCTTGCCACGGAGCTGGCGAGGGCACCGCTGTCGGCGACGCTCAACATGGTTTATCTGGGTGTCGTGCCCACCGCGCTCGCCTTCACCACGTGGACTTACGCCCTGACGCGCATGTCGCCAAGGAAGCGGGGCGCGACGACGTACGCCGTACCGGCCATCGTGGTGCTGCTGAGCTGGGCGCTGCTGGGTGAGGTTCCCGCCTGGCTGATCCTGCTCGGTGGGGTGCTCTGCCTGGTGGGGGTGGTGGTGTCCCGTTCTCGGCCGCGTCCCGCGAAGGGCGCTGCCGAGGCGTCCGCGCAAGGTCCAAGTGAGCGCAGCCGAAGCGTGGGTGGGGGCTGAGGGGGCGGCATGGTCGCTGCCGGAGGGCTTCAGCTCACGGGCCGGAGCCTTCCTTTCGCGGTTTTGGTGTGCGGGGTTTTGATGTGCCGGGTGTGGGCGTGCCGGGGTTCGGACATTGCGGGGCTGCGCCCTTGCCCCGCACGCGAGCAGATTCCGCGGCGGACGTATGCCCCGCATGCCGGGGCTCCGGACCGCATGACAGTATTTACGCCGATACAGGCCTCACCCGAGGCAGCCGCGCGGTCAGCTCAGCTCAGGGCGGCGGGCTGCTACGCCGCAACGCCTGCCCTGCCGACACGCCACCCGCGACCCTGCGCTGACGTCCGGCAGGCGCCGCCACACCCCCTGCTCGCATCGGGGACCGGCGGGGCCGGCGTGCGGGCGGCCGGGCGGTCCGGCGACCGCTGCCCTGCGAGTATGGAACAGAAGATGACCGAGCCGCCCGAACACGGTACGAAGTCCTTCGCGGACGAAAACATGCAGGCTGCGGCCGTTCGCGTGTTCATCGCCCTCGCCCCGCCCGACGTCGCGAAGGAAGAGTTGGCGCGGGAGCTGCGGCCTGCCTACGCCGCCTACCCGCGCATGCGGTGGAACCGCATCGAGGACTGGCACATCACCCTGGCCTTCCTCGGGGAGCTCCCTATTGCAACTGTTTCGCTCCTGCGGCCGCCGCTCGCCGACCTCGCGGTGGCGCGCCGGCCTCTGGAACTGGCCCTGCGGGGCGGCGGGCACTTTGGTGAGCGGGTCCTGTGGAGTGGGATCGGTGGAGATCTGGAAGGGCTGCACCTGCTGGCCGGGGAGGTGCGTGCGGCCGTCGAGGGGTGCGGTGTTGCCTTCGAGGGTCGGCCATTGCGTCCGCATCTGACGCTGGCCCGGGCCCGCCGGGACGATCCGTCGTGCGCGGTGGAGGCTGCTGCTGGGCTCGCCGGATTCGCGGGCCGCTTCTGGCAGGCCGAACGCCTGCACTTGGTCGCCAGTAACGTCGCCCGTGGCCCGGGACCGATCCATTACCGCGATGTCGAAGCGTGGAGCTTCGAGGGCGGGAAGCGGGACTGAAAGCGCCCGCCGGAGGGAACCGTAGCGGCGGAGGTTCACCGGCGGGGAGGGGTGGGATGGCGGCGGCTTGGTCCTATGGCCCTATCCACACTGCCTACGTCCCACCTTCCCCACTTCTCTCACTTCTCGTTTCTGCTTTCTACCTTCTGCTTCCTTCTGCCGGTGTCGCATCCCTGGGGGGGGGCTTGCGCGGAGAGCCTGGTTGTCATTCGCGTATGTGTCAGTTGGTGAATGCTTCGATGCTGATGTGGGGGGTGGGTGTGCTCGTGATGCGGTAGCGGTTGTCGCGGAGGTGTGGGGATGGGCGGAGTCGTACGGTGAGGGGGCCGGCCCACTCGTAACCGCGGGCCTCGCCGTGGCGGGCGAGGGCGTCGGTGAGCAGGGGGCCGATGCGGTGGGCGTGTGGTGCGAGTTTTGTGTGGGTTTCCGGGGGCAGTTCCACTTCGTAGGCGTTGGGTACTACGACGCGGTCGTGGCTGCAGATGACTGCCTGCTGGTCGCATTCATGGCGTAGGGCTTCCAGTAGTTCGACCGGCTCGCGTGGTGACAGTTTGGCGAGCAGTGCGTTTTCCCACTGCTCGACGGCGTTTTCCCAGTGGCGGAGAGCGTTCATGGGGACGCGTTTGCCCGCGGTCGGCCCGGTGTATCCGGGGTCTGTTCCGCCTGCGACATGGCGGAGGGTGGGTGCGGGTCCTTCTTGGCTGCTCAGGTGGGGTTGGGGGAGAGCAGCTGACTGTGGCTCACGGGCGCTGTGGCTGTCGGGGTTTGGGTGGGGTGGTTGGGGGAGGGGGTGTGGTCGGCTGTGTGGGTTGGTGGGTGTGGGGGGGTGGTTCTCTGGTGCGGGTGGGTGTTGGGGTGTGGTGGGGGTTGGGTTGATTAAATACGGACCTTCTGGTTGGTTTTAGGGGGTGGGTGGGTTGGGTGGGGGTTGTGGTTGGT
>NZ_JBEXNN010000035.1:0-57984 GCF_040611115.1 Streptomyces sp. NPDC003038
CTGGACGAGATCCAGGCCCATTGCCGCACCAGGCTCGCGGGTTACAAGATCCCCCGCCAGCTGGTCATCGCGCCCGGCCTCCGTCGCCACCGCCTTCGCCCAGCGGTAGTCCGCCTTGCCGCTCGGCGAGCGCTGGATGGCGGGCGCGATGACCAGCTGGCGGGGGATCTTGTAACCCGCGAGCCTGGTGCGGCAATGGGCCTGGATCTCGTCCAGCGTGGGGTCCGGCGACCCGGCCCTGACCTGCACCACCGCGGCGACGTGGCTGCCCCACTTCGGGTCCGGGACGCCGGCCACCAGCGCGTCGTACACGCCCGGATGGGACTTCAGCGCCTGCTCGACCTCCTCCGGATAGACCTTCTCACCACCGGTGTTGATGCACTGCGAGCCGCGCCCGAGGACCGTGACGATGCCCTGTTCGTCGACGGTCGCCATGTCGCCGAGCAGCACCCAGCGCTCCGTGCCCTTCTGGAAGAAGGTCTCGGCGGTCTTGGCCGGGTCGTTGTAGTAGCCGAGCGGGACGTGGCCGCGCTGTGCGAGGCGCCCCGGTTCGCCCACCCGTACGGGCTCGTGCGTCACCGGATCCACCACCCGCGTACGGTCGTTGACCTCCAGGCGGAAGCCCTTCTCCGGGCCGGAGTCGTCCGTCGCCCTGCCGTTGGAGCCGGACTCGGACGACCCGAAGTTGTTCAGGAGCAGCACATTCGGCACGAGCCGCTGGAACTCGGCGCGCACCGTCTCCGACATGATCGCGCCGGACGAGGAGACGCTGAACAGCGAGGACAGGTCCGTCCCCTTGAGCGGGCCGTTCAGGGCGTCGATGAGCGGCCTGAGCATCGCGTCGCCCACCAGAGACACGCTGGAGACCTTCTCCTTCTCGATCGTACGGAGCACTTCCTCGGGCGCGTACTTGCGGTGGATGACGATCCGCTGGCCGTAGTTGAGGGCGACGAACGAGGTCAGCGTCGACGTGCCGTGCATCAGCGGGGGAGCCGGGAAGAAGGTGAGCCCGGCGCCGCCCGCCGCGACCCGCTCGGCCAGCTCCTCGGGCCGCTTCACCGGCTCGCCGGCGGGGTCGCCGCCGAAGAGCCCCGCGAAGAAGAGGTCCTCGGCACGCCACATGACGCCCTTGGGCATGCCGGTGGTGCCGCCGGTGTAGATGATGAAGAGGTCGTCCGCCGACCGGGCCGGGAACCCGCGCTCGGGGGAACCGGCCGCCTCCGCGTCGGCGTACGGTACCGGCGCGATCGCGGGCTCCGGAGCGCCCGCGGGAGCCGGCCCGACCCGGATCAGGTGCCGGAGCTTCGTGGTCTGCGGCAGCGCGGCGGCCACCCGCTCGGTGAACTCCCCCTCGAAGACGAGCGCGGCGAGGTCGGCGTCGTTGTAGAGGTAGACCAGCTCCTCCTCCACGTACCGGTAGTTGACGTTCACCGGCACCAGCCGCGCCTTCAGGCAGGCCAGGACGGTCTGCAAGTACTCGATCCCGTTGTAGAGGTGCAGGCCCAGGTGCTCGCCGGCTTTCAGCCCGCTGTCCACCAGGTGGTGCGCGATGCGGTTCGCCGCCGTGTCCAGCTCCGCGTACGTGAGTCGACGCTCGGCGCCGGTCCCGGGGTGGTCCACGTACACGAGGGCCTCACGGTCCGCAACCACGTCCACGACCGACTCGAACAGGTCGGCAAGGTTGTACTCCACCGTTCCTCCTGACCCCGGAAGTCCCCATGGCTGAACGCACGGGCGGTCTGCTCCGGCGGTCATTACAGCGCCGCGCGTCCCCACTGGGAAGGGCGCCGTCCAAAAAATCTGACTGAGTGTCAGAAAACTATTGAACTGCACCGGCCCCTACTGCAACCTGTTCTAGGTCTTGAGACGGGAGGACGGCCATGGGTGGGACGGAACACCTGACCGTGGAACGGCACGGCGCCACGCTGGTGCTCACCATGAACAGGCCCGAGGCGAAGAACGCGCTCTCGCTGCCGCTGCTGGTGGGTCTGTACGACGGCTGGCTGGAGGCGGACGCCGACGACGCGATCCGCTCGGTGGTGCTGACCGGCGCGGGCGGGGACTTCTGCGCCGGCATGGACCTCAAGGCGCTGGCCGGGAAGGGGATGGCGGGCGACCACTACCGCGACCGGCTGACGGCCGACCCCGACCTGCACTGGAAGGCGATGCTCCGCCACCACCGGCCGCGCAAACCGGTGATCGCGGCGGTGGAGGGGTACTGCGTGGCCGGCGGGACCGAGATCCTGCAGGGCACCGACATCCGGGTCGCGGGTGAGGGCGCCACCTTCGGGCTCTTCGAGGTCAAGCGAGGCCTGTTCCCGATCGGCGGCTCCACGGTTCGGCTGCCGCGCCAGATCCCGCGCACCCACGCCTTGGAGATGCTGCTGACCGGGCGCCCGTACTCGGCCGAGGAGGCAGCGCGGATCGGCCTCGTCGGGCAGGTGGTGCCCGACGGCACGGCGCTGGACAAGGCCCTGGAGATCGCCGAGCGGATCAACGCGTGTGGGCCGCTGGCCGTCGAGGCGGTGAAGGCGTCCGTCTACGAGAGCGCCGAGCTGACGGAGACGGAGGGGCTGGCCGCGGAGCTCCGGCGGGGGTGGCCGGTCTTCGACACGGCGGATGCGAAGGAGGGGGCGCGGGCCTTTGCGGAGAAGCGGCCGGCGGTGTACCGGCGGGAGTAGCCGCCCGGGCTCCGCCCCCGGGCCCCGGGCCCCGGCCCCCGGGCCCCCTGGGCCTGTCGGCCCCGACCCCGCCACGGGACCCCGCCCCTGCGGACCGGCTGCTGGGGCGCTGCCCCAGACCCCGCGCCTCAAACGCCGGCGGGGCTGGGGGTGCGCCCAAACGCCGGCGGGGCTGAAGCCGGCGGGGTTGAAGTCGTTCCATCGCCACGGAGAATCGGAGAGTCAGCATGACCGCCGTGTCCCCACCCGAAGTGCTGCGCGCGCCACTCGTCGTCGAGTTTCCCTTCACCCGGTCCCTCGGGCCCGTTCAGAGTGCCTTTCTCACCGGGCTGCGCGAGGGCGTCGTGCTCGGCGTGCGGACCTCCGACGGCAGGGTGATGGTCCCGCCCGCCGAATACGACCCCGTCACCGCCGAAGAGATCCGCGAGCTCGTCGAGGTCGCCGCCACCGGGACCGTCACCACCTGGGCCTGGAACGGTCTGCCCCGGCCCCACCAGCCCCTCGGCACCCCCTTCGCCTGGGTGCTGGTCAAGCTCGACGGCGCGGACACCGCCCTGCTGCACGCCCTCGACGCACCCGGCCCCGAGGCCGTGCGCACCGGCATGCGGGTCCGCGTCCGCTGGGCCGCCGACCGCACCGGGGCCATCACCGACATCGCCTGTTTCGAACCGGCCGAGGGCGCCCAGGGCGCCGAGGGCGCCGAGAATCCCCAACCGGCCCCGCACGACGGCGTGTTCGGCGACCCCGTCACCGGCATCGTCGCCGCCGCCCGCCTGGACTACTCGTACAGCCCCGGCCGCGCGCAGACCGCGTACATCAACGCCCTCGCCGAGCGGAAGACCGTCGGCGAGCGCTGCCCCTCCTGCCACAAGGTGTACGTCCCGCCGCGCGGCGCCTGCCCCACCTGCGGGGTCGCCACCACCGACCAGGTCGAGGTCGGCCCGGCGGGCACGGTGACCACGTACTGCATCGTCAACATCAAGGCGCGCAACGCCGGGAACGACGACATCGAAGTCCCCTACGTCTACGCCCACATCGCCCTCGACGGGGCCGGCCTCGCCCTCCACGGCCGGATCGGCGGCATCCCGTACGACCAGGTCCGCATGGGCCTGCGCGTCGAACCGGTATGGACCGAAGGCGGCCGCTACCCAGACCACTACCGCCCCACCGGCGAGCCGGACGCGGACTACGACGCGTACAAGGAGCTCATCTGATGGCCCGATACGCCCGCGACGTGGCGGTGGTCGCCTTCGCGCAGAGCGACCACCTGCGCCGTACCGACGAGCTCAGCGAAGTCGAGATGGTCATGCCCGTGCTGCACCAAGTGCTCACCCGGACCGGGCTGAAGGCCGGCGAGATCGGTTTCACCTGCTCCGGCTCCAGCGACTACCTGGCGGGCCGGGCCTTCTCCTTCACCATGACCCTCGACGGGGTCGGCGCCTGGCCGCCGATCTCGGAGTCGCACGTCGAGATGGACGGCGCCTGGGCCCTCTACGAGGCCTGGGTCAAGATCCAGACCGGCGAGGCCGACACCGCCCTCGTCTACGGGTACGGGAAGTCCTCGCCGGGATCCGTACGCGACGTCCTGACACGCCAGCTCGACCCCTACTACGCCGCCCCGCTCTGGCCGGACTCGGTCGCCCTGGCCGCCCTGCAAGCCCAGGCGCTCATCGACGCGGGCGAGACCGACGAGCCCGCCCTGGCCGCCATCGGCGCCCGCAGCCGGGCCGCCGCCGAGGCCAATCCGCACGCACAGCTCACCGGCGCCGTCCCGCAGGGCGACTACCAGGTGGCGCCGCTGCGCACCGGGGACTGCCCGCCCGTCAGTGACGGTGCGGCGGCGGTGATCCTGGCCGCGGGTGACCTCGCGCGCCGGCTGTGCGAGCGGCCCGCCTGGATCACCGGCATCGACCACCGCATCGAGGCCCACGGGCTGGGCCTGCGCGACCTCACCGACTCCCCGTCCACCCGGCTGGCCGCCGAGCGCGCGGGGGTCTTCGAACGGCCGGTGGACACGGCCGAACTGCACGCCCCGTTCTCCTCCCAGGAGGTCGTGCTCCGCAAGGCCCTCGGGCTCGGCCCCGAGGTGGCCGTCAACCCGTCGGGCGGGGCGCTCGCCGCCAACCCGGTCATGGCCGCGGGCCTGATCCGGATCGGCGAGGCGGCAGCCCGGATCCACCGCGGCGAGTCCGACCGGGCCGTCGCGCACGCCACCTCAGGCCCCTGCCTCCAGCAGAACCTGGTCGCCGTCCTGGAAGGGGACCCGGCATGAGCAGGACGGGCAAAGAACCGGTCGCGATCGTCGGCATCGGCCAGACCAAGCACGTCGCGGCCCGCCACGACGTCTCCCTCGCGGGGCTGGTCCGGGAAGCCGCCTCCCGCGCCCTCGCGGACGCCGAGCTGACCTGGGCGGACATCGACGCGGTCGTCATCGGCAAGGCCCCCGACTTCTTCGAGGGCGTGATGATGCCGGAGCTCTATCTGGCGGATGCGCTGGGCGCGGTCGGCAAGCCGATGCTCCGCGTGCACACGGCTGGTTCGGTCGGCGGCTCCACCGCCCTGGTCGCCTCCCACCTCGTCGCGGCCCGCGTGCACCGCACGGTCCTCACCCTGGCCTTCGAGAAGCAGTCCGAATCCAACGCCATGTGGGGCCTCTCACTGCCCGTCCCCTTCCAACAGCCGCTGCTGGCGGGCGCGGGCGGCTTCTTCGCCCCGCACGTGCGGGCGTACATGCGGCGCACCGGCGCGCCCGACACCGTGGGCTCGCTGGTGGCGTACAAGGACCGCCGCAACGCGCTGAAGAACCCGTACGCGCACCTGCACGAGCACGACATCACGCTGGAGAAGGTCCAGGCCTCGCCGATGCTGTGGGACCCGATCCGCTACTCCGAGACCTGCCCCTCCTCGGACGGCGCCTGCGCGATGATCCTCACCGACCGTGCGGGAGCGGCCCGTTCGCCGAAACCGCCGGCCTGGATGCACGGCGGGGCGATGCGCAGCGAACCCACCCTCTTCGCGGGCAAGGACTTCGTCTCGCCGCAGGCCGGCAAGGACTGCGCCGCCGACGTCTACCGTCAGGCGGGCATCTCGGATCCGCGCCGCGAGATCGACGCGGCGGAGCTGTACGTGCCGTTCTCCTGGTACGAGCCGATGTGGCTGGAGAACCTCGGCTTCGCCGCGGAGGGCGAGGGCTGGAAACTTACCGAGGCGGGGGTCACCGAACTCGACGGCGACCTCCCCGTGAATCCGTCCGGAGGTGTCCTGTCCACCAACCCGATCGGCGCCTCCGGCATGATCCGCTTCGCCGAGGCGGCACTCCAGGTCCGCGGCCAGGCCGGCGAACACCAGGTCCCGGGAGCCCGCCGGGCGCTCGGACACGCGTACGGCGGCGGCGCGCAGTTCTTCTCGATGTGGCTGGTGGGGGCCGATCAGCCGACCTCCTGACGACCTCCTGAACCGAACGCGCACCGTGGGCGCGGGAGGGGCGGGGGCGCCGCACCGGTCACAGGTGACTCCCCGTGGTCTGTGCGGCACCCGCCGCGATGGTTAACCTTGCCCCCGGACGACGTACCGGGAGGAGCACGCACGTGGCCGAGAGCATGACTTCACAGCCCCTGGCCGGCTGGGGGAAGCCGGACCTCGATCTCAGCGGGGCGGACTGGCAGTCGAGCAGCCGGGGGGCCGGTGACGTTCAGATCGCCTTCGTCGAGGGCTTCATCGCGATGCGCAACAGCGACCGCCCCGAGAGCCCCTCGCTGATCTTCGCGCCGGACGAGTGGCGCAGGTTCGTGCTGAACGCGCGGGGCGGGGAGTTCGACCTGACGTAGGCGGTGTCCTGCGGACGCGGCGCACCACCGGGCGGGGAGCCGCCCGGTGGCCGGCCGTACCGGCGGTCAGGGACCGCCGACGGGCGCGGGGGTGTTCGCCCGTAGCTCATGGGAGGGAGGAACCGCCGCCCGGCGGGCAGGGTGATCCGTATGGACCACATCACCCGGCTCTCCCACTTCCACAGCGAGGCAGCGGCATTCGAGCAGGCCGTCCGCCGGGCCGCCGGCCCCGGGCAGCCCGCGCCGGCGGTCCCCTCGTGCCCGGGCTGGACGGTGTCCGACCTGGTCGGGCACCTGGGGGGAGTGCAGCGGTACGTCGCCCACATCCTGCGGGAGCGGCTCGTCGAGGCTCCGGACCCGGGGGATCTCTCCCTGTACGGGATCCCCGCCGACCCGGAGATCCGGGCCGCGTGGCCCGTGCCGGACCGGGCGCCGAACCGGGGGCCGGTGCCGGGCGCGCTCATCGACTGGTTCACCGAGGGTGCGCGGGCCTTGGAGGGGCTGCTGCGCGAACTCGGGCCCGATGTGCCGGTGTGGACCTGGTCGGTGGAGCGCACCTCGGGCTTCTGGCTGCGGATGCAGACGATCGAGCTGGCCGTCCACCGCTGGGACGCCCAGTTCGCGGCGGGGAGCCCGAGCCCCCTGGATCCTCGCCTGGCGGCGGACGCCGTGTCACAGAGCTTCGAGGTGATGGCCCCCGCACGGCGCTCCTGGCAGGCGGCCCCGGCGGGCGCGGGTGAGCGGTACCGCTTCCGGCGTATGGACGGCCCGGAATCCTGGACCGTCGCCTTCTCGGCCGACGAGATCCATCTGGAGCCCGGTTCCACCGGCCCGGTGGACGTCGAGGCCGCGGCCTCGGCCTCGGACCTCGCCCTCTTCCTCTGGCGACGCCTCCCCGCCACCGCCTTGCGGACCACGGGTGACGCCGGGCTGCTCCCGCACTACTTCGCGCTGGTCCCGCCGGTCTGACGGGCCCGGCAGGAGGCGCGATCCGCCGGGGGCGGCGGCGCCGGAGGGCACGGACTCCGGCGGGGGCGGCGTGACGGCGGGGGCGGCCCGGGGCACGGCTCCCGGGCCCGGGCGGATGAGGGCCCCCGGGCCGGAAAACGCGTGCGGCCACGTACCATGGCGGCATGTCCTTCCTCCGCCGCCACCGCGCCGCCACACCCGCCGGCCCGGACTTCGACGTCCTGGCCATGGACCCGGGGGACTGGCCGGGCAATCTCGGGGCCGGGCTGCTGCCCGCGCCCGACGGCAGCTGCCAGGGTGTCTTCCTCCGCTACGACCTGTTCGGCGGACGCGGCCCCGCGATGATCATCGGAAACCTCCCCGAGGGTTCGCCCGCCCGGGACCTCGAGGACGGACAGGTCCCCTTCGAGGTGGCCCAGCTCCTCGACGCACTGGAGAACGACGAGGACGTCGAGGTCACCGGTGCCGAGGACTGCCCCGTCATGCAGGGCGACAACCTCCTCATCGTCCGGAAGATCAAGCTGTCGGAGTCCCGCGTCTCCTGCGTCCAGTTCGACCGCAGTGACAACGTGCTGGTCACCATCGCCAGCTGGGACCGCCCGATCACCGATGACCTCTACGCCCTCCTGAAGCCGCTCCCCGCCGAGCTCTTCCAGCAGGGCTAGGACCAGGCCCACCGGAACCAGGACTCCCGGAACCAGGACTCCCGAGGACCAGCCCCCCAGGGACTAGTGCGCCCGGGGCCGACAATCCCCAAGGCCGGCCCTCGACCGGCGCTCCAGAGGTCACCCGTCCGCGATGTCGTTCGCCGCCACGTAGCCGAACGTCATCGCGGGGCCGATCGTCGATCCGGCCCCCGCGTAGCTGTGGCCCATCACCGCCGCGCTCGCGTTGCCCGCCGCGTACAGGCCGCGGATCACCGAGCCGTCCGCCCGCAGCGCCCGGGCGCGCGCGTCGGTCACGATGCCGCCCTTCGTGCCCAGGTCTCCCGGCACGATCTTGAACGCGTAGAACGGCGGGGCCCACACCGGCGCCAGGCACGAGTTCGGCCGCACGTTCGGGTCCGTGTAGTAGTGGTCGTACGCCGTGTCGCCGCGGTGGAAGTCGGAGTCGGTCCCGTTCTGCGCCAGCGCGTTGAACCGGTTGAGCGTCGCCCGCAGCGCCGCCGCCGGGACCCCGATCAGGCCGGCCAGCGCGTCCCACGTCCACGCCTTCTTCGCCGCGCCGGACTCGTACCACGCGTCCGGGAAGGCCATCGTCGGCAGGATGTCCTTGAACAGGTACTTGCTGCGGTAGTTCTGATCCACGATCAGCCACGCCGGGATGTGCGAACCGGTCGAGCCCCGGTCCTTCTCGTACATCACGTGCACCACATCGCTGTACGGGGCCGCCTCGTTGACGAACCGCGCGCCGTCGCCGTTCACGATCAGGCCTCCCGGCAGGGTGCGTTCGGCGAGGCAGAAGTACGGTTCTCCGGGCAGCGGTATCGACGGTCCCCACCAGGCGTCCTCCATCAGCGCCAGCGCGGCTCCGGCCCGCTGCCCGGCCCGGATGCCGTCGCCGGTGTTCTCCTTCGCCCCGACCGACCACTGGGTGCCGATCGGCTGCTGCTGGTACTGCGCCCGCATCTGCGCGTCGTGCTCGAAGCCGCCCGAGCCGATGATCACGCCGCGCCCCGCCCGTACGACGCCCCGTACTCCCTCCTTCTCCACCACGACCCCGGTGACCGCCCCGTTCTCGTGGACCAGGTCGACCAGCGGACTGTTCAGCCACACCGGCACCCCCGCCCGCAGCAGTCCGGCGCGCAGCCCGGCCGCCAGGGCCTGTCCCATCGTCAGCGGCTTCTCGCCGCGCAGCGCCGCCGCCGTGCCGCGGGCCAGGCACTCGGTGGACACCGCGAGCCCCTTGGCGTTCACCGCCGCGAGGTTCAGCCACTTGTAGTCCTGGCTGAACACCACCATCCCGGCCGGGACAGGCATGTACGCAGGGTTCAGGCGGGCCAGTTCGGCGCCCAGGACATTGCCGTCGATCTGGTCCGGTTCGATGGACCGGCCGCCTGGCAGCCCGCCCGGCAGGTCGGGGTAGTAGTCGCTGTACCCCTCCATGTAACGGAACCGCAGGGGGCTGCGGGCCATCACGAAGTCCAGCATCCGGGACCCGTTGGCGAGGAACGCCGCCTGGCGGTCGGCCGGCACCTCGGGACCGACGACGGCCGAGAGGTACGTCGCCGCCTTCTGCGGGGTGTCGGGCACTCCCGCCGCCAGGATCACCGAGTTGTTCGGCAGCCAGATCCCGGCCCCGGAGCGCGCGGCCGACCCGCCGAAGGTGGGGGCCTTCTCGATCACCAGCACGCTCAGCCCCCGCCGGGCGGCGGTGAGCGCCGCCGTCATCCCGGCGGCCCCGGATCCGACCACGACGACGTCGTACGCGCCGAGCGCGAGGCCGTCGGCGGCCCGCGCGGCGGTGGAGGACCGCACGGTGGCGGCGAGGACCCCGGCCCCTGCCCCGGCGAGGACCGCCCGGCGTGAGGGAGGAGCGGACGGCGAAGTGCTTGCGGACATGGGCGGGCTCCAGCGGCGTGGGGAGGAAGGAGGGAGCTTCCAGCATTCTGATGCTGAGTCAGAGAAGGTGTTCGGGGGATCATGGGATGTCAAGCCCCGCGCCGCGCCCCGCGAGCCGGCCCGGACACACGAATTCCCGTGGCCCGCGCACCAGGTGCGTGGACCACGGGAATTCGTACCCGGCGCGCCGGGCTCCGGTGTCAGCGGGTGCCGACCGCCGCGCGGACCGCTCTGCGGGCCATTCCGGCGTCGTCGTGCAGACGGCGCAGCAGCAGCCGCTGCTCCTCACCGCAGGACACGGCCCCCGCCGGCAGGGGGCGGGTCGGGGCGGCCGACAGCATCGAGCGCTGCACCGCCGTCTCGGCCATCCGGATCTCCCGGGTCAGCACCAGCATCAGATTGACCAGGAAGGCGTCCCGCGCGGCCGGGCCGGCCGACTGGGCGAGGCGGCTGATCTGGCCGCGAGCGGCCGGGGCGTCGCCCAGTACCGTCCACAGCGTGGCCAGGTCGTAGCCCGGCAGGTACCAGCCCGCGTGCTCCCAGTCGAGCAGCACCGGCCCGGCCGGGGACAGCAGCAGATTCGACAGCAGCGCGTCGCCGTGGTTGAACTGCAGTGCGGTGCCCGACAGTTTCACACCGTGCATCAGCTTCTGCAGGTCGCCGAGGTCACGGTCGGTCAGCAGGCCGAGCTCGTAGTCGCGCAAGATCCGCCGCGAGTAGTTCAGCGGGCTGCCGAACAGCTCGGCCGGCGGACGCCACTGGTTGACCCGGCAGATCGCTCCCACGGCCGCCCGTACGTCGACTCTCGGCGGAGCCTCCACCGGGTGCCGTTGCAGCGCCGCCACCCTGCCCGCCATCCGCTCGACCACCAGCGTGCAGTTCTCCGGGTCGGCCGCGATCAGACGCGGCACCCGGACCGGCGGGCGGTGACGGACGAACGTCCGGTACGCCGCTATTTCGTGCCGGTACCGCTCGCGCCACTCGGGCGAATGATCCAGTAAAACCTTGGCGACGGCGGTCATCCGCCCGGTGGTGCCCACCAGGAGGACCGACCGGCCGCTGCGCCGCAGCACCTGCACCGGCGTGAACTCCGGACAGATCCGCTGCACCGAGGCGAGCGCGGTCCGCAACTGCGCGCCCTGGGGTCCCGAGAGGTCGATTCTTCCGCTGAGCGGCTGCGCTCCGGTCACCGGCATCCGGCGCGCCCGGACGGCGCCTTGCACCGGGGTCGCGGGACGGCTGGATTCGAGGTAAGGGCCGCCGCCGGCCTGGAGCGTGCGGTGCGGCCGGACCGGGGCGGACACGGAGGACGTTGCTGCGTACATGGCGTTACGGATCCCTTCGTGCGCCGACTGGTTTCATACGCCGCCCCGCCGGATCCCGTACTTCACCCTGGGGAGTTCCGCCGGTGACCGGGTCGGGGAGGCGCATTCCTACCTGACACCCGGCCGTGGGTGGCGGACCATCAGGCGTGCCCTGGCGAACCCTGGCGAATAGTCGCTCGGCACCTGACGGGGGGTTACTGTCAACTCAGCCGAGAACCTGGGGGCTTGACGTGAGCAAAGGTCCGAACACCCGCCTCAACGACCTGTTCGGCCTGGCCGGCTGGTCGAAGGGCGAACTGGCGAGGATGGTCAATCGGCAGGCGGCGGCCATGGGCCACCACCAGCTGGCCACCGACACCTCGCGGGTGCGGCGCTGGATCGACCTGGGGGAGACCCCGCGCGAGCCGGTGCCCACGGTACTGGCAGCACTGTTCACCGAGCGGCTCGGTCGTGTCGTGACCATCGAGGACCTCGGGTTCGTACGGCAGCGGCGCACCTCGAAACGGCAGCCGGACGGGGCGAAGGACAACCCCGACCAAGTGCCCTGGGCGCCCGAACGCACAGCCGCGGTCCTCACCGAATTCACGGGAATGGACCTCATGCTCAACCGTCGCGGTCTGATGGGCGCGGGCGCCGCGCTCACCGCCGGCTCCGTCCTCAGCAACGCCATGTACGACTGGCTCCACACCGACCCCGCCGTCACCGAGGAGGCGCAGCGCTTCGGCGGCTCCTTCCAGGCCGACCCGGCGGGTTACGACCGCTACGAGGCCGCCCCGATCGGCTCGCAGGAGATCGAGGCCCTCGAACGTTCCGTGGACGTCTTCCGCGCCTGGGACGCCTCCAGAGGCGGCGGCCTCCAGCGCAAGGCCGTCGTCGGCCAGCTCAACGAGGTGGGCGGCATGCTCGCCTACCACCACCCCGACCACCTCCAGCGGCGCCTGTGGGGGGTGGCGGCCAACCTGGCGGTGCTGGCGGGCTGGATGTCCCACGACGTGGGCCTGGAACCGACGGCGCAGAAGTACTTCGTCATCGCCGCGCACGCGGCCCGCGAGGGAGGCGACCGGCCGCGCGCGGGCGAGGCCCTGTCCCGCGCCGCCCGCCAGATGGTTCACCTCGGCAAGCCCCACGAGGCGCTCGACCTGATGAAGCTGGCCCAGTCCGGCTCCGGCGAGCAGACGCTGCCGCGCACCCGCGCCATGCTGCACACCATCGAGGCCTGGGCGCAGGCCGCCATGGGCAAGGGCCAGGCCATGCGCCGCACGCTGGGCGAGGCGGAGGAGCTCTTCGTCTCCGACAAGGGCGATGTGCCGGCGCCGAGTTGGATGCAGCACTTCGACGAGGCGGATCTGCACGGCATGCAGGCCCTGGCGTACCGGACACTCGCCGACCACGACGCCACGGCGGCGCCGATCGCCGCACGGCACGCCAGGCAGGCGCTGCGGCTGCGCGGCGACGGCTACCAGCGCTCGCAGATCTTCGACTACATCTCGATGGCCTCGGCCTGCTTCATCGCCGACGACCCGGAGCAGGCCGACCGCTACGCCCGCCTCGCCCTGGTCTCGATGAACGAGACCTCCTCGCACCGGACATGGGACCGGCTGCGCGAGATGTACCGGCTCACCGGCCAGTACGCGGGTTACGGGCGCATCGAGGACCTGCGCCAGGAGATCGAGCTGGCCCTCCCGGACAGCCCGGCGCCGCGCAGCGCGCGCGGTACGAAGGTGTAGCTCCGCCCCCGGCCTGTCCCGAGCCGTGCCCCGGCGCCTGCGTCGGCCCCCGTACGGAGACGAGAAAGGCCGCGCCTCCCGGCGCGGCCCTGAAGGCGCTGGACACCCCCGGTATTCCGCACGACCTGGACCCCGTACGGGCGGGGCGGTCGCCCTACCCGCCGACCCGGGCCACCAGCACGCAGGCGTCGTCCTCGCGCTCGCTCTCGCCGAACTCCTCGATCACCATCCGTACGCATTCCTGCGCCGAGCGCGCAGCCGAGAACCGCGGCGCGATCGCCAGCAGCCGCTCGGTCCCGTCCGTCCGGCTGAACTCGATGCTGCGCGGTGTCAGCCCGTCCGTGTGCAGGATGAGGACGTCGCCCACTTCGAGCGGTTCCTCGGCCTGCCCGTACGCGGCTCCGGAGGTCGCTCCGAGCAGCACGCCCTCGGGCGGCAGCAGGGAGCGGCCCGATCCGCGGCGGAACAGGAGCGGGGCGGGGTGGCCGGCCTGCGCCCAGGCCAGTACGCGGCGCGCGGGATCGTAGCGGCAGCAGACGGCCGAGCCGAGCGCGGGCTGTACGGAGGTTTCCAGGAGCTGGTTGAGCCAGCCCATCAGCGGGCCGGGTTCGATCCCGGCCATGGCCATCCCGCGCAGGGCGCCCAGCATCATCGCCATGCCGGAGGTGGCGGTCACGCCGTGCCCGGTCAGGTCACCGACCGTCAGCATCGAACGCCCGTCGGGGAGTTCGAGCGCGTCGTACCAGTCGCCGCCGATCAGCGCGCTGGTCGCGGACGGCAGATAGTGCGCGGCCACGTCCAGCGTGCCGGCGTTGCGGTGCGGGAACCGCAGGGAGCCGCGCCACGGGGGGAGGACCGCTTCCTGCAGTTCGACCGCGAGCCGGTGCTCGGTCTGCGCGATCTCCCGCCGGCGCTGGAGGGAGTCGCGGGACTCGCGCACGGCCCGCTGGCTGCGGCGCAGCTCGCTCACGTCCCGCATGACGGCCCACATGGAGGCGGTGCAGCCGTCGGAGTCGAGTACCGGCTCACCCCTCATGTGCAGGGTCCGGACCCGGCCGTCGGTGCGGACGATGCGGAACTCGCCGTCGATGGGCTTGCCGTCCACCAGACACGCGGTGAGCCACGCGGTGAGCAGTGGCTGGTCCTCGGAGAAGAGGGTGGAGCCCAGTTCGTCGAGGGGGGGCGCGCCCGCCTCGGGGGAGCGGCCGAAGATCTGGAAGAGCTCGTCGGACCAGGTGACCTCATCGGTCAGCAGGTTCCACTCGGCGCTGCCGACCCGGGTCTGGCGGTCCTCGCAGGCGGCTTCGGGCGCCGCGTGCGGCAGCTCGATCAGCTCGGGTGCGGGCGGCAGGCCCTCCTTGAGCTGGCCGAGATGCTGGCCGAGGTCGTCGAGGTGGTGGACGGCGAGATCGCACAGTGCACGCTGCCAGCGGCCCTGGGCGTCGTCGTCGTCCACGACGGTGTCGCGGCGGACCGCGTCCACTTCTCCCCGGAGCCGCCGGGTCTGCGAGATCAGCGCGTCCACCGATCCCGGCTCGGGCGGTTGCGCGGGACGGTCCGCGAACAGGTGGGACGGCATGAGCACTCCGATACAGGCGCGGCGCGGCCAAGTCTGGCGGAAGGACCGGTAACGACTGTTGCACAGGCGGCGACGGCCTGTAAGGCGTTTGGCAACATCCGTAACGGTCTTGCGTCTGACATATGCCGCAGGCCTCCCGGCTGCCTCCCACCCCCCCTTTCGTGTGCGAATGAATTCGGTCAGCCGAGGTCAGGACACCGACAGCGGTACGGGGTGGATCTCGTCCGCAGGGTGCCCGGCACGCTCGTGGATGCGCTGGACCGCCTCGGCGGACGGTGCCTCGGACAGGCAGTAGATCGTGCCGGCCTCGGGGTCGGCCCATGCCTTCTGGAAGTGCACGCCTTCATCGGCTTCGATGGCCAGGTCCGCCCGGTGGGCGGCGGACAGCTGCTCGGATGTAATGCCCTTCATGCCCGTGTGGACATCCATGAATGTGGCCATTGCGGCACATCTCCTTCCGTCTTCCGGTCCCTCCATCGTCCGCCCGCGGCGGGGGCTGGTCGAGCCGGGCGGCCCGGGCCGCCGCGGCGGCCGGAAACCGGCCCTCCGGACGAGGGCGGTCGAGCGTGCGGCCGAGGTGTACGAAGGGTGCCGCGCGGGCGGACGAGCGAGGGAGCCGGGTGGACGGTGCCCGCGACCGTACCCCCGAACGGAGGACCCCCGGCTCCGGCATCGCCCGTACGCCGGGCGAGGTCGTGTCGGCTGACTGCCCGTCCGCTCCCGGGCCGGCGATCCGCTCCCCTGGGCGGCGATCCGCTCCCCTGGGCGGCGATCCGCTCCCGGGCCGGGAGAGGGTGGGCCCGGCTCGATTCCCGCCTCTGATCCCGGCCTGTTACCGGTCTTCCCGAGCCCACCCGGTGATCGCTACTCTACGTGTCGGTAACGAGCCGGGGAGAGGTCCGCTCCAGCGGGCCCGCGCAGGGCGGGGACACGACGACATGACCGGGCAGAGCCGCCGCTCCTTCCTCACCTGTCTCGTCGCCGCGCCGACCCTGGCCCTCGTCACGCGCGCCGGCGCCGACGCGCTGGCCCCGCAGTCCGCCCACGCCGTGGTGCCGAGCCTGCCCGCCGTCGCCGACGTCATCGACCTCGGTGACCTGTTCATCCTCGCCGGCGCGCCCACCTCCGCCCTGCTGGCGCTCGCCGTCGAGGCGGACGGGACCATCCGCTTCCGGCTGCCCCGCGAGGAGGTGGGCCAGGGACTCACCACCGCCGTGGCGATGCTGGTCGCGGAGGAACTCGACGCGCCACTGGCGGACGTACGGGTGGAGCTGGACGACGCGCGGCCCGAGCTGCTCTTCAACCAGCTCACCGGCTCCTCCAATTCCATCCGCTCCCTCTACGGGCCGGTCCGGCAGACCGCCGCCACCGCCCGCGCCCGGCTGATCGCGGCCGCCGCCCGCCGCTGGAACCTCGCCCCGGGCTCACTGACCACCGCGAACGGCGCCGTCCGCGCCCCCGACGGCCGCACCGCCGACTACGGCGCTCTCGCCGCGGCCGCCGCCGACCCCGGCCTCGTCGTACTCGGCGCCACCCCCAAGAAGACCGCCGAGCACGCCCTCGTCGGGAAGCCGACAGGCCGGGTCGACGCCCGCGCCATGGTCACCGGGGCCCAGCAGTACACCCTCGACCTCGACGTGCCCGGCGCCAAACCGTGCGTGGTGCGCCGCCCGCCCACCGTCGGCGGCAGCGTGCGCGGCGTCGACAACCTCGCCGCCGTCAAGGCGATGCCCGGGGTCCTGCACGTGGTGACCGTCCCGACCGGCGTCGCGGTCGTCGCCGAGACCTTCGGGCAGGCCCTCGACGCCAAGGCCGCCCTCCGGGTCACCTGGGGTCCGGGCCCCGCCGACCAGCTCTCCGACGCTCAGGTCCGCGCCAAGCTGCGCGCCGCCACCGCCCCGCTGGTGGTGCCGCCGCTGCTGACCCCGTACGTGGACGCCGAGTTCGACTTCGCCTTCGTCAGCCACGCCCCGATGGAGACCAACTCCGCCGTCGCCGACGTACGGGAGGACCGCGCCGAGATCTGGTCCGGGCTCAAGTCCCCGATCGTGGCCCGGCAGAGCATCGCCGCCGAACTCGGCCTGCCGCTCGACCGGGTGAAAGTGCACGTGGTCCAGGCCGGCGGCTCCTTCGGCCGGCGGCTCTTCTTCGACGCGGCCCTGGAAGCGGCCAGGATCTCCCAGGCCTGCCGCCGCCCGGTCCGGCTGATGTGGACCCGCGTGGACGACACCCGCCACGGCCGGATGCGCCCGGCCACCCATCACAAGATCCGGGCCACCCACCTCCTCGGAGAAGTACTCAGCTTCGAGCACCGCGTCGCCGCCGCCGAGACCGACTTCCGGCACGGACTCGGCGAGATCATCACCGCCACCGCGGCGCACCTGCCGCTCGGCATCGGCAATGCGACGCTCGCCCAGACGCTCTTCCTCACCACCGTGAAGTCCCCGTACCACTTCGGCCTCACCACGCAGGCGCTGACCGAGGTGCCGACCGGCATGCCCACCGGCTCCTGGCGGTCGGTGTACTCCGCCAACACGCGCGGCGCCGAGGAGATCGTGGTCGACGAACTGGCCGAGCGGACCGGGCGGGATCCCTACCGGTTCCGGCGCGCGTTCCTGAAGACCACCGCCCAGCGAGCCGTACTCGACAAGGCGGCGGCGGAGGGCGCGTGGGGGCGGCCGATGGAGGCGGGCTGCGCGCAGGGCATCGCCTTCCACGAGGAGTACAAGTCCCGCACCGCCTGCCTGGTCGAGATCGACACCCGCGACCCGGAGCGCGTCCGCGTCACCAAGGCCGTCATCGCCGTCGACGTGGGCCTGCCCGTCAACCCGCGCGGGCTGGAGGCCCAGATGATCGGGGGCCTCACCGACGCCATCTCCACCACCCTGCGGGCCGGGCTGCACCTGGACAAGGGGCTTCCGCTGGAGGGGAGTTACAGCCAGTTCCACTGGGCGACGCAGCGGGACACCCCGCGTGACGTACAGGTCTTCGTCCTGCCGGCCACCGGCGAGGAGCCGGGCGGCGCGGGCGAGCTCGGTGTTCCCGCCGCGGTCGGCGCGATCGCCAACGCCTGGGCCCGGGCCACCGGTTCCAAGCCGCGCAGCTTCCCCCTCGACTTCGACGTCGACTTCACGCCCTACCCCCGATAGCCCCCGGATCCAGGAGGACGCCGTGCCCTCGCACACCTTCACCGTCAACGGGCAGAGCGTCACCGTGGACGCGCCCGACGATCTGCCCCTGCTCTGGGTGCTCCGCGACATGCTGGGCGTGCGCGGGCCCAAGTACGGCTGCGGCGTGGACGTCTGCAAGGCCTGCACCAGCCATCTCGACGGCGCGGACATCCGGCCGTGCGTGGTGCCCGTCTCGGCCTGCGCCGGGAAGACGGTGACCACCATCGAGGGGCTGGCCAACGGCGAGGAGCTGCACCCCGTCCAGGAGGCCTGGCTCGAACTGGACGTCGCACAATGCGGTTTCTGCCAGCCAGGCCAGATCATGGCGGCCGTCGCCCTGCTCCGGCGCACGAGCGAGCCCACCGAAGAGGACATCGACGCCATCGCCAACATCTGCCGCTGCGGAACCTACTTCCGCATCCGCGAGGCCATCCGCAGCGCCGCGGCCAAAATGTAGGTGAATCCGGTCAGGTCCGGCCGCTCCGGTCGCGTCCGGCCGCTCCGGCCGCGCGGGTGACACAGCCGCCAAAAGGGATGATTCGCGCAGAAGATGGCTGATCATGCCCTCATGAGGCGCATCCATGCGAAACGCGTGCTGGTCGGGGAACCCCTCGACACGGCACGCCTGGGCGAAACCCTGCTGCCGAAACGGCTCGCCCTGCCGATCTTCTGCAGCGACCCGCTCTCCTCCGTGGCCTACGCCACCGAGGAGATCCTGCTGATCCTCGCCCTCGGCGGCGTCGCCCTGCTCCACCTCGCCTGGTACGCGGCCGCCGCCATCGTCTTCCTGCTGGTGGTGGTCATCGCCTCGTACCGGCAGACCTGCCACGCCTACCCGGGCGGCGGCGGTGCGTACGTCGTCAGCTCCGAGAACCTCGGGCCCACCGCCGCCCTGACCGCGGCCAGCGCCCTGCTCGTCGACTACGTGATGACCGTCGCGGTCTCCGTCGTCTCCGGCGTCGCCGCCATCACCTCCGCCGTACCCGCCCTGCACCACCACGAAGTGGGCCTGTCCGTCACCTTCGTGGTGCTGCTGACCCTGATGAACCTGCGCGGCGTCCGCGAGTCCGGCCGCGTCTTCGCCATCCCCACCTACGGCTTCGTCCTCGTCATCTACGTGATGTTCGCCTTCGCCGCGGTACGCCTCGCGACCGGCGAGACCATCCGCGCCGAATCCGCCGATCTGCCGATCACCGAGGCCGGCACCTACACCGGCCTCGCCCTCGTCCTCCTCGCGATGCGCGCCTTCGCCTCCGGCTGTACCGCCCTCACCGGCGTCGAGGCGATCAGCAACGGCGTACCCGCCTTCCGGAAGCCCAAGGCGAAGAACGCCGCCACCACGCTCGCCGTCATGGGAGTGCTGTCGGTGACGATGTTCGTGGGCATCACCGCCCTCGCCATGTCGTACGAGGTGCACGTCGCGGCCGACCCCACCGAACTGGGTCTGGCTCCCGGCACCCCGACCTCCACCGCGCTCGCCCAGATCGGCCGGGCCACCTTCGGAAGCTGGCACTTCCTCTTCTACCTGCTCCAGGCCGTCACGGCCGGCGTACTGATCCTGGCCGCGAACACCGCCTTCAACGGCTTCCCGATGCTCGCCTCGATCCTCGCCAAGGACCGGTACGCGCCGCGCCAGCTCTTCAACCGCGGCGACCGGCTCGTGTACTCCAACGGCGTCGTGCTTCTCGCGCTCGCCGCCATCGCCCTGATCACCGCCTTCGACGCCGAGCTGACCCGCCTCATCCAGCTCTACATCCTCGGCGTCTTCGTCTCCTTCACCCTCTCTCAAGCGGGCATGGTCCGGCACTGGAGGAGAGAGCTCGCCTCGCCGTCGACCCCGCGGAAGGAGCGGCTCCACATCCACCGCAGGCTCGCCATCAACGCGGTCGGCGCGGCCATGACCGCGCTGGTCCTGGTCATCGTCCTGATCACCAAGTTCACCCACGGCGCCTGGCTCGTCGTCATCGCCATGCCGCTGCTCTTCCTCGGCATGAAGGGCGTGCGCCGCCACTACGACCAGGTCGCCCGGCAGGTCGCCATCGCCCCCGGCGCCAGACCGCGCAAGCCCGCCCGCCACCACGTCGTGCTCCTGGTCTCCTCCGTGCATGCCCCGACGATGAAGGCCCTCGGCTACGCGCAGGGCCTGCGCCCCGACACCCTGACGGCGGTCACCGTCGCGGCGGACGGGCAGGCCGCGACCCGCCTGCGCGAGGCCTGGGCCGAGCACGTTCCCGGGATTCCCCTCAAGATCCTCCACTCGCCCTACCGCGAGGTGGTGGGCCCGATCCTGGCGTACGTGCAGGAACGGGTCCGGGACTCCCCGACGGACATGCTGTCGGTGGTGATCCCGGAGTACGTGGTGGGGCACTGGTGGGAGCAGCCCCTGCACAACCAGAACGCGCTGCGGCTGAAGGCGAGACTGCTGTTCACGCCGGGGGTCGCGGTGATCGACGTGCCGTACTTGCTGGAGTCCGCCAGGCCCGCGGAGCCGACGGGGACGGTGGATCCCGCGCGGTAGGCCAGGGCCGCTCCGGCGGTGGGCGCTCGTGGTCCTGCGGGCCGTTGTGGTCAGCGAGGCGGGGTGCCCCGGCGAGGTGGCCGCGCCGACGGCTTCGGCCGGGATGTGCCCTCTTCCCCGTCGGGCCGCTGGATCAGCGCCGCATGAGCCAGCGCCAGTTCCACCACGTGCGCCGGGTCGGAGAGGGTGCGGCCCGTGAGGTGCTCCAGGCGGCGCAGCCGGTTGGAGACGGTGTTGCGGTGGCAGTACAGCCGCTGCGCGGCGAACGTCGTCGAGCCCTGGCAGGCCAGCCAGGTGCCGAGCGTGGTCAGCAGCGTGCGGCGGTCCTCCGCGGGCAGCGCCAGCACCGGCCCCAACGCCACCTGGCAGAGCCGGTCCGCGAGTTCGGGCTGGGCCGCCATCAGGGCCGCCGGCAGCCGTTCGTCCAGCAGGGCGGTGCGCGGGCCGCCGGAGGCGGGTGCGGTGCGCAGGGCGAGGGCGGCCAGCCGGCGCGCCCGGGCCAGATCGGCCGGCGCCTCCACGACGGGGCCGACCCCCGCGCGGACCCCGAGCGGCGCGAGCAGTTCCCGTACGGACTCCAGCGGATGGTGGCCCAGGTCCACCAGGCCCGTTTCCCCGTCGGCGCGGATCCGCCACAGCACGCGGGGGGTGGCCCCGGCGGCGCCGCCGGCGCCCGAGCCCGTACCGCGTGGGTCCGTACCGCGTGGGTCCGTACCGCCTGGGCCCGCGCCCTCCGGGCCCAGCACGATCACGCAGAAGCGGCCGCGCTCCGGCAGGCCCAACCGCACCGCGGCTTCCGCGGCCCGCGGCCCGTCCGCGGCGGCCGTGCCGTCCAGCAGGGAGTCCAGGAGGGCCGCGCGGTGCTCGCGGTCGCGGTCCCCGCGCGCGGCCTCCGTACGCCGGTAGGACTCGGCCACCGCGTCCGTCATCTGGTCCAGCACGTCCCACAGGGCCGCGGCGCCGGGCAACAGCCGCGGCAGCGACGCCCGGTCGTGCGCGGCGACCGCCTCGGTGAGGGTCTGCCAGAGCATCCGCCCGCCGAGGCGGTAGGTGCGCAGCAGCGAGGAGAGCGGCAGCCCCTGTTCGGCCCGGAGCGCGCCGGTGGCCCGGGCGTCCGCGAGTTCCACCGGCAGGCCGCGGGCGCTGCGGACCAGGCCCTCGACGGCCTGGCGCAGGTTGTGGTGGATCCGCTCGCACAGCTCCGCCCGGCCGAGCAGGGCGGCGTACGCGGGATCCTCGGCCAGCGTCCGGTCGGCGAGCCGGCCGGACGCCACGGCGATCCGGCGGGACAGGTCCTCGCGTATCTCCTCGATGATCCGCTCCATGACGGGCAGCCTGACACGGAGAGGGGGCGCGGGGGAGGGCCCGGACCGGCCGCATCCGCTACCGTGAGCGAAGCACTGCACTTGCAGTGCTCATGATCTCGTGCCGCACCCACCCCCAGGGACCCGACCATGCGCCAGAATCCCCAGCGCCGCGCCGCGCTGCTCGACGCCGCCATCGAAGTCCTGGCGCGCGAGGGCTCACGGGGTCTGACCCTGCGGGCGGTGGACGCGGAAGCGGGCGTTCCGACGGGCACCGCCTTGAACTACTTCGCCAACCGCGCCCAACTCCTCGTACAGATCCTGCACCGCACCCGGGAGCGGCTGACCCCGGACCCGGCGGACCTGACCGGCCCGCTGGACACCAAGGTGCTGCTCGGGCAGCTCCTCGACCGGATGCGGCGCGAGCGCAGCGTGCACATCGCGATGCTGGAGCTGCGGCTGGAGGGCACCCGGCGCCCCGAACTCCAGGCCGAACTGGCCGGGTTCCAGGGAGCGGAGCTGGAGGCGAACGTCGCCTGGCACCTGGAGGCGGGCCTGCCGGGGGACCGGCAGGGCGTCGTGCTGCTGTACCTCGCCATGCTGGGGCTGATCGTGGACGACCTGACCGCTCCGGCGCTGTTGGAGCCCTACCCGGTGGAGGAACTCATCCGGGTGATGGTCGAGCGCCTCCTCCCGGAGCGGCCCGCCGACTGACCACCGGGGCGGCAAAGCAGCGGGACACCCAGCGGTCGGCTGTTCCCGCCGGGCATACCCCCACGAACTCACGCTGTGTGACGTCGACTCCGCCGCAGCAGGCCCCGACGGGTCCTTGCGCCCGGGCGGTTCGAGGTCCGTCCCGGCATGAGGTGATCTTATGCTCAGGTTTACGCGAGTCAGCCTGGTTTTGCGGCCGGTGAGGGACTTTGATGGGTTTGCCAGGCCTCGTACCGGAGCAGGGGGACTACTCATGGGCACCGACCACAGCCAGAAGGACAGCACACCCGCACCCACCCTGATCGGTTCCGTGCAGCGCGCGCTGCGCCTCGTGGAAGCGATGTACGCGGAGGGCGGAGCGACGGCCAAGCGGCTCGCCCGGCTCACCGGCATTCCCCTACCCACCGTCTACCACTTGCTGCGCACGCTCAGTCACGAGGGCTACGTCCAGCGCGAGGGCGGGTCGTTCCGGCTCGCGGACGATCTTCCGCTCGCCTCCTGATCAGAAGTCGACGGGTTCCGGCCAACGTGCCGAGCGCTTTCGCGCATGTTCCAGCGGAAAATGCCAGAAGCCCCTTCCGTAGTGTGGAAGTTGAGTAGGTTCCTCCTGTCGCGCCGTACGACCGTGCGCCCAGCACGACTGTCGGGAGGGGAGCCCGCGTGCCCGGTATCGACGAATGCCTGCTCGAAGCCATGGCCCTGCCCGGTGCGCGGGGGGCCGCGCTGGTCGACTGGAGCAGTGGGCTGGCCCTCGGCACCGCGGGGGACTCGCCCGTGGGCGACCACGAGACGACCGCCGCCGAGACCGCCGAGCTGGCCCGGGCCGCCGCCGAGTACGAGTCCTTCGCCCCGGCGGCAACCGAGGCCTTACCCGGTGGCGGGCGGGGCGGGCCGGGCGGGCCGGGTTCCGGCGGCCCGGGCTGGCCGGGCGGAGCGGGCCCGTCCGCGGACGGACCGCCCGTCGAGGACCTGATCGTCACCACCCGCACCGCCTACCACGTACTGCGCTTCGTCGAGACGAGCTTCGACAGCAGCGTCTTCCTGCACCTGTGGCTCGACCGGGCCGACGGCAATCTCGCCCTCGCACGCCACAAACTGCGCGCCCTGGCCGAGGGACTGGTGCTCAGATGACCAGCCCGGCCACCGCCCCGGCGCCTTCCGCCGCCGTCTCCCCGCTCCTCACCCGGCTCGCCGCCGAACGTGCCACCGGCGCCCTGCTGCGCGACCGGGGCACCCTCTTCCTGGAGAACGGCCGCATCGTGCACGCGGAGAGCCCGGCCACCCCCGGCCTCGAGGTCCTGCTCACCACCGGCGGCGGCCTGGCCCCCGAACGCTGGCGCGAGGCCGTCGACCGGGCCGGCGCCCGCCGCCAGGTCGCCCGCTTCCTCGTGGACAGCGGCGGGCTCGCGGGCGGCGAGCTGGAGATATGCCATCTCGCCGCGATCTTCGACGCCGCCTTCTTCGCGCTGTCCCCGGGCAGCGGCCCCTCCCGGTTCCGCCGCGGGGCCACCCACTGGATCGGCTCCGTCCGCTCGGTACCGGCCGCCGCCGTCGAGCGGGAGACCCGCCGACGGCGCGAGCTGCTCGACGCGGTCTGGCCGTACCCGCTGCTGGACACGGCCCCGGTCGTGCCCCGCGCCGCCGCGCCCGGCCAGACGGTCACCGCCCGCCAGCGGATCCTGCTCGCCCGGGCGGACGGCGTACGCACCCCGGCGGACCTCGCGTGGGTCCTGGGCCGGCCCGCGTTCCACACCCTGCTCGACGTACGGCGCCTCGCGGCGGCCGGACTCGTCGAGACCCCGCACACACCGGGCCCGGCGCCGGCCGCGATACCCCTGCCCGACTGGATGACCGGGACCCAGCCACCCGACGTGGCGCTGCTCCGCCGGTTACGCGACGCACTGGAGGCAAGCCTGTGAGGCTCCCGCTGCGACCGGCTCTGCGCGCCGACCGCTCCGAGCGGAGGCAGCCCGAAAGGAGAAAGGCCATGAGTGCGGTACCCGCCGAAGCGGAAGCCGAGATACTCGCCGAGCTGCGCAGGCTGCGCGCCCGGGTTCCCCAGCTGACGGGCGCCCTCGCGGCCAGCGCCGACGGCCTGGTGCTCGCCCAGGACAGTGCCGCCGCCGAGGCCGAGTCGGTCGCGGCGCTGACGGCGGCCGCCCTCGGCGTGGCCCAGCGGCTCAGCGACAGCACCGGCCAGGGCGGATTCCGCGAGCTGCTGGTGCGTGGCGAACACGGGTACGTGGCCACGTACGCGGCGGGTGACGCGGCCGTCCTCACCCTGATCGCGGAGCCGCGCATCAACGTGGGGCGCCTGCACCTGGAGGCGCGGCGCTCCAGCCTCCGCATAGGGGAGCTCATCGAGCACACCCTCGGCCGGCGGGGCCCCGACGCCCCGTCGGCGTGAGCCGGAAAGAAGCCGACAGCACGACCGGACCGGATCCCAGTACAGCGAAACGAGAAAGAGGAACTCTCATGGCCAACGTGGAGACCGCGCTCAAGGAAGCCACCGCGACGATCGACGGCGCGCTCGGCGCCGCCCTCGTCGACTACGGCAGCGGCATGGCCCTCGGAACCATCGGCGGGGGCAAGGAGCTCGACCTCGCGGTCGCGGCCGCGGGCAACACGGACGTGGTGCGCGCCAAGGTCCGTACGATGGAGATGCTCGGGCTCAATGACGAGATCGAGGACATGCTGATCACCCTGGGCAGCCAGTACCACCTGATCCGGCTGCTGAAGGGCCGGGGCGCCTCGGGCTTCTTCCTCTACCTCGCCCTCGACAGGGGACGGGCCAACCTCGCGATGGCACGCCACCAGCTGAAGAAGATCGAAGCGGAGCTGGAGATCTGACCGGACCGCTCCGTCGAGGTGGCGGGCGGTTGAATTCTTTGCCGTCCGCCCCGACGATCAGCCGTCATATGCCCGGGATGGGTGGATTTTATGAATCTGTTACAGAGTAAGATGCTCTGATCAGCTGATCATCGCTAAAGCATAAAACGCTGGAGAACCCGCCACCCATGCCCCCGCGCCTGAGTATCGTCGTCCCCGTCTACAACGTCGAGCTCTACCTCGACGAGTGCCTGGAATCCATCGCCGCGCAGACCTTCGACGACTTCGAGGTCATTCTCGTGGACGACGGGTCCACGGACACCAGCGCCGTCATCGCCAAGGCCTTCGCGGCTCGGGACAAGCGCTTCCGGGTCGTCCTGCAGGAGAACGCCGGCCTCGGCGCCGCCCGCAACGTGGGCGCCCGGCATGCCAGCGAGGGCACGGAGTACCTCGCCTTCGTCGACAGTGACGACACCATGCCGACGTACGCCTACCAGCGGCTCATCGAGGCTCTCGACGAGACGGGCTCCGACTTCGCCGGCGGCAACGTGAAGCGCTTCCGCTCCGTCGGCATGCAGCAGTCCTGGGGCCACCGGGCCGCCTTCGCCAAGACCCAGCTGAAGACCCACATCTCCAAGTTCCCGGCGCTGGTCACCGACCGCACCGCCTGGAACAAGGTCTACCGGCGCAGCTTCTGGGACGAGCACGGATTCCAGTACCCGGAGGGCATCCTCTACGAGGACGCCCCCGTCAGCATCCCCGCGCACTACTTCGCGTCCAGCGTCGACATCATCAGCGACTGCGTCTACCACTGGCGCGTCCGCGAGACCGGCGAGCGCTCCATCACCCAGCGCTCCACCGACCCGGTCTCCCTCATCGACCGCGTGACCTCCGTACGCCTGGTCCGCGAGGCGCTCAAGGCCAAGCAGGGCGCCAAGTACGCCCGCTACCTGCGCGACTACGACTACAACGTGCTGAGCGAGGAACTCCCGCTCATCTACAAGTACGTCGGTGAGGGCGGCCCCGATTTCCGCGCCGCGTTCGTCAAGGAGGTCGGCGGCCTCGTCCGCGAGATCGGCACGGGCCCCTGGTCTGACCTGACCGTCGCCGACCGCCTCAAGGCGTACCTGGCCCGCGAAGGCCGCGTCGAGGACTTCATCGCCCTCCAGGACCACCAGCGGGACTACCACTACAGCGTGCCCGTCAAGGGACTCGCCCGCCCGCAGGCGGACTACCCCTTCCTGCACGGCCGGCCGCCGGTCCCCGCCAAGATCCTCACCCTCGGCCCGCGCGAGCGACGGGTCGTCAGCCGCCTGGAACAGGCCGCCTGGGCCGACGGCAAGCTGCTGCTGCGCGGCTACGCCCTGCCCGGCCACCTCGGCGCGGAGAGCCGCCTCGGCTCTCGCAAGATGCTGGTCTTCCGTGAAGGGGGCAAGCGCCGCCGCTCCGTCGTCAGCGCCCGTACGGTCGCCTCCCCGATGGCCACCGTGAACTCCCCGCACCTCGCCCTGCGGCACGCCGACTGGGCGGGCTTCACCGCCGTCGTCGACCCCTCGATCTTCCAGTCGGGCGGCAAGTGGCACGAGGGCATATGGACCACGTCCATCGCCGTCACCGGCGCCGGAGGCCTGCACCGCGCCCGCCTCAAGGGAGGCGAGCACGACACGGGCCAGAACCCGCCCTCGCACTGGGTGGCCCCCGACGTGCGCATCGTTCCGAGCGTCTCCGGCGCCCTCACCATCCAGGTGGAGATCGTCCGCGCCCGCGCCCTGGACGTCCGCCCGGCCGGTGACGACGCCGTCGAGGTCTCCGGCGAACTCGCCGCCGAGGTCGGCGCCGACGCCACCCTGCGGGCCGTCCACGTCACCACCGGCACCGCCCTCACCTTCCCGCTGGAGACCGCCAAGGACGGCGCCGGCCGGATCCCGTTCACCGCCCGGGTGCCGCTGGCCGAGCTGGCCGCCGTACCGGACGCCGAGTGCCAGCCCGGCGAGTGGAGCCCCGAGCCCTGGAGCCTCTCCGTCATCGGGGCCGACGGCGGCGAGCACCGTCTGGTGCACGACGAGCGCGGCGGATTCGCCGGGCTGGTCGTCCGCCTGCCGGGAGAGGATGCCGGCCGCGCCCTCTTCGCCAAGCGCGGCAACACCGGGCACCTGACCCTCTCCGTGCAGCCCTCGCCGCCGCTCGTCGACGCCGTGGCCGCCAAGGACGGCAGCGTGACCCTGCGGGGTCGGTTCCTCGCGCCCGTCGACGAGCCGTACGAGCTGGTCCTGCACAACGCGCACGGGACGGAGTTCAGCTACCCCGTCACCCGCGACGGAGACCGCTTCGAGGCCTCCTTCGAGCCCATGCTCCCCGAGGCGTACGCCGGGCGCACCACGCTCCCCGAGGGCCGCTGGTGGCCCACCCTGCGCCCCGTCGCCCAGGGCGGAACCACGGCCGGCCTGCTCGGAGTCGACCGCGGCGCGCCCGTGCAGATGGGCCCCGGCATGCTCTTCGCGGGACCCCACCCCTTCACCACGCAGGGCCGCCGGATGCGGGTCGAGTCGCGCTTCCACGACCGCATGGTGCTGGTCTGCGACCCGCTGCTCAGCCCGCACGACCGCTCCAGGTTCGCCCAGCGTCAGGCCCGCTTCGAGACCTACCCGGCGCAGCGCGCCCTGCCGGTCAAGGACATGGTCGTCTACGACACCTTCCAGGGACACGGCGCCGGCGACTCGCCCCGGGCCATCCACGAGGAGCTGCTGCGCCGCGGCGAGAAGCTGGAGCACATCTGGCTGGTCCGCGACGGCCGCGCCGAAGTGCCGGCGACCGCCCGCGCGGTGCAGTACGACAGCGTCGAGGCCTGGGACGTGCTGGCCCGCGCCCGCTACTACGTCGTCAACTCCAGCGTGCCGCAGCACTTCCAGCGCCGCGCCGGCCAGACCGTCGTACAGACGTGGCACGGCACGCCGATCAAGCAGATCGGCCACGACTACGTCCACGACTACTACACGAGCCCCGAGGTGCTGGAGGCCCTGGAGCACGACAGCGCCCAGTGGTCCTTGCTAGCCTCCCCGAGCTCGTACGCCACGCCCGTCCTCAAGCGCGCCCTCGGCTACGACGGCGAGGTCGTCGAGTCCGGCAGCCCGCGCACGGACGCACTCGTACGGCCCGACGCGCAGCGGATCGCGGAGGTCCGGCGGCGGCTCGGCCTGCCCGAGGGCAAGAAGGTCGTCCTGTGCATGCCCACCTGGCGGGAGAACCGGGAAGGCTTCTCCGGCGGCTACAAGCTCGACCTGCACATCGACCTGGACCACGCCCGGCGCGAGCTCGGCGAGGACCACGTCCTGCTCATCCGCGGCCACCACAACGTGGGCGAGCAGGTGCGCGACGGCGTGCGCGACGGCTTCGTCGTCGACGTGTCCCGCTGGCCCGACGCCACGGACCTGCTGCTCGTCGCCGACGTGCTGATCTCGGACTACTCCTCCGCGATCTTCGACTTCGCCGTCACCGACCGGCCGATCCTGCTCTTCACGTACGACCTGGAGCACTACCGGGGCACCCTGCGCGGCTTCAACTTCGACCTGGAGGAGAAGGCCCCCGGCCCGCTGCTCGCGGACTCGCGGAGCCTGATCGAGGCCGTGCGCAACGCGGACTCCGTCGGGGCCGAGTACGCGTCGGCGCGGGCGGCGTTCCGCGGCGAGTTCTGCGACCTGGACGACGGCCGCGCCACTGAGCGCGTCGTCGACCGCATGCTCGGGACGACCGCGACGACCGCGACGACCGCGACGACTGCGAAGTAAGGCGCGCCGAGCACGACGCGTGCGGTAAGCCGTACGAGCGCATTCCCGGCTGAACACAGACCGGCCCCGGGCCCACCGATGAATTTGAGGCCCGGGGCCGGTCTGTATGTGCGGGACGGTATCCATCCCGGATTCCGCCGCGGACGCGCCTGGAGGCAGCGATGACGAGCAAGGGTTTCACCACGTGCCTGTGGTTCGACGGGAACGCGGAGGCCGCCGCCGACTTCTACCTGTCCGTCTTCAAGGACGGCAGGATCGGCAGGATCGGCCGCTACACCGAGGCGGGGCCGGGGCCGGCCGGTGAGGTCATGGTCGTCGAGTTCGAGATCAACGGGCAGAAGTTCGTCGGCCTCAACGGCGGCCCGCAGTTCGCCTTCACCGAGGCCGTCTCCTTCCAGATCCACTGCGCCGACCAGGCCGAGGCGGACCACTACTGGGAGGCGCTGACCGAGGACGGCGGCCAGGAGGTCGCCTGCGGCTGGCTCAAGGACAAGTTCGGGCTGTCCTGGCAGGTCATCCCGACGGAGGCCATCGACCTGATCAGCGACCCGGACCCGGAGCGGGCCACCCGTGCGAGCGCGGCCATGCTGAAGATGAAGAAGCTGAACGTGGCGGAACTGCGCCGGGCCGCCGCGGGGGGCTGACTAGGGGGTGTCCGCGATCCGGGCCAGGAGCTCCGGCAGGGCGGTCCCGATCGGTTCGCGCACGACCTCGTCGGCGAGGGAGTCGTACGGGGTCTCCTCCGCGTTCACGATGATCAGGCGGGCCCCGGCCTCCGCGGCCATGCCCACCAGCGAGGCAGCCGGCTGCACCTGGAGGGTCGACCCCACGGCGATGAAGACGTGGCAGCCCTTGGCGACGGCCACCGCCTGCGCGAGCACCTGCGGGTCGAGGCGTTCGCCGAACATCACGGTCGCCGCCTTGAGGATCCCGCCGCACGCCCGGCAGGCGGGATCCGGCTCCCCGGCGGCGACCCGGGCCAGCGCCTCGTCCATCTCCGAGCGGACCCGACAGGCGGTGCAGACGACCGCCCGGGCGGTGCCGTGCAGCTCGAACACCTTGCGCGCGGGCATCCCGGCGAGCTGGTGCAAACCGTCCACGTTCTGCGTGATCACCCGTACCGGGGTGCCGCCGCGCTCCAGCCGTGCCACGGCCACGTGGGCGGCGTTGGGCCGCGCGCCGAGGGCCCCGATCTCGGCCCGCATGAGCCATGACCGGCGCCGGATCTCGGGATCGGCCATGTAGGAGGCGTAGGTGACGAGCTTCTCGGCGTCCGGATCGCGACGCCACAGGCCCTGCGGCCCCCGGTAATCCGGAATGCCGGAGTCGGTGGACATCCCGGCCCCACTGAACACTGCGACGAGCGGCTTCCCCATGCGACCGACCCTACGTACGCGCCCCCCGCGCCCGCGACCCGATTACCGGGACCACCGGTCCCCGTCCAGCAGCCGCTGGAGGCGCGGAACGGCGAAGTCCACCAGCGCCGGCACCGGCAGCAGGCGGCAGACGGCGCCGCCGACCTTCACCTCGGGGATGCCGGCGTGGCGCTCGAACTCCGCGCCCACCACCGGGAAGTACGTGTCGTTGTCGTTGCCCACCTCCGGGGTCTCGATCCACACGCGTTCGCCGGCCACCAGCATCGGGAAGCGGCGCACCCGCAGCCGGGGCCGCGGCGTCAGCGACTCGACGTAGTGGAGGAAGGAGTTGCGGTTGTGGCCGACCCCGATCAGCAGGATGTGCGCGCCGAGGTCGTGCAGGCAGCCGAAGGGCGAGGTGCGGCCCAGGGCGAAGCCGAGTGATTGGCCGGCCGTGATCTCGGCCGCCCGGGCGCCGATCGCCGCCACGGAGGCCTGCGGATGCGCACTGCGCAAGCTGTCGGGCAGCACGCGCAAGGCCTCCGGTACGGCGCCCAGCGCGCGGGTGACCGGCAGCCCCGGGTGGAACAGCGGTACCGCCGCCCGCCGCGCGGCCACCGCCGCGTCCGGTACGCCCACGTGCTCCGGGTCCGGATCGGCCACCTCCCAGGTGAAGGCGGGCACGGCCACCGTCCCGGCCGGCCCCACCGCCTCACGCAGGCTCGCGACCACCGCGGCCGCGCGGGGGGAGAAGGGGCCGAAGGGCCGTTTCCGGAGTGAATCCGGCCCCCCACAGGAGTGAGATCCGAGCCGCCCCCTCCCGGCCGGCCCGCCCGGGCGGCTACAAACCCGACATGAAGCTCAAGCCGTACACCCTGGGCGCCCTGCTGCTGACCCTGCTCGCGCTGCTGGCACCGTCCCCCGCGACCGCCCTCGCCGACGCCGGCACCTCCCCGCGCGCCGCCTCCGGCGCCGCCGCCCGGCACCAGCACACCGCCGCGCAGATCGCCCTCTTCCTGGCCGGTTTCTACGGCACCCGCGGGCCCTCCGCGTACGACCGGGAACACCGCGTCTCGCAGGTGCTCAAGGACAGGCAGAAGGCGTACCCGGAGACCGACGTCCTGCTCTGCGCCCAGAACACACCGCAGGCCACGGTCATCGGCCCGATCACGGTGGCCCCGGCGGCGGGAGTCGGATGGGCCACCGTCACCACCCATTGGGGCTCCGGCGCCATCGACACCTTCACCGCCTACGTGCGCCTCGACTCGCGGCCCATCCGGCTCGACGACGTGATCTGCGCGGGCTGACTTCCGTACCCGCCCCGGGGGCCCCGGGGGCCCCGGGCCCCGGGCCCCGTGAGCCGGACGGCGGTCGCACAACGCCGCCCGGCCCGTACTGACGTCACGTCACCTCAGATCACGTCAGGCCGGGGTCACTTCAGGTCGGGTCAGAAGTCGAACAGCACGCCCGTCGTGTTCCGCAGGCCGCACGGGTTGCCGAAGGTGTACGCGTAGCCGAGTCGGCGGCCCTCCCACACGCCGTCGGCCGTCACCGTCATCGGATTCCACTCCCTGGTACACGCGACGTTTGCCGCGGGCGCGGTGATCGCATCCAACTCCGCACTGTGCGCGCGTAATTCGGCGCACGCGGCGACCGGGTCCGGGTGCGTCCCGCCGGGCGCCGGAGCGCAGACGAGCGTCACCGCGCGCAGTACCGTCCCGTCGGCGTCCTCACCGGCGCTCACGCTCAGCACGAGCGCGGACGGCGCGTACAGGCTCGCCGTACCGGCCGTCGCCGCACCGGCCTCTCCGGGCCAGGCCAGAGCGGTGAGCGCGGTGAGCGCCATGGCGGCGGTACCGAGCCCGAGACCCCTTGCGATGGACCGCATTTCGAACACTCCCTTGGGTGGTTGTTTCGGATAACGGACGTGAGTCTTGCCCACGCAGGCCGTGAACGCCCGTTCGGACCGCTGTTTCTCGTCACCGATCGTGTACGAATGAGTGCAGACGGCGGCGGTGTCACAGGGGTTGACCAGTGCGGAAGCGGGCCGCCGAATCGGCCGAACACCGCCCAGGAGACCCCCGCGAAACCGTTCGGCGAGGTCTCGGGGCCGGTCTGAGCCACCCCCTGGAACCCCTCGCGGGGCAGGGCCGGCCCTCCCCCCGGGACACGGTCCTGCCCTGCCGTGCCGGGCCGCCCGCGACGGGCACAGACCCACCGAGATGTCCGGCTTGCCGGCGCAGTCCTGGCCGAGGCAGTCCAGCCGGCCGGGGGCCCGGTCCACTCCAAGGACCGGTGAGTGGCGGCCAATTACCCCGCGACCAACCGCAGCCCCTCAGGGGGCGGGCCCCCGGCGTGCAGCGCTCCGTTAGCCCGCTGCGATGCGCGGCGCGTACAGGTCGAGCAGCCGGGTGCGGGTCTGGTGCAGCCGCAGGGCGAGGACGCGGCCGACCCAGTGTCCGACCGCCGACCCGAAGGCGGGATCGGCGTCCATGAGCAGCCGTACGGCCGTGGCGTCGAACTCGTACGCGCGCACCGGTGTCATCGCCTCGGCGCTCAGCTGCCACACGTAGGGCGGGAACAGCCACGACCAGCCCACGAGCTCACCGGGGCCGAGGTTCTCGACGGGCGCGGGGCGACGGCCGGGCACCGGGATCTCCAGGGTCACCGTGCCGGAGCGCACGATCCAGAAGGCATCCGCCGGTGCGCCTTCCTCGAAGATCCGCGCACCCTCGCGGAGGTTGACCTCGCGGGCCTGGGACATGAGCCGTCCACGATGTTCGGTGGACAGGACGGCTGCGATCCGGATGGGGGAAGGTGTGCTCACGACGGCCTCCGATCACGACCCCCCGCGACGCTGCTGCTTCCCCCAGTGTCGCCGACGTCCGCCCGATTGGGAGCAGGTCCGCAGCGGCCACCTTGCGGCCTGGGCCCCGACCCGACGGGAGGGCCCGTTCCGGCGTCCCGCGGCCCGGGCGCTCTCGGCCCTGCGCTTCTCGGCCCGCGCGCTCTCCGTCCCGGCCCGCTGGCGCCGACCCACAGTGGGCCCCCGCGCGGGGCGCCCGGTGGCTGCTCTTCGTCGCTGGTGCTCGTGCCTACTCCTCGGCGTTCGCCTCCAGGCAGGCCAGCTCCATCGCGTCCAGTACCGCCTCGTGGCTGCGTCGGCTCAGCTCGGCGACGTTCTCGATCTGCGCCGTCGCCCAGGCGGCCAGGGTCATGACCAGCACCCGGAGCCCGTCGGTGCCGTGCTCGGCCAGGATCGCGTCCGCGACGATCATGGCGTCCTCGGGTACCTGCTCGGGCGGCTCCAGGCCCACGAGGCCACGCAGCATGGTGAGGGTGCGGCGGGAAATCTCCGGCGTCATCCTCGCCAGCCGCATGTCTTCTTCTTCGTCCATCCGCCCGCCCTCCGGTGCCCGTGCCCTGCCCAGCCCCTCAGGGCACGGTAGAGGGACGCGGACCCCCGCGGGGCGGTTTCCGCCAGGGAGCCCCCGTGTGAACCGCCGGCGCCCGCCCGCCGCCCCCGTCGGCGCGGGCCTCCAAGGACGAGGACGTGCGTGGTCGAGCGGGATCGTTGGCGGGCGGGGCGTGGTCGTGCCGCGCGGACCCCTGCATGGTCGGACCCTGCGTGATGGGCGCCGTCGGCGGCAGGGCGAGGACTCGATTCGCCGGTTCCTGACCGGGACCAGCTTCAACCGGAAGTCCCGATCCGGCCGCGCAGCCGGACGCGTGACCCCTCTTAGGCGAGCGATTCGGCATTCGATGCGTCAAGTCTGGTGAACACGGCGCCGATTCGCCCTAGGGTGCGCCCGTACGGCCATGGCCGCGAAAGGCTGTCCGTATGGTTCCGGCCATGCCCGACACGGCCGCGAGCCAGCCGGCGAGACGGTCGTACCGCATACCGAACTGGGGGGTTCATGCGTAGATCCAGAGGGTTGGCGACCGCTCTCGCTCTGTCCCTGGCCGGAACCGGCGCGGGCCTCGGCCTCGGCCTCGTCCCGCCTGCGGCGGCCGTCACGCCGCCCGTCGCCTTCACCGCCGACGCACTGCCGACCTGGCAGCCCAACGGCGTCGTCTGGGCCCTCGCCGAGGCGGGCGGCCAGGTCTTCGTCGGCGGCACCTTCTCCACGGTACGCCCGCCCGCGGGCGGCGGCGGAAGCGAGCGGTCGGCCGTGAACTTCGCCGCGCTCGACGCCGCGACGGGCGCCCCGACCTCCTGCACACTCTCCTTCACCATCGGCTCCGGTACCGCGACCGTCCGCGCGCTCACCCTCTCGCCGGACAAGAAGACGCTGTACGCGGGCGGGTATTTCGGCGCCGTCAACGGCACCCCGGTCTCCAGCCTCGCCGCCATCGACGTGGCGACGTGCACGGTGAAGCCCTCCTTCCGCCCGGCCTTCGCCGCCACCGTGCGGGCACTCGCCGTCACCCACGACACCGTCTACGCGGGCGGCGACTTCCTCACCGTCGCGGGCCAGCCGCGCTCCCGCTTCGCGGCGGTCGCCGCGACCGACGGCGCACTGCGCCCCTTCACGGCCAACGCCGACGAGCCCGGCCGCGCCGTCGAGGTCACCCCGGACGGCTCCGCCGTCGTCCTCGGCGGCGACTTCTTCACCGTCAACGGTACGAACACGCACGCGCTCGCCGTCGTCAACGCCACGAGCGGCGCGCTCACCAAGTCGTACGCCGGCTTCATCGAGACCAACTCGGTCGTCAAGGACATCGCGACCGACGCGACCGGCTTCTACACCGCCAACGAGGGCACGGGCGGCGGCGTCTTCGACGGCCGCATCGCGCTCAACCTCGGCGACTTCAGCCAGCGCTGGCGCGACACCTGCCTCGGTGCCACGCAGGCCGTTCTCCCGTACCAGAGCGTTCTCTACAGCGCCTCGCACGCGCACGACTGCTCCAGCGTCGGGGAGTTCCCCGACGGCCGGCGCTACCACCTGCTCGCGCAGCCGACCACCGGCACCGGCAAGCTGGGCTGGGCCCCCGACACGAATGACGGCATCGGGGAGGGCATCGGCCCCCGCGTCATGACGGTCGGGTCCAAGGCCGGCGTCCAGTACCTGTGGGTCGGGGGCGAGTTCACCACCGTCAACGGCGCGGCCCAGCAGGGCCTGACACGCTTCGCCTCCACGGGGGACACGGGAGCGCCCACCGTTCCGGTCGCGAGCGCGGTCAGTTTCAAGCCCGGCGAGGTCCAGGTGCGCTGGCGTACCAGCCTCGATCTGGACGACAGCGCGCTGACGTACAAGGTGTACCGCAACGGCGCGGCCACGCCGATCGCCACGGTCACCGCGGACTCGCTCTTCTTCCGGCGCCCGCAGGCCTCCTGGACCGACACCACCGTCACGCCGGGCCAGTCGTACACGTACCGCGTGACGGCGACCGACGCGGCCGGCAACGTCAGCGCCCTGTCGGGGCCGGCCGGCGTGACCGCGGCGACCGCGGTCGCCGACTATCCGAACCAGGTCCGCACGGACGGCGCCCAGCAGTACTGGCGCTACGACGAGTCGGTCCTGCCCTTCGTCGCCGACTCCTCGGACGGGGGCAACCAGAGCGGCGTGCACCTGAACGGCCCCGCCCTGCGGCAGACGCCCGGCGCCGTCTCCGGGCCGAGTACGGCGATCGGCTTCAACGGCACGGACACCCGGGTGTACGCGGACAAGCGCCAGACGGTGGGCGCCAGCTACACCATCGAGACCTGGTTCAAGACGAACACCACCCGGGGCGGCAAGCTCTTCGGCTTCGGAAACAACCAGGCACGGGGCAGCAATCAGTACGACAAGCACATCTACATGACCAACGACGGGCGGCTGGTCTACGGCGTCTACACCGGCGCCACCCGCACCATCACCACCAGCGGCACCTACAACGACGACAGATGGCACCATGTGGTCGCCACCCAGGGCCCCGGCGGAATGACCCTGTACGTGGACGGCGTCCCGAAGGGCACCCTGGGCGTCACCACGCACGAGAACTTCTCCGGCTACTGGCACGCGGGCGGCGACAGCCTCGGCGGCTGGCCCGACCGCCCGACGAGCGAGTTCTGGGCGGGCCGGCTGGACGAGAGCGCCGTCTACCCGACCGTCCTGAGCGCGGCGCAGGTGCAGAACCACTACGCCCTGGCCTCCGTCCCGGCCGACTCGGTCGTCCAGGTGACCGCCGCGGAGGATACCTACGCCAACGCGGGCGCCCCCGGGACCAATTACGGGACCTCGGGATCACTCGCGGTGCGGGGCGCCTCGCCGTACGTGAGCTACTTGCGCTTCAACCTGCCTCCCGCGCCCGCGGGCACGGTGCTGAAGTCGGCCGCGCTCAGCGTGAAGACCAGCACCATGAGCGGCGCCGGCACCACGGACACCGTCTCGGTGGTCCCGGTCACCGGCTCGTGGACGGAGGGCGGGACGACGTACGACAACCGGCCGGGGCTCGGCGGTCCCGCGCTCGGCAGCTTCGCGGGCGTCCCGGACGGCTCGGCGGTCCATACCGCCGGTCTCAACGCCACGGCCGTCGCCGGGGCTCTCGGCGGTGGCTACAGCCTGGCGCTGAGCAGCGCCGGTACGGACGCCCTGTGGCTGTGGTCCTCGGAGGCGCCGGCCCATGAGGGGACGCCCCGCCTGACGCTGACCTTCGGGCCGCCGTGACGGGCTTGGGGAGGAGCGTGGGGAGCGGCGGAGGGAGGGGCGGGGCGGTGCCCAGCCGATCCGGCTGGACGGCACCCGCCCGCTGCACGCCGGGGAGCCACGGGCCGCGGCGGCCGCCGCCGGCGGATCGGGTCAGGCGGCCGAGTCAGCGCGGGGGCTCCACCTCCAGGAAGCGGCGCCGGCGCGGGCCCCGGTACAGCAGGCACTGCCACCCCAGCCGCTCCAGCAGGGCGGCGCATGCCGTCAGCCGCTCCTGTTCCTCCTCGGCGGCGCCGGCGCCCGGCGGGCCGAGCCAGGACACCTCCACCCGCCCCGGCTCCGTTGCGGCGGCCACCCGATATCCCGTCCGCGTACGCCGCCCCTGCGCGTCCACCGCCGAGGGCGTGGTGCCCTCCGCCTCCAGTACCAGCGCCACCGCGCGCGCCATCTGCCGTACCTCCCAGGGCGCGGGAACCGTCGTGCCCGCCGGGCCGTTGACGAGACGGCGGATCTGTAGCAGCCCCTCGTACGCCGTGCGCAGCTCGGCCTGCCGCCCCGCGTCGCCCGGCCGCGCCGGTCCGTCGCCGCTCGCGGGCTCGAAGCCCCGCCCGGATACCGTCACGCCCACCACCCCGCCCCGTCTGAGTACCTCACACCCGCCAGCCTGAGTATCCGCCCCGATTCCCCCGCGCGCCGCCGGTGATCGAATCAGGGCATGACTTCCGACGCCCCGCGCAGCGCGCCCCGCCCGCGCATGCAGCACGTGACCACCGCCGGTTCGGCCCTGGCCGTCGCCCTGGTCCCGCTCGTCGTCGGCGTCCTGCTCGCCAAGGCCATGGCCGCCGACCCGATGGCCCCGGTCAACGCCCTGATCGCGGGTGGCGGTCAGCGGGCCGGCCTGCCGCGGGGCGAGTGGACGCGCCGCCGCCACCACACCCTGCGCCGACTGCGGTCGGTCCGACGGGACACGGCCCGGCGGTGCGCCTACGTGTGCGGGCGCCGCGCCTGAGCTCCCGGGTCCGGGCGCCCCGGGGCCGAAGACCCCGGACCCGGCTGCTTCCCCTCCTGCCCCTTCCTGCCCTCCCGCCTCCCCGGCCCCTCCTGCGGCGGTTCCTGGGCGCACAGCCACGCCTCAGCCGCCCGCGGGGACCGGAGCCGGACCACCCGCAGCGGTGCGAACAGGGGATCGCTCTCCCGCCGCCGGATCTCGGCCCGCCGAGGCTCGTACTGCGTCCATGCCCACCACGCCGGGTGGTCACCGCGCAGCCACTCCCGCCAGGACTCCCGGTTCCCGCCGAACAGCCGCTCGCGCAGCAGACTCCGGCGCAACGAGCGGAGCAACACCCGCCGCATGACGACGTACCGCGAGTAGTCCAGCCATACGACGGTGTCGGCCCGCTCCCACAGCAGGTCCCGGACGGCCGGGTACCCCAGCGAGTCGAAAATCCACCGCTCGGTCCGGCCCACCCGGGCCGTGTCCTCGGCGAAGGTCCGGCTGACGGCCCACCCCGGCCCGGTGAAGTGCAGCGCGTCCAGCTCGTGGAAGGGCAGTCCGAGCTGCCGACCCAACGCCCGGGCCGGCGTGGACTTCCCCGCCCCGCTGATCCCGACCACCAGTACGCGCCGCATCCGCGCACACTAGGCGTCGTGGGGGCGTTGGGGCCAGAGGCTCCGCAGGTCCCCGCAGCTCGGCGATCCGCTGCCGCGCCTCGACCTGGGGCGAGACCGCCCCGACCGGGCGGGAGACCGCCCGGTCAGCGACCGTACTGCCGCAGGCACAGATCGACGACGGGCTCCGGCACCACGCCCTCCGCGGCTGCGCACAGCTCTTCCATGCGGGGCGGCGGAGCCGGCTGCCGGTGCGGGCGTGGCGCCGGGGGCTTGGGCGGGCGCACCCGCCGGGGCGGGGCCGCTTTCGCGGGCCGCTCGGCGGGCGGCCGGGCCCTCTTGGCCGCAGACCGCCCGGGGGACGGGTCCGTACTCGGATCCGCGGCCGTGCCCGTGTCCGCCGTGGGCCCTGGCAGCTTCCCGAGCGGCAGGGACGGGGACGCGGGCGGGTACGCCGTCGTCTCCGGGGCGCCGAGGGGAGGTACGGAGCCACGCACGGGCGCCGGAGCCTGCGGGCCGACGGATACACAGCCGGCGCTCGCGAGGAGCGCGAGGAGGGAGAGGGGCACGGCCCGGCGTAACTGCATCTCACCACCTTGCCGTACGGCCCGGCCGCCCGGGGCCGGACCTCACGCGTCCGGGTGACGCCGGTCCGACTCGGCCCGAGGGGGGCGGCGGGCAGCCGGGGCCGCGGAATCGATCCGCCACCGGGAGGGGCCGGAGCGGCCCCGCGAACGGGTCCGCCCCTCCCGGCCGGGAATGACTGGGCCGGACGGGGGGATGGGAACGGCAGTGCGGTGTGACGGGGGAGGCGCGACCCCCGGCGCCCCGCGCTGCCGTGCCCGCTCACCGACTGCCCGTACGGAGTACTCACCCATGACCGCAGCTGCCGCGCCCGGCGCCCCCGAGCCCGAGCCCGTCCCCGCGCCCGTTCCCGTCCCCGCGCCCGAGCCCGGCGCCCCCGCCCCGACGGCCTCTCCGCGCCCGCCGCCCCGCTCTTCGGCGCCGCCCTGATGCTCCTGGCCGCCGGCACCGTGTGGGCCACCGTGATGCGCCGTCCGACCGCCGCCGCCCTCGACTGACCACCGGGCGGGGAGACCGGCGCGCGGGGGACGGGGTACAGGGCGGATGGATGGGACGGATCGGGCGCCGGGCTTGACCGGGGCCGCCACGGGGGGAAAGAGTGCGCCGATCAAGAACCGCCGATGAGCTGCACTTCGGAGATACCTGAGATGTCCATATCCGTCCCCATATCCGTCCGTTCTTCGCTCGCCTCAGCCACGATCGGTGGTTCCTTCGCACTCACCGCGCCCGCTGCCGGTACCGCCACCGTCGCGCGGCGGCGCAGGGCCTGACCGGCCGGGTGGGGGCCGCCGCACGGCCGCGCCGGCCCCCACCTGCCGGGTGACGACATGTCCCACCACCCCGACGAGAGCGGGATCGTCCCCGACGACCGCCTGCTCATACGCCCGTACTTCGCCTCCTCGCCCGTACCCTCCCCGTCCTCCCCGTCGTCGCCGGCGCCGACGGCCCCTGCCTGGCCGCAGACCGGACCGGCCTCCTTCCCCGGCCCGGCGCCGGCCGGGGCGGCCGGTACCGCCGCCCCCGATGCCGGATCCGTTCTGCCGCCCGCTGCCGCTCCCGCGCGCGGTCCGGCTCCCGGTCTCGTTCCTGCCTCCGCTCCTGCTGCCCCGACCGCGCCGGTGCCGGTGCGCCACCGGCGGGACCGCCCCGGCCCGCTCCTGCCGGCTCCCCTCATCCTCACCCTCGCCGTGCTCGCGCTCGCCGGAACGGCCGGCTTGGTGTTCGTCATGAGCGGCCCCGACCCGGCGCCCCGGCGGGCCTCGCCGCCGCTCGGGCTCTCCGTGCCGGTGCTCCCGGCGCGCAGCCCGGACGGGGAGGCCTCCGCGCCGCAGCCCGATGCGTCCGCACGGTCCACCGGGCCCACGGCCACCCCCTCGGCCTCGCCCGAAGCGCCCAGCCGGGCATCGGCCAGCCCGAAGCCCGCGTCTTCGCCCGCCGCGGCGACCCCGCCGTCGACGGCTTCCGGGACGCTGCGACCGGGCGACCGCGGACCCGAGGTGAGCGCCCTGCAGGAACGGCTCTACGGGCAGGGGTTCACGTACGTCTCCGTCACCGGCGTCTACGACGGCCAGACCCGCCGCGGTGTCGCCCAGCTCCAGCGCGACCGGGGCATCACGGGAGACCCGCAGGGCGTCTACGGCCCGTACACGCGGGCGGCCTTCGGCTAGGTCCGGACGGGTGCTGGGAGGCCAGCAGGGCTCCGGCGGACCACGGCCGGGCGCCCCGGGCCGGGTCAGCGGCCGCCGGAGACCCGCAGGACGGCTCCCGTCGTGTACGAGGCGTCCGCGGACAGCAGCCAGGCGATGGCCCCCGCGACCTCCTCCGGTTGGCCGGGCCGCCCGAGCGGGATGGCGGCGGCGGACCGGGCCGGGCGGTCGGCATCGCCCATCGCCGCGTGCATGTCCGTCTCGATGATGCCGGGTGCGACGGCGTTGACCCGGATCCGGTCGGGGCGCCGAGCTCCTTGGCCAGCCCCAGGGTCAGCGCGTCGGTGGCGGCCTTCGTCGCCGCGTAGTGCACGTAGTCGCCGGGGCTGCCGAGCGTGGCGGCGGCCGAGGAGACGTTCACGATCGCCCCGCCGCCCGCCTCCGCCATGTCCCGGGCGGCCCGGCGGCAGCACAGCAGGTACCCCAGCAGGTTCACCTCGACCACGCGCCGCAGGTCCTCGGTCCTGGTGTCGGCGAGCCGTCCCAGCGGGCCGGTCACCCCGGCGTTGTTGACCAGCCCGGTCACGGCGCCGAGTTCGGCACTGGCGACGTCGAAGAGCCGCTCGACGCCGGACTCCTCGGCGGTGTCGCCGCGTACGGTCACACAGCGGGCGCCGGCGGCCCGTACGCGCTCGGCCACGGCCTCGGCGGCCGCCGCGTCGCGGACGTACCCGAGCGCCAGGTCATGGCCGTCGGCGGCCAGCCGCACGCAGGTCGCCGCGCCGATGCCTCGACTGCCGCCGGTGACGACGGTGACCGGACGAACTGACATGTGAGCCTCCTGGGTGCCTGGGCCGCGCCCTTCCAGACCATGATCGGGTACGGCGGGCGCGGCAGGCTAGCACCGGGATAAGCGATGGACCAGCGGAAATGGCAGGACGGAGACTTGGCGTCGCCGATGCGCACGACCGCACCACACCCGAGGAGCCCGCCATGTCCACCTTGCGAGTCACCGTCGAAGAGCTGACCGTCCACGAGCACCCGAACGCCGACGCGTTGGAGCTGGCTCAAGTGGGCCTCTACCGTGCCGTCGTCGCCAAAGGCGCCTACCGCACGGGTGACTTCGCGCTCTACATACCCGAGCAGGCCGTACTGCCCCGTGAGTTGATCGAGGAGCTCGGCTTGACCGGGCGGCTCGCCGGAAGCTCCTGCGACCGGGTCAAGGCGGTCCGGCTGCGCGGCGAACTCTCGCAGGGCCTGGTGTGCCGGCCGCGCGCGCTGGCCGGGGTCGACCTGGCCCGGGCGGCCGAGGAGGGCACGGACTTCGCCGAGTCGCTCGGCATCACCAAGTGGGCCCCGCCGGTCCCCACGACCATGAACGGCGAGATCGAGACCGCCCCCGACCTGATGCCGTGGGTGGACATCGAGAACCTCCAGCGCTACCCGGACCTCTTCGCACCCGGTGAGCCGGTCGTCCTCACCGAGAAACTGCACGGCACCGCCTGCCTGTTCACCTACGTCGTCGAAGGCGAGCGGGTCATGGTCTCCTCCAAGGGCTTCGGCTCGAAGTCGCTGGCGCTCAAGGAGGACGAGCGCAATGTGTACTGGCGGGCCGTACGGGGCCACGGTGTGGCGGACGTCGCCGCGAGCCTGGCCGTTCGGCTGGGCGCGAGCCGGGTCGGGATCTTCGGCGAGGTGTACGGCGCGGGCGTCCAGGACCTGGCGTACGGAACCAGCGTACGCACCGCCGATACGCCGCCCGGGTACGCCGTCTTCGACGTGTCCGCCGAGATCGACGGGCAGGTGCGGTGGCTGGACCCGGCGGCCGTGCTCCCGGACGGTGAACTGCCCTTGGTGCCACGGCTGTACGAGGGGCCGTACGACCTCGGTGCGGTGCTGGAGCTGGCGAGCGGCCGGGAGACCGTGTCGGGCCGGGCCCTGCACCTGCGCGAGGGGGTCGTCATCAGGCCGGCGACGGAGCGCTACAGCCCGGTGGTGGGCGGGCGGGCCATCGCCAAGGCGGTCAGCCCGGCGTACCTGACGCGCAAGGGCGGTACGGAGTACGAGTAATCCCGCCGGCCCGCCCCCCTGTCACTCGGCGCTCCGCCCCGCTCCGCCCCGCCCCGCTCCGCCCCGCTCCGCCCCGCTCCGCTCCGCCCCGCCCGCCCCGCCTCGTGGGGCGGGCGCGGCGTGCGTGGTGGGATGGTCGGGGCGGGGTCCACCAGCACACGGAGAGGTCGGGTACATGTCCCAGAACGGCCAGGGCAGCCAGGACACCATGCGGGCGATGGCGTACGAGACGTACGGCGGGACGGAGGTGCTCTCCGAGACACGGCTGCCGATGCCCAAGTTCGGGCCCGGAGAGATCCTCGTCAGAGTCAAGTACGCGGCGGTCAACCCCGTCGACTGGAAGATCATGGCGGGCGGGCTCGACGCCCTGATGGACGTCGTCTACCCGGTGGTCCCGGGCTGGGACGTCGCCGGCACCGTCGAGCGGGTCGGCATCGACGTCCCCGAGTTCGCCGAGGGCGACGAGGTCATGGCGTACGCCCGCAAGGACTACGTGCACGGCGGGACCTTCGCCGAGTTCGTCACGGTGCCCGTACGCGCCCTCGCGCACAAGCCCGCCTCGCTCGGCTGGGCCGAGGCCGCAGGGCTCCCGCTCGCCGGGCTCACCGCCTACCAGCTGCTCACCCGGCTCGGCACGGGCCGGGGCGACACCGTCCTGATCCACGGCGCGGCGGGCGGCGTCGGCTCCTTCGGCGTGCAGATCGCCCGCGCGCTGGGCGCCGACCGGGTCATCGGCACCGCCTCACCGCGCAACCACGACCGGGTGCGCGAGCTGGGCGCCGAGCCGGTCGCGTACGGGGACGGCCTGGCCGACCGGGTCGGTGCGATGGCACCCGACGGCGTCACCGTCGTCGCCGACTTCGTGGGCGGCGTCCTCGACGTCACGCGCCGGGTGCTGCACGATGACGGCCGGCACGCCTCCGTCGCCGATCCGACCGTGACGGGATCGGGCGGCGAGTGGATGTGGGTGCGCCCGGTCGGCAGCGACCTGGCCGAGCTGGGCCGGCTCGCCGACAGCGGGAAGCTCACGGTGACGGTCGCCGAGATCTTCCCGCTCGCCAAGGCGGCGGCTGCCTTCGAGCTGAGCCGAGCCGGCCACACCGCCGGAAAGATCGTCATCGAGGTCTGAGCACACGGAACCGCGGGGCGGCCGGTGGCCGCCCCGCGTGCGTACCGGGTCCGTGGCCGGCAACGACGGATGACCGGCGGATGACCGGCGGCTGACGGCGGATCACCGGCGGTGGCGATCGCGGCGCGCTTCACGGTAGGTCCGGCACCTCGCCGCACGCCGCCCAGGCGACCTCCACGCCCGCCAGGCCGGCCGACCACGGGGCGGTCAGGGCGGACAGGCGCGAGGCATCCGGCGGGGTGGCGCCGAGGCCGATCGCGTAGCGGGCCAGCGCCGGGCCGGCCTCGAAGGGGCGCGGCCAGGCATGGGCGTCCGTGACACCGGCGTCCTCCAGGGCGGCGAGCAGGGCCCGCATCCGGCCCCGCATCCGGCCCAGCGTCTCCTCGAACGCCCGCGTCCCGTCGGCGCGTACGGTCACCACCGCCCACGCCGCGTGCCGCCGGTGCAGCGGCGGAGTGGCCGCGGCGGTCAGGCGGCCGCCATCGCCCTCGTCCCCGCCCTCGTCCCCGCCGTCGCCCTCCAGCAGCTCCCACGCCCGGTACAGCTCCTGGACCAGCAGGTCCCGCAGCCCCGCCCCCACCTGAGCCGTGCAACTGCGCACCGGCTCCGAGGGGGTCAGAACCGTCACCGGATCCGGCCCGGCGGCGCGCCCGCCCGTGACCACCGCCGACAGCCCGATCGGCTCCCGCCAGTCCCAGGCCGCCCACATCCCGAAGAACTCCCGCAGCAGCGCGTCGGGTGCCAGGGCACCCGCCTCCCGGACCGTGCGCGCCGCGAGCACCGCCCACGCCAGCCCCGGCAGCCCCCCGAACGGCGCCGCGTCCAGCCCCCGGCCGTGCGCCCACGCCTTGACCTCCCGCGCCAGCCGGGCGAAGGCGGCATGCTCCGCCCCCACGAACTCCCGTAGGGCGTCGGCGTCGCTCACGGCGCTCAGCGCGACGGCGGCCGCCTCACCCAGCTCCGCCCGCCGCGCCACCGCCTGCGCCGGATCCAGCGCGCCGGTGGAGACCACCACCAGGTCCATGTCCAGCGTCCCGACGCGCAGGCGCAGCCCGGGCACCCGCGCGCCCGTCACCTCCCGCATCCGCCCGGCCTCCGGCAGCGCACCGGCGACCCGATCCCGTACGTCCTCGATCCCGGCCGTCCCCGGCAGCGCCGCCACCAGGTCCAGGTCCGCCCCCGGCAGCGCACAGCCCATGCGCCGGGATCCGGCCACGTGCACCACCGCGCCGTCCCCCAGGGCGGCCCCGATGCGTGCGGTGACCGACTCGGCGGCGCCGTGGGGCGCCGCCTCGGCGGGCCGGTTCGCGGCTTCCGGCATCCACCGCACCTCGCCCGTCCCCAGGGCCACCGTCGCGCGCGTCCGCATCGGCCCGTCCCCGCGGCGCGAGAGCACGGACAGCTCACCGACCCGCGCGGACACGCCACCGCCGAGCCGCGCCGCGAACTCGGCGACCGCCCGCTGGGGGTCCCGGCTGCGCCCCAGCGTGAGGTGCGGCGTATAGCCCTCGGACCCACCGGACCCACCGGACCCACCGGACCCACCGGACCCGCCCGACCCGCCTGCGCGGCGGCGGCACCCCGGGAACCGCTCCGCCAGCGCCCGCCGCAGCTCCTGCCACGGAGCCTCACCGGCCGCGGCGGGGTCCAGCCACACGGTGGCGTCCTCCCGGTGCCCGAAGCTGTGCACCCCCTCCAACCGGGCGGTGAACGGCGGGGCCCCCACGGCCACTTCGGCCAGCAGCGGCACAGCCGCCTCGAAGGAGGACTCCGGCACGAAGCCGAACAGCAGGTTCACGTGAGCCGGCCAGCGGTCGATCCGCGGGTCGTGCTCCCGGCGCAGGGCCTCGACCTCCGCCAGGGGCGGCGCGAGCCACGCCACCGCCGTCCGCGCGGTCGCCGGTACGTCGAGCCGAGCGGGCCCGCCGCCCCGCTCCCCGAACTCCACCGTCGCCTCCACCCCGAAGTGGTCGGAGATGAACAGCCCTTCGGACCCGGGGGAGTCCCCGCGCAGCGCCGCCCGTGTCACCCGCGCCCCGGCCGACCTCAGCAGTACGCGGTCCAGTCGGGCCGCCCGGCCCGACAGCGAGCTCACCGCGGCCAGCGGATTGGCCGCCGGATCGAAGGTCGGGGTGTCGTCCGACGGTCCGTGCATGTCGTTCCAGGCGTCCCGCAGCCCCAGCGCGGCGGCGGGCCCGTCCGCCCCGGAGCGGCCGTCGTTGAAGTCGCCCAGCAGTACCAGATCGGCTTCGACGCCCGCCAATCCCTCCGCGAGGCGCGTCAGTTCGGCCTGTCGGCGCGCCTCCCCGTTCTCGGTGTGATCGCTGCTCAGGTGAGTGGCGGCGACGACGAGGGCCCCGGCCGCGGTGTCCACGGTCACGGCGGTGACCGCCTTGTGCGGTCCGAGCACGTGCAGCCCCGCCTCCCGCACCGGCAGCCGGCTCAGCACGAGCAGCCCGCTCTCGGCGACCTCCGGCCCGTCCGGATCCGTGCTCAGCGTGTACCCGGCCCGCACCCACCGCGCTGCCAGCAGCATGCCGAGCAGCTCGGGTTCGACCTCCTGGAGCGCGATGACGTCGGCATCGGCGGCCGCCAGCTCGGCCAGCAGCAGCGGCCTGCGCCGGGCGGTGGCGATGCGCGGGGCGTCGTACCGGTCCCAGAGCGTGTTCCAGGTGAGCAGCCGCACCCTGCCGGGAGCCTCCGCCCTGTCGCGGGACCCGGCGCCCCCGGACTCCGCCCCGGACTCGGCCCCGGCAGGCCGCCAGGCACCACCGCCCGACGGATCCCACGCGTACGGCGTCCGGGCGGCGAAGAATGGCGCCCGCAGCAGCAGCGGATCGCGGACCCGCCCGGCGTCGGTGAGGTCGATCCGGTCCACGCCCGTGGCCCGGTCCCACACCAGCTCGCCGTCCGCCTCGACGAACAGGACCCGGTGCCACGGGATGTCACCGCCGGGCACGAAGGACGGCAGCGGGATCCGCTTCGGCGGCGCCCCGCGCTGGAGCAGCCCGAAGACGAACCTCGACGGGTCGAAGCGGGGGTCCCAGCGGACCCGGTGGTAGAGCTCCTCGCTGGTACGCATCAGCCGTTCTCGCCTTCCCCGCACGCATTCAGACCGCCCGCCGTGTCCCCGAGGGTCCCGTCCGCGCCGATGTACCACGTGCGGTGCGCCTCACCGGCACAGGGCGGGCTGAAGCGGTGCAGCTGCGCGGTCAGCACCCCCGGCGGTACCGGATGCGTCCGTACGGCATTGCGCCGCAGCAGCTCCCGCTCCTCGACGAGCACCACGGCGTGGGTGACCAGCGCGTCCCGGCGCCGGGCGACCGCGCCGACCGAGCCGCGCTGCCGGGCGGTGAGCGACGTGGCGTCCCACACCACCGTGCCACCGCGGGCCAGGGCGGCGTCCAGCCGGTCCAAGCCCTCCCGCAGCACGTCCGCGTTGGCCCGCTGGTCGGCACGGGAACCCCGGGCGGTGCGCAGATCGTCAAGACTGACGTACGCGTCCACACCGGTCAGGCCCTGGCCGAAGGTGCTCTTGCCGCTGCCCGAGGGCCCGCACAGCTGCACGAGCCGGGGGAAGGCTCCGTCGCGCCAGCGCCAGGTGGCCGCCACGGCTTCCTCCGCGGTGGTCACCCGTCCCTCCGCGAAGGCCTGGTGCGCCTCGGCCCAGCAGCGGTCGGCGGCTTCCGCGCCGAGCCCGGCGAGGGCCTCGCGCAGCCCGGTGCGCAAAAAACCCAGCGGGTCGGGGCCGAGCAGCCCCGCCTCCTCGGCGCACAGCGCGGACCACTCCACGCACTCCGGCGCTTCGGCCCCACCGGCGCTGCAGGCGTCCCCCGCCGAGGCGACTGCCCCGGCGAGCGCGTGCAGCACGCCGAGATCCACCGCGGCGGCCATCCGGACCAGCCCGGCCCGCCGCTCCGCGTCCGGGAACGGCCGCTGCAGGTACGGGTAGAGACCGACCAGGTCGGCCACCCGCCGCGCGAGAGGCATCCCGACGGACGCACCGAGCCCCGCCGCGATCGGGGCCCGCGGAACGCGGTGCAGTACGGCGGCCAGTACACCGGCCAGCCGTGCCTCTCCGGTCCGCCCCGACCCGTCCAGCCGGGCGGCCACCTCGGCGGCCACCGGCTCCGCGTCCCCCTGGGTCAGGTCCCCGTGGGCCGGGTCCCGTCCGTCCGCCCTGACGGCGGTCAGCAGCGCGGTCACGTCGGGTTCGGCCCCCGACCGGACCGCCCACAGCGGGGCCGCGGGCCCGAGCCCGTTCGCCACCACCGGCGCGTGCATCCAGTGCGTGCCGGTCTGCACATGGCCGCTGCGCACCCACTTGGCCAGGCACCGCCCGAAGTCCGCGCGCGCGAAGCCCGCCGCCGTCCGTACGACGTACCCCTCCTGCCGCGAGGTGTCGAGCTTCAGGGTCCGCAGCGCGCGCTCGTCGAAGGTGCCGCGCCACAGCACGCGCGGGCTGGGCACCCCGAGGCCCCGTAGGAAGCGCACGGTCCGGTCCCAGTCCAGGCAGTACTCCCCGTCCCACACCGAGAACCCGTAGAACCAGCTGTCCAGGTCCTCGTAGGGCAGGGAGTGCCGGGCGTACAGATTCTCCCCGCACACCCGCCAGCCCGCCGGGATGCTCGCGCCGATCCGGCCCTGGAGGCCCTTGACCCACGCCCGCGAGGGATGGTGCGCGGAGTCGAGCGAGCGCGCGTGCAGGCCGTCCGCGTACAGCGTCGTGTTCTCCCCGTCGAGCTTCTCGGTCACCACGACCTCGCGCCCGGCCAGCCCCGCGAACCCGGAGGCCCGCACGTCGTCGGCGGCCGCTCCGGGGGACCACGGCAGATGCGGCGTACGGGGGTACTGCGTGCGCATGACTGCTCCTGCTCGATGATCTGATACCCGTCACTCTACGTATCCGTCGCAGGGGCAGCCACCCATTAACCCCGGCGCCGACCACCACGCCATTGACGACGCACTCTGGCCGGGCCGCCTGGTCAACCAGCAGATGCGCAACGCGGTCATCTCCCGCACCCGGTCCTGGCCAGGCAAGAACGCCGCCGGAGATGCTTACTTCCCGCGGGTCCAGGACACCGGTGACAGCCGCTACCGCCTCGCCCCGGCCGTCACCTGCGACGGGCGGAACTTCCAGTACCTCGCCCGCATCGGCCTTGCCCGCCACGACGAAGACGGCGACCTCTCCCTGCGCCGCGCCCTCGCGCTCGTCCGCGGCAGGCCCTTCGCCGCCATCGATCCCCAGCGCTACGCCTGGGCCGAGCCGGCCGTCCAGGAGATGGTCTCGGCCATCGCCGACGTCGCCTACGAGCTGTCCACCCGCCGCCAGGAGGCTGCGGACTACACCGGCGCTCTCTGGGCCGCGCACCAGGGGCTTCTCGCCGCCGAGGAGAACGAGCTCCTGCACCGTCAGGTCTTCCTCGCCCACCACGGGGCCGGAGACGTGGACGCCCTCCGCGAAGCCGCGGCCCGGCTGGCCCGCATCAACGAGGGACTGGGCGGGGGTGTGGACATGGAGGCAGAGACCGCCCAACTGCTGCGCACCCTGTTGCCGCGCACGCCCGTGACACGTTAGGGATGTAGGGTCCGCGGTTTCGTGAGCACCGTCGGCCGACCATGAGCACTGTCCGAGCAAAGGATGCGAACAGCTGAGGATCGAACGGTGGGGCTTTGCTGCTGACTCCGCGGAGATCGCGCGGGATCTCGAACAGGTACAGCTCGTCACGTACCTCGCCCTGACCCGTCGTCGGTCACGGCCTTGCTGGAGCCGTCGCCGTATCTGCGTTCCGAGGGAACGCGAGTCTGCGAATACGCGAGCGAGCCCCGGACCACATCGGTCCGGGTGTGACTGAGCGCTCCAGTTGGCGGGATGTGCCATCTGAAGCGCTCAGTCGCGGCTGGGCCGCCCGGACGGCTTTCACCCGCTGGGCTGCGGTGAACCTGGGCAGGATCCCGGCGGTGATGATCTGCACACGTCCGCCCGTGACGGCGCACCCACTGCCCAGCGTCCCGCCGTTCCAGGTCGGCCCGCAGCATGTCCGCCAGGGCGAGGAGCATCGGCAAGTGCCGCTCGAGCACCATCGAGTTCGGGCAGTCCAGGCAGGTCAGGAAACGACTCGCGGCAGCGCCCTCCGTGAACGTCCAGGACGGCACGTGTCCTATTTCCCAGGGACCGCCCCGAGGCCGGGCTACCGCTGGCGCATGCCCCGGCCCGCCAGGCTCAGTAAGGCCTCGCCCACTGGCTCCGCGAGGGTCGGGTGAATGGGGCGTGTCGGGCGACGCCCGCCGCTCCCGCGCCTCAGCCCACGATCAGCTGGCTCACGGCGGTTACTTCGGCCCGACCAGGCGGAATGAGCACTTGTGACAAGCCGTGTACCTCACTGATGACAAGCAGGCTGCTTCGACCCGTCCAATGCACCAGCTCATCCGGCTCTGCCGGTGACAACTACTGTGCTTCGGCTCACTGTGGTCGGGTAGTTCAGTTGGCGAGTCAGCGATTGAGTTGGCGAACTGAGGTTCGAAGTTGGCGGCTCTGGACCTGGTGGCGTCCCGTGCGTCGTTCATGTTCCGGCCGCGCAGCCGGTGGCGGGCGTCCAGTGGGCGTCAGTGGCCCGGGTTGCGGTGTCGAGACACGTCGTAGAGCAGCCAGTGATACGGGGAGCTCTCGTCTGTAGGATCCAGGCCGCTCAGAACATCGTCGCCTCGCGGATCGTCACGTAGAGCGAGCCGGGCCGCGGCCTCCACTCGGACGCTCTCGTCCGCGTCCGCGAGACAAGTCGCGAGTGTGTCCGAGGCATGCACCGTGTGTGGCGGAGCAAAGGCAAGGGCCGTACAGGCCGCTCGGCGGACCGCCGCATCCTTGTCTCCGGTGCGTTCCAAGATGGCGGCGAGCGCCTCGGGGCTCTCCATTTTCAGAGCAGGGCCCAGTCCACCGATCGCCCACTGCCGGACCTTGCCATCGAAGTGACGGGTGAGGGCAGGCAGTGGTTCGCCGGCGCGCGGATCGAGGGCATCAGCCAGACCGGCGGTGAGTGACCACGTCACACGGGGGTCCGGTTCGCGTGCCACCCAGGGCAGGAACAGGTCGACGAGCGGTCCGTCGAACGGTGAGTCGTCGCCCTCGTCGAAGAGATTGATCATGCGCAGCAGTTCTGCGCCGAAGTACCGCTCCAACGGGTTGGGCCGTTGGTGCAGGGCGGCGGCCGCGGCCCAGACGGCGGGATCGTGCCGCTGCTGGAGTACGTACGTCGTCTCCCACCACACTTCGTGGCTGACATCCGGTTCGGTCAGCGCGCGGGACAGCAGCTCGTCGAAGGGCACGGAGATGCCGTACCGCGGCTCCAGCGAAGTGAGGATCGCAGTGTGCCCCGTCCTGACCGTCACGCCCCCTAGGGACAGCTCCTCGCAGGTCGTTCCCGACTCAAACCGGACGGTTCTGCGGCCGACCGGGCCCGGCCGCCCGCTTCTGCGGCGCAGCTCCGTCACGCCGCCTGTCTCGTGCCAGTACCGGGCCAGTGTCAGAGCGTCACGTCCCTCGGCATCCTTGATCCACAGGTGCGCTCCGTGGCTGATGAGGGTGTTTGTGATGTCGCAGGCACCGTTGTCGATTGCGCGCAGCAGCGGGGTGCGTCCGTCGGCGCCGACGCGTTCCAGCCGGGCTGACCTCATCAAGGCCTCGACGACCGGCAAGTTGAAGGTATCCACCGCCAGGCTCAGTGCGGGGGTGCCGTGCTCGTCGGCGGTGTCGGGGTCCGCTCCTGCTTCCAGCAGTGCCTCCACTGCCTGCGCGTCCCCGCTCTGTACCGCCCCTATGAGTGGCTCCATGCCCATTTCCCGCCCTCGCTCCGCGCACTACCTGCCCGTCACAGGTCGAGACGGGGACCAGGAGAGCGTAGGCGGGGCGCGGCCAGTCGTGTGCGGTCTCGCTCTAGGCGTCCCATGGTGGAGGACCAAGGCGCCGGGCTGGAGGGCCACGCTTGGCGAAACTCGCCAACTGAAGTCCACGCCACCAATCGGTCGGGGCGCGGGGCGGTCCGGCTTGATCGGAAGCATGGCGAGTACCGGACCGGTGACTGTTGGTGGCGTTCGGGTACTGCTGTGTCGCCGCGGGAATGCCGGGGCGGAGAAACGGCTCTCTCCAGTGCCGCCGCCGAGAGGCGCCCCCAGCGGCCCCGGCCGCCTGCTGTTCGCGTTCTTCGCGGCGAGAACAGGTCGGCGCCCCGCCGGCCACGGGGGCGCAGTGTCAGCGTGGTCCGGAGCCTGCCCGTGCAGTCCACACCCTGAAGCACTGCTCGCCTGGTTCTCATACGCGGGTGGCGTGGAGAGTTTCGAGGACGAAGGCGGCGTGGGTGGAGTCGTCGGTGACGCGGGTGCGGTGGGAGTCGCGGTGGTGCCAGTGGCGGGTCAGGACGCCGGTGGTGTCGACGTAGATGATCTCGCCCGGCTTGGGGTTTTCGGTGGTGTCGGGTTCGCCGAGCGGGTTGAACTCCTCGGCGCCGACCAGCCCGTCCGCGACTACCTCCAGGCCCTCGCCCGCAGAACAGCTCGAGCAGCGCAGCCTTGACCTGCACCACACACAGGACCCAGTCGGCCGCCCCGCACCTGTCACGGAATAGACGCCCCCGCATCGTCCAAGGAGACCTCATGCGCTGGGTCTCTCTGCCATGCGAAGCGGCCCGCGTCGGCCTGTGGCGTGCGTCTCCGCGCTGCCCGGGGGAACAATCGAAAGGACACACTCGAGAGGCGGTGCTGCAATGGGATGGGCTTCTTGGACGACCACAGGCGTTTTCGCGGGTGCCGGAGGCGTGCGTACAGAAGAATTGGGGATCATCACTGGTGACCTCACCATCCACACCACCTGGATGGCCGGTCACGCCGACTTGGCCGTGCAGTACACGGGCTCATCGGAATGGCTCACCCTGTACGGAAGCCCTCTGGAATGCGCCTCGGAGGAGGAGAGCAGGGAGCTCCATCAAGCGGTCGTGGAAGCAGTACGCCGCGGAGGAGGCATGGACACCTCCCTTGCAGGGGGTGCCCCCGCCGCTGCGGGCGAGCTCGATTCGGCCGCTGTCGGCCAGCGGCCAGAAGGCCCTGTAGCGTCCGAGAGGTAGTAGGCGACTGGCCGCAGCGCGGGAGTGGGGCGACAGCAGATACGGCGCGTCCCCGTGCACGCCGGTGCTCGATGTTGCGAGAGGCCCTGAGTATCAGGTTTCCGTCTCAGCGGCTCGGGAATCCGCCCTATGTCATTACTGGTGAAGAGGACATCAGCAGGTAAGGAGCGGTCTGATGAGCGAATCCGGGCAAGAGCATGGCGAACACGAAACGCCTCTCGAGCGCGTAACCGGCGAAAAGGATGTGCATCCGGAGGAGGAGCGGGCATCGGCTGATGTGAGTGAAGCAGAGGGTGCGGAGGAGGAGGACAGTACCCCAACGGATTCGGGCTCCTGATTACGACGGCTCGCCCCAAGTCCGATCGGCGACCACATGCAGCCGCTCCGGGAGGCGATCGGAAACCCCCGCCGCGAGGCGGCCGACGCCCGGGAAAGGGAGGAGGCCAGGGCCCGCCAGGAGGAGTACCGGGACAAGTACGGCGGGCGGCCGAGCAGCAGGCAGGCAGAAGGCACCCGGGCGTGAGGCCCGCCTCCGCCTTCCCATCTGCGCCGACTGCGGGGCGAAGCTCGACGACAACCGCTGGAACGGCCACGACCTGCCCGAAGCCGGTGCCGAGATGGCACCCGACGCTGTGGGAGCCGTGCGACAAGAAGACCATCGCAGCCGTGACCAGGCCGAGCGCGACCGCTGGGGCAGGAGGCGGCCGCGGCGACCGCAGAGAAGGCTGACGGCCGGCTCTCCCTTTCCGCCCAGGACAAGCCCCCTGACAGCCGGTAGGCCCCCGCCAACAGCGTGGACAAGCACAAGGCAACCCTGGGCAAGCCCCCGATTCGGGCCACCGCCCTACCCGGGGTGGGGAGCGTGCAGAGAGGGCTCTCCGAGGACCCTGGTGGGCGATTGGAGCCCGACACGCTGCCACCACAGGCCAGCCGCGTCGAGGAACTGATGGTCAGCCGGTGATTGGTCGCGTTGAAGGGGGCAATACCTTCAACCGGCCCACTTCGTAGCTGAATTCAGCGTGGTACAGCGGACCCCAACGGCGGACCCCAACCCTGCACCGGCAGCTCAAGGTTTCGTGCCTGACCGGCCGGTACGTTGGAATGTCCGCGGGCCGTCCTCGGACCAACGGACCGCAACGGGCCCACCGTCGACATCGGCGTCGGCCCTGATGATCCGCAGCTCAAGCAGGGGCTCGGAGCTTGGTTGACCACCTCGCCCCGCGCCCCGCCTATGACGGACACCACCAGTCGTGCCTGTGCCGCTTGCCTGTCGGTCTCGTCCTTACGCCGCATCTTTACCTCGTGCACGGCCAACCAGCAGGCCACGCCTGTCGCAGCTGTTGTTGCGATCGCGCTGGCCGCGTCCTAGAAGTCACTCATGCCTGGACCCTGGACCCAGCGCAATGATCGGACTCCACGATCTGCTTCTCCTCGAAGTGGCCCGACGCCTGGAACAGGGCAGCGATGTAACAGCCGCCGGGCTGGACTACTTTCCCGTGCATGGAGACGTCGCTGCGGCCCTCACGGCCGCCATGTCGGCTCAGGGGGGCCCGACCGGTGACGAAGAGTAGGGCCCATGGGCGACGTGGTGGCGGTGGTTTCACTGCACTGTGAGAGCCGAGCGGTCGGTACCGGGCTTTACATGGGGTAGCAGGTGCCGCCGCGGACCATGTCGAGGTGCATGGCGACAATGGGCCGTGCCTTCTGGGCGGCGTTCGTGACGGCGGTGTCGGTGCCCGCGCGGATTTGCTGGTCGATCAGTGCGAGGGTCTCGGTGTGGGCGGCTTCCTGGTCGGCGAGCCAGGCCGCGTCGTATCCGGCCGTTCCCGCCTTCTCCTGGACCGCCTTCAGCTTCTGCTGCTGCTCGGCCGTGGGCGCGGTGGGCAGCGTCATCTTCGCCTTTGAGGCGACTGCCTTCAGGTCCGTGTCGAGCTTTTGGTGATCGGTGACGAGTTTTGCGCCCACGTCTTTCACACACGAGGTCGTGGCGTTCGTTCGGGCATCGTTGCCGGCGGCTATCTCCGCCAGGTTGCCTTGGTGGGCGGACCGTACGAATGCGGTGTCCTGGTCGCCGGCGGGTACGGCGGCCAGCGCCGCGGGCCCCCAGACCCCGGTCACTCCCAAGGTCGCGGCAGCCGCAATGGTCAACATGCGCTTGCGCATGGCGCTCATCTCCATCCACGCGGCCTGGGCCCGAAGAGCCACGCGTGCGACCGCGTCCTGCCCGGCGCCTACCCGGTCGGCGCGCGCCAAACGAAGAGCCCCAACATTAGCGGCCATACCCAGTACCGCCCTGGACGGCCGGGGTCCTCGCCCACCCGACTGCCGTAGTCAGCGGCAGAGGTGCCTGGCGCCCGGCGAGGGCATGTGCGGGGCAAGGCTCCGGTAGCGCTGCCACATGCCGTGGGCCTGCTCGGCAGGGCGCTGCGATTCCAGGTGGAGGGCGCCCAGGATGAGCGGGCCGCCGGTCAGGGCCGGCACACCCCACTGGGCGCAGGCGAGGTAATGCTCGCCTTCTTGGTGCCGAAGGGGTGCCGCTCGCCCTTCTCGGGGTCCAGGGGGTTCCCGGAGGAGGCCCAGCTCGATCTTCGTGCCCGGCATGCGCGCGTAACGCGGTTGCGGCGAGGGCGGCGCCCGTGAGGACGGTCTCGGCGAGCGTGCAGGCGGCAACACCCGGCTGGGCGGCGACGCGGGCTGCGCTGGGCGGCGAGCAGGCCGCTGGAGCTGACGAGATGAAGGCCGATCGCGGCGGCGTTGACCGGGGTCGACTTCGCCCCACCGGAGCTCGCGATCCGCGCCCCCTCCTCCCACTCGCCCCCTGGCTCTTCGCGGCGCCGTTGAGGCCGACCGCTCCCATCAGCGAGCCGGCGAACCAGACGGCCAGACCCACACCGCGAAGGCTGCGCAGGACGGTGTTGCGTTCGGACATGGGATGGCTCTTGCGGCGCGGTACGGAGCGCCGACAGGCCCGCCGACGCTCCGGCCACCGTCCCCTGCGGAGCCGGGCACCGCCATGATGTCGTGTGGCGCCATCCTCGAGTCCCGCCGGGCCGCCGGCGTTCCGGCGCAGCCGTCCGGGGCCCCGCATCATCGGTGCGCCCCGCGCCAGCCGAAAGAGTGCGGCACGTCCCGGCAGGTGGCAGTCTGGCAGGTAGTCATTCGCGCACCCGAGGGAGTCGACATCATGGCCGGTACTCCAGACAAGGACCAGGAGCCGGGCCGGGGCCGCGAAAAGCAGGACCGTCTGGGACCTCCCGGCCAGGACCCCGTGCACTCGCGCCACCCATCCAGCGAGCCGGGTGTCGAGGCGTCCTCCCCCCGCTTGGAGGATGACAGGAGGCGCGACGCGGAAGACCTGCGTGACGAGCACCTCTGAACAGTTGAAGCACCGCGCGCCCAGGGCTGGCCACCGCCGCGGCTCCGCGTACGGGCGTGGGTCCCCGGGCTGCCGCAGCCCCTGGGGCCCACGACCAGCTCACCCTGCCTCGGGGCGCTGAGGGACAACCCCGCCGATGTGCACGGCAGCTCGGCAGCTGCCGCGACGCCTCGCCGCGCCGACATCAGCGGCGGTGCGCGCGACGATCCCCTCCTCGGCCCATCCGTACGTGGTGTCTCCCGCCGCCCGAGGCGAACTCCCTTCTACGCATAGGTCCAGAAGCTGGAAACGGGTCTGGCCGTGCAGGAAGCGTCCATGACCGGAGCGCAGGCAACGCAGGCAGCCGCACAGGCCGGGATGACCTCAACGTTCGCCGCCACCCAGAGTGGGACCTGGGCGGTCATGGCCACGGGCAGCGCCGCTCTGATCATCGGAATTTTCCTCGGCATGGCCATCGCCAAGGATTGACGGCCACTCCCGCCCTACAGGGAACACCGTTCACTTGCTCCGCCCCCGGCCACGGTCCGGCGGGGGAGGCCCGCTACGAAGAGCTGAATTGAGTGCCGCCCTCGGCGTAACACAGCCATCGCCCCCGCGGTCAAGCCCGCCGTCGCCGAGGCCGCAGCGGCCACGGCGGATGCTGCTGCGATGTCCCCGCTTGCAGCGCTTCCCACCGAGCAGGCAGCCGCCCCGTCCCGCACGCGGCGGTGAAGGCCGCATCCGCACGCGGCTGACGGCCGGTGGGTCGGGCCGCTTCATGACCCGCAGCAGCGTCGTGCGGCTGGTGGTGAAGCTGCCCGGCTCCTGGCCGGCCGCGGCATGACGACGGGCAGTTGCTCTTGGTCGAGCGTGTGCGGCCGGGGTAGATCAGGCAAAGTCGGCTGCCTGCTGACCGACCGGGACCGGCTCACGAGCAGTCATGTGAGGGCCAGCAGGATGGCGGCCGCGCAGCAGACGGCGCAGACCATCACACAGATACCGACAACCCGCTGGCGCAGAGCGGCGTAGCGGTGGCTGTATTCAGCTTGGAGTTCTTCCGCGCGTCCCACCACGGCGCGGAGTATCTGTTTGCGCAGCCGCAGGTGGTGCTCGGCGAAGCGGGCGGCGATCTCCTGTTGCTCGTGGGAGCCGAGCCAGGACAGCCCGCTGGCGAAGGCTTGCCCTTCGTGGTCGGCTTCGTGCAGGGCGGCCTGGCTCATGAGATAGCCCTCGAGGCGGGACAGCCCCGCCGCGGTCTCACGCGTTCGCTTTCTCATGACGCCCTACTGGGCTTGCTCGTGGCCAGAGCCGGATACGGAGCCCCGAGGTGCGGAGGCGTTGTCCTGGTCGATGACGTCCCGCTTGTGATCGCCTTCCCACTCCAGAGCCGCGATCTCGGGGTAGTGAAGGTCGAAGGCCGGTGACTCGGAGCGCACCCTGGGGAGGGTGACGAAGTTGTGCCGCGGCGGGGGGCAGGACGTCGCCCATTCCAGGGAGCGGCCGAA
>NZ_JBEXNN010000036.1:0-57741 GCF_040611115.1 Streptomyces sp. NPDC003038
GACGGATCCTGCGCCTGGAGCATCGTCCCCATCGCCCCGTCAGCGACGACCACACGGGTCGCCAGCGCCTCACGAAGGGCATCGGCCCGGGTCTGCGCGTTCGTCGTCATGTCAACTGCTCCAGCCTCGGTTCCAGCAGTCCGGCCGCCTGCTCTCCGTACACCGTGCGGATGGTGGTCAGGAGCCGCTCGGGCTGGATCTCGTACGCCTGCGAGCCCACGGTCTCCAGGACGAGCGCGGACATCGCGCAGCCGAGCTGGGCGGCGGTTTCCAGCGGCAGTTCCCAGCTGACGGCGGCCAGGAAGCCGGAGCGGAAGGCGTCGCCGACGCCGGTCGGGTCCTGGGCGTGGACGTCGGGGATGGCGGCGACGGTGACGGTCGGCTCCGTCCTGGTGTCGATACGCACGCCCTGCGCGCCCAGCGTGGTGACCCAGGTGCCGACGCGGTCCAGGACGTCGGCGTGGCTCCACTGGGCGCGTTCGCGCAGCAGGGCGGACTCGTACTCGTTGGTGAAGAGCCAGCGGGCTCCGGTGACGAGGCCGCGTACCTGGTCGCCGGTGAGGCGGGCGAGCTGCTGTGAGGGATCGGCGGCGAAGTCGATGCCCAGGTCCCGGGCCTGTTCGGTGTGGCGGGCCATGGCGTCCGGGTCGTTGGGTGAGACGAGGATCAGGTCGAGGGGGGTGCGGGCATGGACGGTGCGGAGGTCGATGCGGCCGGCTTCGGCCATCGCGCCCGCGTAGAAGGAGGCGATCTGGTTGGAGTCCTGGTCGGTCATGCACATGAAGCGGGCGGTCTGGTGCTCGGTGGAGACGTACACCGAGCCGGTGTCGACTCCGTGTTCCTTGAGCCAGACCTCGTACTCGGCGAAGTCGGGGCCGACGGCGCCCGCGAGGAGGGGGTCCAGGCGCAGGCCGCCGAGACCGTAGGCGATGTTGGCCGCCACTCCGCCCCGGCGCACCTGGAGGGTGTCGACGAGGAAGGACAGGGAGACGTGTTCCAGCTGGTCGGGGAGCAACTGGTCGACGAACCGGCCCGGGAAGGCCATGAGGTGATCTGTGGCGATGGATCCGGTCACCGCGATACGCACGTGGACTCCTGTGAGCTGCTCTGATGTCGGCGGGGCGGAGTGGGGTGGGGGTGAGGGGCAGGGCGGGGCGGGGCGGGGCTGGGCTGGTGTTGCTCAGGGTCGCGGGTGGTGCGGGCCCGGCTGTTCAGGAGCGGGCGGCGGCGGCCTTCAGCTGTCCGGCGCGGTCGGTGCGTTCCCAGGTGAAGTCCGGCAGCTCGCGGCCGAAGTGGCCGTAGGCGGCGGTCTGGGCGTAGATGGGGCGCAGCAGGTCGAGGTCGCGGATGATGGCGGCCGGGCGGAGGTCGAAGACCTCGTTGATGGCCTGCTCGATACGGTCGGTGGGCACGGTGTGGGTGCCGAAGGTCTCCACGAACAGGCCGACCGGTTCGGCCTTGCCGATGGCGTAGGCGACCTGGACCTCGCAGCGCGAGGCGAGTCCGGCGGCGACGACGTTCTTGGCGACCCAGCGCATCGCGTAGGCGGCCGAGCGGTCCACCTTGGAGGGGTCCTTGCCGGAGAACGCGCCGCCGCCGTGGCGGGCCATCCCGCCGTAGGTGTCGATGATGATCTTGCGGCCGGTCAGGCCCGCATCACCCATCGGGCCGCCGATCTCGAAACGCCCGGTCGGGTTCACCAGCAGGCGGTAGCCCTCGGTCTGGAGCTTGATGCCGTCCTCGGCGAGCCGGCGCAGCGTGTGCTCGACCACGATCTCTTGGATGTCCGGGGTCAGCAGCGCGTCCAGGTCGATGTCGGAGGCGTGCTGGGTGGAGACCACGACGGTGTCCAGGCGGACGGCCTGGTCTCCGTCGTACTCGATGGTGACCTGCGTCTTGCCGTCGGGGCGCAGGTAGGGGATGGTCCCGTTCTTGCGGACCTCCGCAAGGCGGCGCGAGAGGCGGTGCGCGAGGTGGATCGGCAGCGGCATCAGCTCGGGCGTCTCGTCGCAGGCGTAGCCGAACATCAGGCCCTGGTCGCCCGCGCCCTGCCGGTCGAGCTCGTCACCCTCCTCACCTGCGGCGGCACCCTCGACACGCTGCTCGTACGCGGTGTCGACGCCCTGCGCGATGTCCGGGGACTGGGCGCCGATCGACACCGACACACCACAGGAAGCGCCGTCGAAGCCCTTCTGCGAGGAGTCGTAGCCGATCTCCAGGATCTTCGCCCGTACCAGGGCGGCGATCGGGGCGTAGGCCTGCGTGGTGACCTCACCGGCTATGTGGACCAGGCCGGTGGTGATCATCGTCTCCACCGCCACCCGGGACGCCGGGTCCTCACGCAGCAGGGCGTCGAGGATCGTGTCGCTGATCTGGTCGGCGATCTTGTCGGGATGCCCCTCGGTCACGGACTCCGAGGTGAACAGACGACGGGACATGTCACTCCTGTGGGTTGGGGGACGGGTCGTCAGGTCGGTAGGGACCGGGCGGTGACGGCCGGCCGGAGGTCGGCGGTCGGCGGTCGGCGCGGTACGCGGCGCCGCCTCACCGGCGCAGGGCGTACGGTGCTGCGGCGTGTGCGGCGTGGAGGTGCGCCGCCGGGCGTCCGGTCCTCCGGCGGTGTACGGCGGTGGGGACCGGGCGGGCGTGTGGTGGTGGTACGGGTGTGCCGGGGCGGGTGTGCCGGGGCGGGTGTGCCGGGGCGGGTGTGCCGGGGCGGCGTCGGCGTGTGCGGCGCCAGCGCGGCTCCGCTCCGCCCCCCTCCGGCCGCTCCGGCCGGTCCGGGCCGGAGCGGGGCGGTATCAACCTCCCTGCCCCTGTGTCCCCGACCCTCGCGCCTCCTGCCGGAGAGCGACCGGAAACCCGCTTGAGGCCGGGTCCGCTGCCGCGGTGGATGCTGTACGGCCGTGCGCGGTTCGAGGACGGAAGGGGGCATGACCTGCCTCCTGAGGGCATGGCGAAGAACGGAAGGACGCATGCGGGGACTCGTGGGGGACACGGCCGAAACATGGTCTGTTGTCGAGAATCCTTCTGCCCGGTCCTCGGCCCGTCCTTGAGAGCGCGTCGAGCGGAGCGGGGAGAGTTCCCCACCTCCGCTCGACCCTCAGCGACGCCGTCCCCGCCGTCCGCGGCGCCCCTACCGGATGCGGAAGTTGGCCATCATCCCCATCGCCGAGTGGTCCAGCAGGTGGCAGTGGTAGACGTACGTCCCCTTGTACGTGTCGAAGGTGGCGTGCAGCTTCACCGTCTCGCCGGGGAAGAGGCTGACGGTGTCCTTCAGCCCGGCTTCGGCCGGCCCCACCGGGGCGCCGTTGCGCTCCAGCACCCGGAACTGGACCAGGTGCATGTGGAAGTTGTGCGGAACGATCTTGTTCGCGTTGGTGACGGTCCAGATCTCCGAGCTGCCGTGCGCGATGGTCTGGTCGATGCGCTGGTGGTCCCACACCTGGCCGTCCATGAGCCCCCGCGGCTCCTGGCGGCCGTCCTCGTCCATGCTGAGGACGATGTCGCGGTGCACCGTCGCCGTGCGCAGGGCCGGCAGGGTGCGCAGTACCTCCGGTATCCGGCTCGGGTCGGGGGCGGTCCGTACGACGTCGAAGCGCAGGACCTTGCCGACCTGGTCGGGTGTGCCCGGGCCCAGGGTGTTCTCCAGGACGATCTTCGTACCGACCGGGTAGCGGGAGAAGTCGATGACCACGTCCGCGCGCTCCGCCGGGGACAGGGCGACGGTGTCCGTGGTGAAGGGGCGTTCCAGCAGGCCGCCGTCGGTGCCGATCTGGATCATCTGGCCGCCGTCGGACAAGCGCAGCTGGAAGAAGCGCATGTTGGAGGAGTTGAGCAGCCGGAAGCGGTATTTGCGGGCGGCGACCTCGACGTACGGGCTGGGGCGGCCGTTGGCGAGGACGGTGGTCCGGCCGAAGACGTCGTCCATGACGTAGACCAGCGCTCCGGCCGCGTCGAAGCGGGCGTCGCGCAAGGCGATGGGGACCTCGTACTGGCCGGAGGGCAGGGGCAGCGACCGCTCGTGCTCGTCCGAGAGGAGGTAGGTGGCGGACAGGCCGCGGTAGACGTGCTCGGACTCCATGTGGTGCGCGTGGTCGTGGAACCAGAGGGGGGCGCCCGGCTGCTGGTTGGGGTAGGTGTAGGTGCGCGAGGTGCCGGGGGCGAAGGTGTCCATCGGGCCGCCGTCGTTCTCCGGTGAGACGTTGCCGCCGTGCAGGTGGACCGAGACCGGCATGGACAGGGTGTTGCGGTGGCGGATCACCACCTTGCGTCCGCTGCGCGCGCGCAGGACCGGCCCCGGGAAGTGGCCGTCGTAGGTGAGGACCTTCGTCTGCGCCCCCGGGATGATCTCCCGCGTCACCTCCTTGATGGTGACGGCGTACGTGTCCTGGCCGCCCAGGACGGATACCGGCGAGAGCACCGGCAGGGCCGGCATGCGCACGGTGAAGGGCGGTGGGACGTTCACGGCCGTCGCCCGGGCGGTGCCGGCGCCGGTGGCGGTGGCGGGGGCGGCGGTGGCCTGCGCGGACCGGGCGTTGAGCAGCGGCGTCAGACCCCCGGTGGTGAGCAGGCCGGCGCCGGTGGCGGCGATGGCGCCGCTGAGCACGCTGCGTCTGGTGACCATGGGTTTTCCTCCTGGGAAGGGCGGGGTGCGGGCGGACATCCGGGGGCAGGGCGGGCGCGCTGTGGGGGGCCGGCGAGCGGTGCGCCCGACGGCCTCACGGGGTGGCGTGCCGGACCGGGGGGTGTCGTGCGGGTGGTGCGCCGTACTGGGGTGTCGCACGGGTGTCGCGCGGCGAGTGCACCAGAGGCGGCTTGCGCGTCACTGGAGCGCGGATGGTGTGCGGGCGTTCGGCGTTGCGCGGGCCTTGCGGGGGCTTCGCGACCCTCCTGGTGCGTGCGCACGACGGCGCACGCGCGACTCGTGCCGCCCCGGAGCCTCGGTGTGGCCGCTGGGGGAGGCTCCCGTGGACCTGCACGACCTGCACGACCTACGTGACTGGCTGCCGCGCGCGCTCGGGGTGGCGGAGCGGTGGGGCGGGCAGTTCGGCCCGTACGAGACCCACGACGCGCACCGCGTGCACCCCGAGGCGTTCACCGAGGCCTTCGACCGCCTCGCCAAGCGGATGGATCACAACTATCCGTTCTTCCACCCGCGTTACGCCGGACAGATGGTCAAGCCGCCGCACCCGGCGGCCGTGACGGGCTACCTCACCGCCATGCTCTTCAACCCCAACAACCATGCCGCCGAGGGCGGGCCCGCGACCACCGAGATGGAACGCGAGGCGGTCGCCGAGCTGGCCGGCATGTTCGGCCTCGCCGCGCACGTCGGGCACCTGACCACCAGTGGCACGATGGCCAACCTGGAGGCCCTGTACGTCGCCCGGCAGCTGCATCCCGGCCGCGGGATCGCGTACAGCGGCGAGTGCCACTACACCCACGAGCGGATGTGCCACGTCCTGGGCATGGAGGGCCACCGGATCCCGGCCGACGTGCGCGGGCGCATCGACCTGGGCGCGCTGGAGGGCGCGCTGCGCGGCGGGCGGATCGGCACCGTCGTCGTCACCACCGGCACGACCGGGCTGGGGGCGGTCGACCCCGTGCACGAGGTGCTGGCGCTGGCGCGCCGGTACGGGGCGCGGGTGCACGTCGACGCGGCGTACGGCGGTTTCTACGCGATCCTGGGCCGGGAGGGTGTCGGCGGCATCAACGCGGCGCCGTGGCGGGCGATCGCCGAGTGCGACTCGGTGGTGGTGGACCCGCACAAGCAGGGGTTGCAGCCGTACGGCTGCGGGGCGGTCCTCTTCCCCGATCCGCGTGCGGGCCGGCACTTCGCGCACGACTCGCCCTACACCTACTTCACCGACTCCGACCTGCACCTGGGCGAGATCAGCCTGGAGTGCTCGCGGGCGGGCGCGGCGGCCGCCGGTCTGTGGCTGACGCTGCAACTGCTGCCGCTCACCCCGGACGGCTTCGGGCGGATCCTGGCCGCGAACCGGCGGGCCGCGCTGCGGTGGGCGGATCTGCTGAGCGCCTCGGGCGAGCTGGAGCTGTACCAGCGCCCGGATCTCGACATCGTGACGTACTTCCCGGTGACCGCCGACCACTGCCTGTCCTCGATCGACGCGGCGTCGGACCGGCTGCTGCGGGCGGGCATGACGGCGGAGGCGGACCCGGTGTTCCTGAGCGTGCTGCGCGCGGACGCGGACGCGTTCGTACGGCGTCATCCGCGCGTGGGGCGCGACGCGCCGGCGGCTCGGGTGATCCGCAGCGTCCTGATCAAGCCGGAGTCGGAGCACTACCTGCCGGCCTTGCACGCGCGGGTGGAGGAACTGGCGGCGCACGGCCGCACGGCGACGGCCTGACGCCTCCCCCGCTCCCCCTCCCCCACGCCCCCCTCGATTCCCCCGCTCCCCCCTCGCCCACGCCCCGCCCACGCCCCGTCCGCCCCCGCCCCCGTCCACTCCCCTGCCCTGCCCCTGCCTTGGCCTGGCCTGGCCTTGGCCTGGCCCGCTCGTTCCTCTCTCCGACCGGAGGTCCCCTCTTGTCCCCGACCGCATCTTCCCCGGCGAACCGGCTGAGCCGTTCGACCCTCACCCACCTCTCGGCGCTCCTGTCGGCCTCCTTCCACCAGGACGCGCTGACCCGCTGGATGATCCCCGACCCGCGGGTGCGGGCCGAGCTGCTGCCGCAGTTCTTCCAGGTCTTCGTCGAGCTCTCCGCCGCGTACGACGGGGTGCTCACCACCCCGGACGGCGACGCCGTGCTGCTCTTCCTGCCGCCCGGCGCCGAGCCGGACGAGGCGGCCCTGGACGCGGCCTTCGCCGGGGCCCTGGGCGAGTACGCGCACGCACTGCGCACCATCACCCGCCTCCAGGCGCAGCGCCACCCGCAGGGGCCGGCGCACTACTCCGTCTCGTTCGGCGCGGTGCGCGCCGGCCGGCAGCGCAGCGGGCTGATCTCCGGGCTGCTGGCCGGGCTGCTGGCCCGCGCGGACGCCGAGGGCGTCGGCGCCTATGCGGAGGCCAGTTCGCCGGGCGGTGAGGCGGCGACCCGGCGGGCCGGCTTCGAGCCTCTGGGCGGTGACATCGTCCTGCCGGACGGCGGCCCCGTACTGCGACCGATGTGGAGGGACCCCCGGTGAGGGGAGACGACCTGATCCAGTCGTGGACCGCGGGCGAGGTCGCCCGCGGCGACGTGCCCCCCGAGCACCTCGGGCCGCTGCTCCAGGTGCTGATGTGGAGCCGGGACTTCCTGGTCTCCAGCCACCCCGAGCTGGGCCGCACCGGGCCGGTGTGCCCCTACACCCAGCCCTCGCTGCGCAAGGATCTGTTCCACCTGGCCGTGCCGTCCGCGGGCTGCGATGACCTGGCCTCGGCCGTCGACTCGCTGCGCACGCGCCACGCGGTGCTGTCCGAGCCGCTGTCGGCGCAGGACCGCGAGCTGCTGACCATCCTCCTGGTGCTGCCGGGCTTCGACCCGACGGACTCGGTGGAACTGGACGAGCTGCAGCGCAAGGCGAAGGACGAGTTCGTGGCGGAGGGGCTGATGATCGGCCAGTTCCATCCGGTGTGCGAGGAACCGGGCCTGTACAACGAGGCGTTCCGCCCGCTGCGGGCCCCGCTGCCGCTGCTGGCGGTGCGCAAGCTGCTGGTCTTCGATCTGCCGTTCCTGCTCGGCGACGACGCCCACATGGACCACTACCTCCAGCGCTTCGCCCCGGGCATCCCGGCCCGTGTCCGCGACCACCTGGTGAGCCGGGTGGTGACGGCCTGATCGTGGACACCGCATGACACGGCACGGCATGGCATGGCACGGCGGGTGCAGGAGGTGTACTTCCTGCACCCGCCGTGCCGTGTCGTGTCGTGGGGTGCTCGCGGCGACGGGCTGTTCCAGGTCGCGGTGGTCGAAGGCCGACCCGGCGAACGGGCCGGCTTCGGCCCGGCTTTGCCGACACGCCTCAGGGCCGCCGCGCCGCCTGGAGGCAGTCCTCCAGGAAGGCCAGGGCGCGCAGGTGGTAGGCGTGCGCCGAGTGGCCCAGGCTGATGTTGTGGCCCGCGGCGGGGAGGTGGTCGATGGTGACCTGCGGGGATGCCGTCAGCTGGTTGGCCATCGCCGACAGGGTGGGGGCGTCCAGGTGCCACCAGGCCTCGTGCTGGGCGAAGGTGAGGCGGACGGGGATGCGGACGTCGGGGGCCAGGGCTTCGAACTGGCGGGGCCAGTGGAGGGTTTCCGCCGATTCGCGGGGCGGGGTCGGGGCGAGCAGGGTGCGGCTGGCTTGGAAGGTGCCGCGCGGGTAGAGGTTCAGGGGGCCCCAGTTGAGTCGGGTGGCGCCGCCGCCCAGGGTCGAGGGGAAGTGCAGGGCCCGGGGGTCGTAGCGGTAGCCGGTGCCGGAGGTGTCCAGGCCCAGCAGCGGCACGGCGCCGTCCGTGGCCGCGGTGTGGAGGGCGACCTTGCCGCCGTCGGAGTGGCCGAGCAGGAAGACGCCGGCGCCGATGTCGTGGGTGCGGGCGTGTTCCTTCAGGGCGGCGTGCAGGGTCTGCGCCTGTTCCGCCAGGCTCTGGCCTTCGGGGAGGAGTCCGGCCGAGGCGCCGTAGCCGGGGCGGTCCACGGCCAGGACGGCGTGGCCCAGGCCGGTGGCGAGGGGGATGAGGGAGTTCCAGTAGGCGGCCCGCATGCCCCGGCCGTGGATCGCCAGGATGGTGGACCTGCGGGCGGTGCCCGCCGCGGGTTCCGCGAGGATCGCGGAGAGCGGTATGCCGCCGGCGTCCAGGACGTACCGGTCCCCGACGTAACGCTCCCGGACGTAACGGTCCTGGACGTACTGGTCCGGGACGTGGCGGTCCTGGACGTAGGAGTCCGGGACGTGGTGGTCCTGGACGTGGCGGTCCTGCCGGTTCGTCGTGGTCATCGCAGCGCCAGCCCTTTGCGGGCGCCGGCCAGCGCGTCCACCCACGCCACCGGGGATCCGGTGCGCAGCAGTGAGGTGCCGACCAGCAGTCCGCCGAAGCCGGCGTCCAGGAGTCCGGCGGCGGTGGCGGGGCCGTCGATGCCGCTGGCGCTCACCGGGCAGGGGGTGCCGGTGGCGCGGACCGCGGGGAGCAGGTCCAGGGAGCGGCCGAGGTCGCCGGCGCCGCGCTCGCGCGTCTTGATGTCCTTGTTGTTGACGGCGATGACGCATTGCGCGGCGTGGTGGACCGCTTCGAGTTCGGATTCCCTGGTGACCTCGACGAAGGGCGTCAGGCCGTTCAGCAGGCATTCGCTCACCAGGGTCCGCATGCTCGACGCGGGCAGCAGGGCGGCGGTCAGCAGCACCGCGGAGGCGCCGAGTTCCTTCGCGGTGCGGATCTGGTCCTTGCGGGTGATGAAGTCCTTTTGGAGCAGGGGCAGGCCCGTCAGCGCGGCCACGTCGCGCAGCAGGGCCGGGGAGCCGCCGAACCAGCGGCCCGTGACGACCGAGATGCAAGGGGCGCCCGCCGTCTCGTACGCCTCCACGATCGCGGCGGGGGTACGGCCGCCGAGCATGTCGTAGCCGTGGGCGTCGCGGCGTTTGACCTCCATCACCACGGGGGTCGGGGAGGCCAGGAGGGCCTCGAGAAAAGGGAAGTCGCTCCGGTTGTGCTTGATCATCGCGAGGGCTCCAGTGGGGCGTGGTCGGGGGTGGGGGCGCTCGTGCGCCAGGCGCGGGCCAGGGCGGCGATCTGGGGGACGCCGAAGCGGCCGGTCGCGCGGTCGCGTGCCGCGGTGTCCACGTCGATGCCGCGGAACCCGCTGTGGCGTACGAGGTCCTCGTAGGCGGGCCGGTTGGCCGGGCTCAGTCCGCCGGCCAGCAGGAAGGGCCGGGTCAGCCGGGGCAGCAGGCAGGTGAGGTGGGCGGGGTCGAGGGGGCGGCCGGTGCTGCCGATCCGGCCGTCCCCGGTGGTGACGTCGAGGAGGAAGAGGTCGGTGCCGGCCCGTTCGTAGGCGGTGATCAGGGGGCGTTCCACGCAGCCGCCGCTCTCCTGGACGTGCAGCACCTTGACGATGCCGACCTGCGGGGGCAGTGCCTGGCGCAGGGCCCGTACGAGTGCGGGCGGCTGGTAGGCGTGGAGCTGGATCCAGCCGGCGCCGCTGTGCCGCACGATCGTGGCGAGCTGTGCGGCGTCGGCGAGGAAGGTGACCAGCACCGGCAGGAGGCCGGCCGAACGGGCCGCCGCCGCGAGGGCGGCGAGCCTGTCCGGGTCCAGCTCCGAGGGGCCGCCGGGTACGCCGTGCCACAGGCCGACGCAGTCGGCCCCGGCGGCGGCCGCCGCCTCGATGTCCTGGGGGGTCGTGGCCCCGCAGACCTTCAGCAGCGTCTGGGACGGCGGGCGGACGGTGCTCACGTGCCCGGCCCCAGTCCCAGCATCGAGGCGATGCGGTTGTACTGGATCTCGTTGGTGCCCGAGTAGATCGTGCCGCCCACGGCGTTGCGGACTTCCTGTTCCAGGCCGGTCTCCGACATGTAGCCGTGGCCGCCGAAGATCTGCACGGCGGTGAGGCTGGTGGCGAGGTTGCTCTCGCTGGTGACGATCTTGGCGATGGCGAGGTCCACGGTGATGTTCTCGCCGGCCTCCAGTTTTTCGCCGGTGTCGTAGAGCCACTTGCGGGCGGTCTCCAGCTGGATCTTCGTGTCGACGATCTTGTTGGCGATCGTCTGGTACGAACCGATCGCCTTTCCGAACGACTTACGCGTCTTGGCGTATTCGACGCACCGCTCCAGCCGGTGCTGCATCTCGCCCACGTTGACGATGAAGGAGAAGAGGATCTCCCGCTTCATCACGTGGTCCAGGACCAGGAATCCGCCTCCGACCCGTCCCAGGACCGCGCTGCGGGGCACGCGTACGTCGTCGAAGAAGAGTTCGCTGAGCGGTGAGGTCCGCAGGCCCATCTTCTTGATGGGTTTGCCGGCGCTCACTCCGGGGGTGTTGCGGTCCACCAGGAAGGCGGTCGTGCCCAGCGGGCCGCCGCTCGGATGGGTGCGGGCGTAGAGCACGATCACGTCGGCGACGGGCCCGTTGCTGACGAAGACCTTGCTGCCGTTGATGACGAAGTCGTCCCCGTCACGGACGGCCCTGGTGGTCATCGCCATGGCGTCCGAGCCGCCCTCGGCTTCGGTGATGGCGTGGGCGCCGATCGCCTCCCCGGAGCAGATCTGGGGCAGGTAGCGCTCTTTCTGCTGCACGGTGCCGAACTGCTGGAGCGGGATTCCGGTGGAGCAGATGGAGGTGGTGAGGGAGAAGCTCAGGCCCGAGTCGCGGTTGTACTCGCCGAGGCCTTCCAGTACGTACATGGTGGTGAGCAGTGACTGGCCGAGGCCTCCGTAGTCCTCGTCGAAGGGCAGGGCGAGGATTCCGGTCTTCTGCACGAGTTTCCACTTGTCCTCGGAGAAGGCGGACTGCTCGTCGAGTTCGAGGTGGTCTGCGCTCAGTGCGTCTCCCCAGCGCTCCAGGCCTTCGCGCAGATCTGCCTGGTCGGCGTTCCAACGGATCACGACGGACCCCTTTGATTCGATGGTGTTTCGGATGAGGGGCGGCGCGGGTACGGCCGGCCGCCGGCCCGGTACGGGGCTTCAGTAGGCGGAGGAGCTGTGGGCGTCGAGGCTGTGGACCTCGTCGCCGCGCAGGGCGGGTGAGAAGACGCAGACCAGGCGCAGGTCCTCATGGGGGCTGGCGACCAGGAAGTGCGCGTCGTGCTGGTCGAGGGCGTACATCCGGCCCGGGACTATCTCGTGGGAGGTGCCGTCGAGTTCGATGACCTCGCCGGAGCCTTCGATGCAGTAGCAGGCTTCGAGGTGGTTGACGTACTCCAGGCGGGACTTGGTGCCGGCCAGCACGGTGGTGTCGGTGAGCGAGTAGCCCAGGCCGTCCTCGGCCAGGAGGAAGCGGCGGCTGAGGCCGTTGCCCCACTCGACGGTCTTCACGGACTCGATGTCGCGGACGATCATGGCGGTCTCCCGGTGTGAGGGTGGTGCGCGGAAGGGTTGCGGATGAGGGGTGGAGCGGGCCTGTGCGGGTGGAGCGGGTAGTGCGGCTCTGTGCGGGTGAGGCGGTCAGTGCGGTGGCAGGGGCAGGGGCAGGACCGAGCGGACGAACTCGCGGAAGGCGCCGGTGACATCGCGGCCGGTTTCCCGGGCCCGCTCCACGGCGGCCGCGGCGGCGGAGCCGATGATCGCGGCGTCGGCGCCGGCGGCGCCGACGGCCTGGACGTCCTGGCGTGTGCTGACCCCGAAACCGACGGCGATCGGGGCCGTGGTGTGGGCCCGCAGTTCGGCGACGGTCTGCGCCAGTGCGGCGTGTCCGCCGGCCGGTGCGGTGCCGCTGCGTCCGTAGTGGGCGACGAGGTAGAGGTAGGCGCGGGCCTGTGCGGCGGCCTCGGCCCTGGTGGGGGGCGGGCTTTGGGCGTAGCAGGTGGTGACGACCGGGAGGGCGGCCGCCGCGGCCGATTCCAGGTGCGTGCGGCGCAGCCGTGGGGGCAGCGCGTGGATGAGCAGTCCGTCGGTGCCGGCCGCGGCGATGTCGCGGGTGGCGGCGGCCAGGTCGCGGTGTTTGAGGCTGTGGCTCCAGTCGGCGAGCAGGGCGATCCGCAGGTGTGCCAGGTGCGGCCGTACGTCGGCGATGAAGGCCAGTACGTCGTCCAGGCCGACGCCGCCGCGCTCCAGCGCCCGGTGTGCCGAGCGGCGGATGACGGGGCCGTCGGTGACCGAGTCGGGGAAGGGGACGGCCAGTTCCAGGCAGTCCACGCCCTCCTCGTCGAGCATGAGGACCAGTTCGCGCAGGAGGGGCAGGGGCGGGTCGCCGGCGTTGAGGAACAGGGCGAGTCCGGGCGGGCCGCCCGGGGTGCGGTGGGCGAAGAAGGGGGCGGGGGCGGGCGCCGCCTGCGCGGGTCGCCTCCCGGCCGGTCCCGGCGTCGGTCCCGGCGTCGGTGTCGGCGTCGGTGTCGGCGTTGGTGTCGGTGTCGCGGCCGGGGCGGAGCCCGTCTTCGTGGTGGCGGTCCCGGCCGGTGTCCGCGTCACCGTCGTGGGGCTAGGCATGGGCTGGTGCCAGGGTGCGCGGTGCGGGGGCCGCGGCGCCGGCCGCCAGGCGGTCGGCGAGGTCGCGGGCGGCCCCCGAGCTGACCGCCGCCTCGGCGAGCGAGAGGGCGGAGGGCCAGTCCCGGCGGGTGCCGGAGGCCACCACCAGGGCGGCCGCGCCCAGGCAGACCGTGCGGGTGGCGACCCGGCCGGCCGTGCCGGACAGCACGGAGAGGAAGTGGCCGGGAGCCGCGGCTGCTTCGGCGGCCGGGCGCAGGTCGCCGAAGGAGCCGTCGGGCGGGGTGAGTTCGCCGGGGCGGATGATCCGGGTCAAGGAGCGGTCGCCGTGGATGGTGTTGGTCGCGAAGGGCAGCAGCTCATCGGCTCCGGTGTCGTTGGAGGTCAGCCAGATCCGGCGGCTGGTGGTGGAGGCGGCGAGCCGGCGCAGGGTGTCCACGGGTGCGGCCGCCGAGACCCCGGTGACCTGGGCGGTCACCGGCAGGTCGGCGAAGAAGGGGCCCAGGGCGTTCAGGAAGCGGCCGAAGGGCTTCATGCTCAGCGGGGCGACGGTGCGGGCCAGCCGGGTCAGCTGCGCCGGGTAGACGAACGGCCCGGCGAAGGCGATCCCGTAGGCGGCGAGGGTGTCCTCGGTCTGGGCGTAGGAGGAGGTGAGGCGGATACCGAGCCGTTCCAGCAGGTCGACGGAGCCCAGGGAGCTGGTGTAGGCGCGGGAGCCGGTTTTGACGACCTTGACGCCGGCGGCTGCGGCGACGAAGGCGGCGGCGGTGGAGATGTTGAAGGTCCTGGGTCCGCCGCCGGTGCCGACGACGTTCACGGTGCCCTGCCAGCAGGTGGTCGCCGGCGGCGCCGGCCGGCGTTCGGCGAGCGAGTCCAGCAGGTGGCGCAGGGTGTGGTGGTCGGGGAGCCGGCTGGTCAGGGAGGCCAGCAGGGCGAGGACTTCGGCCTTGTCGAGGCTGCCGTCGCCGAGCTGGTCCCACCAGGTGCGCCAGGTCTCGCGGCCGACCGGGGCGTGTTGTTCCAGCAGGGCGGTGAGTGCGTCGTGCACGGTCGGTCTCCGTCTTCTCTCGTCGGGGTGGTGGGCGGCGGGGCGGGGCCGCGGCTATGCGGCCGCCGTGCGGCGGGCGTCGGTGATGAAGGTGTCGATCGCCTGGACGCTGCGGAAGTTGTCGGGGTCCAGGTCGCCGTCGCCGACGGCGAGCTCGAAGCGGTCCTCGACCCAGGCGATGAGCTTGAGGACGCCCAGGCTGTCGATGACCCCGTCGTTGAGCAGGTCGTGGTCGGCGGCGAGTTCGCCGGCCGGGGTGCCGGGGAGGAACTCGGTGATGACGAAGTTCTTGATGGTGTCGACGTTGCTCATGACGGGATTCCTTCGGCGAGAGGTGTGGCGACGGGTGTGGCGGCGGGTGTGGTGGTGGGGGCGGCGGGGGTCAGCTGGTCGAGGCGGTCGAGCGCCTTGCGGTCGACTTTTCCGGTGGCCGTTTTCGGCAACGGGGCGTCGGTGAGGGTGAGTTGGTGGGGGACGGCGGCCCTGGGCAGGTGCCGGGCGCAGTGCGTGCGCAGGTGCAGGCCGGTCAGGGTGGAGCCGGGGGCGCGCTGGACGGCGGCGATGAGTCTTTTGCCGGCGATGGCGTCGGGCAGGGCGGCGACGCCCGCCTCCAGTACGCCGGGGTGTTCTTGCAGGACCCGTTCGATCTCGGCGGTGTTGACGGCGACTCCGCGGACCTTGACCTGGAAGTCGGTGCGTCCGGTCAGGTGCAGGGTGCCGGCGGCGTCGCGGCGTACGAGGTCGCCGGTGCGGAACCAGCGGCGGTCGTCGAGGCCGAGGGGGTGGGCGGTGAACTTGTCGGCGTGCCGGGTGCGGTCGAGGTAGCCGCGGGTCTGGAAGGGGGTGGAGACGAACAGTTCTCCGCTGCCGGGCCCTTCGAGGGGGGTGCGGGTGTCGGGGTCCAGGACCAGGGCCCGTACGCCCGGCAGCGGGCGGCCGATGGGGACGGGCGGCAGGGAGGCGGTGGCTGTGATCTCGGTGGGATCGACCTCGTGGATGAAGCTGTCGTTGGTCTCGGTGCAGCCGTAGATGTTGTGGATGCGGGCCTGGGGGAAGAGGGCGGGCAGGGCGGTGAGGGTGCGGTCGGCGATGGTGTCGCCGGTGAACATGACGTGCTCGACGCCGGGGAAGGTGTCGCCGGTCTTGGCGGCCGCGTCCTGCAGGAGCCCGAAGGCCATCGGGACGGCCTGGACGACGTGGACGCCGTGGCGCAGGACCAGGTCGCGCAGGTGGCGGCCGTGGGCGGCCAGCGCCGGGTCGACGAGGACCACGCGGCCGCCGCGGGCCAGGGTGGTCCACACGTCCAGGAGGCAGAGGTCGAAGTTGAGGGGGGCGTAGTTCAGGACGGTGCGGCCGGGGCCGATGCCGAAGGCGCCCGCGGCCCAGCGGGTGAAGCGGTCCACGGCGTCCAGGCCCAGCGGGACGATCTTGGGCAGGCTGGTGGAGCCGGAGGTGGTGAGCATGAGGGCGGTGTCGGCGGTGTCGGCGGCGTCGGCGGGGGGCAGCGGCTGGGCGGCGACGTCGGGGTTGGGTGTGATGCGGGCGCTTTCGCCGCCGGGGGCCAGGACGTGGGCGCAGCCGGCCTGGGCGAAGAGGTCGGCGAGCAGGGTGTCGGCGAGGGCGGGGGACGGCAGGAGCAGCGGCCGGCGGGCGAGGAGGCATCCCAGGACCAGGGCCACGGTGGCGGGGGACTTGTCGGCGAGGACGCCGACGGGGGCGGCGGGGGGCAGTTGTAGGAGTGCGAGGCGGTCGCGTTCGCGGCCGGCGAGCTCGTACAGCTCGCGGTAGGTGGTCTCCTCGCCGTTGAAGAGGAGGGCGGTGGCGTGGGGGCGGTCGCGGACCTGGGTCAGAAATCCGTCGAGGAGGCCGGGTGCGGGGGCCGGGGTGTTCGTCACGGCAGGTCGCCTCCCTGCGGCGGCAGCGGCTGGGTGAGCTCGATCCAGCCGCTCTTGACGGCCGCGCCGTGCGGTGTCTTGCAGGTGAAGCGGATGATGCGGGCCGGGGTGTCGGGCTGGAGGGTGATCTCCAGTGGGATGCCGGGGGGCACGGGGGCGGAGAAGCGGCAGCCCAGGCCGCGGACGCGGGCGCAGTCGCCGTCCGCGAAGCGGTCCACGGCTTCCTCGACCGCGAGGGCGACCACGCTCATGCCGTGGGCGATGACGGTGTCGAAGCCGGCCGCGCGGGCCGCGTCGGCGTCGAGGTGGATGGGGTTGAGGTCGCCGGACGCCTGGGCGTAGGTGCTGATCCAGTCGGTGGTCAGGGCGTGGACGGCGCTGTGTGGTTGTCCGGCTCCCTGCGGGGTGGGGGCGGCGGGGCCGGCGGTGATGTCGCCGAAGGGTTCCAGCCCGGTGGCGCCGGCCAGCAGGGCGGAGATGACCAGTTCCGCGAAGGGTTCGGGGCCGTCCTCGCCGGTGAGGCGGGCCCGCAGGGCGATGCGGGCGCCGCGCGGCTCCTTGCGGATGCCCAGTACGTCCAGGCGTACGGTCACCTGTTCTCCGGGCCTGACCGGTCGCAGGGTGCGGATGTCCTGGCCGAGGTGGATCACGCAGACGGGGCCCGGTTCGGCCGCGGTCAGAGCGGTGATGGTCTGCTCGGCGAGGGTGTGGGCGAGGACGAAGGTGTGGACGGGTGAGGCCTGGCCGGGCCGGGCGGTGGGCAGTCCGCGCCGGGCGGCGTCGCGGTAGTCGGTGATCTGCGGCTCGGTGACGGTGAGGGTCCGGGCCGGCGAGGGCAGTGACAGCAGGGTCATACCGGCACCACCACCACGCAGGAGTTGTGGCCGCCGAACCCGAAGGAGTTCGTGATCGCGGGTCCGGGGCGCACGGCGCGGGGTGCGCCGTGCACGACGTCGATGTCCATTCCTGGCTCCAGCTGTTCGTGGTTGGCGGTGGGCGGTACCTCGCAGTGCCGCATGGCCTGCACGGTGGCGATGAGTTCGACGGCGCCGGCGGCGCCGATGAGGTGGCCGATGACCGATTTGGGGGCGGTGACGGGCGGCTGGGCGGCGCCGAACACCTTGGTGAGGGCGGCGGCCTCGGAGCGGTCGTTGTGGGGGGTGGAGGTGCCGTGCGCGTTGACGTGGACGATGTCCTGGGGGGTCAGGCCGGCGTCGGCGATGGCCCCGGCCATGGCGGCCGCGGCGCCCGCGCCGTCGGGCAGCGGCATGGCGAGGTGGTGGGCGTCGGCGGTGGCGGCGTACCCGGCGATGAGGCCGTACGTCTTGGCTCCGCGCGCCCGGGCGTCCGCGAGCCGTTCCAGTACGACGAACCCGGCGCCCTCGCCCATCACGAATCCGTCGCGGTCCTTGTCGAAGGGGCGCGAGGCGTGTTCGGGGTCGTCGTTGCGCAGGGAGACGGCGTTGAGGTTGCCGAAGCCCGCCAGGGTGACGGGGGTGAGCGTGTGTTCGGTGCCGCCGGCGATGACGAGGTCGGCGCGGCCGCTCTGGAGCAGCATCAGGGCGTGGCCGATGGCGTCGGCGCCGCTGGCGCAGGTGTTGGCGACGGTCAGGGCCGGTCCCGTCCAGCCGAGCCGGATGGCGATGTGGGCGGCTGCCGCGTTGGGCATCGTCATCAGCGGCATCAGCGGGTTGACCCGGGCCGGGCCGCCCTGGGTGAAGTGGGCGGACTCCAGGTCGCTGGTGGCGCGGCCGCCGACGGCGTTGCCGACGACGATGGCGGTGCGGCCGGCTTGGGCGGTGGGCGATCCGGCGTCGCGGTGGGCGGCGAGGGCCGCGGCCGTGCCGTAGTGGGCGAAGGGGTCCATCCGGCGGGCTTCCTTGGCCGGGAGGAGTCCGGCCAGGTGCTCGAGGCCGCGGACCGTGCAGCCGATCCGTACCCGGTGGCGGCTGAGGTCGGTGTGGGTGAGGGCGGCGGCGGTGGAGCGGCCGGCCCGCAGGGTGTTCCACAGGTCGTCGGGGGTGCACCCGCCGGGGGTGACCACGCCCATGCCGGTGACGGCTACGGGCGGCTGCGCCGAACTGCCCCTGGACGGTCCAGGCATGTCTGCTCCCTAAGGCGGTATGGGCGGTGGAACGTCAAGAGGGGGGTCAGATGATGCGGCACTGGCGCGCGGAGGTGATGAAGGCCTCGGCGGCGAAGTCGATGTCGGCCTCGGTGTGGGCGGCGGTGATGGCGATGCGCAGCCGGGCCAGGTCGTTGGGGACGGCCGGGGTGACCACCGGCAGGCCGATGACGCCGTTCTTGCGGCATACGGTGGCGTAGTCGTAGGCGGCGGTGTCGGATCCGGCGATGACCGGGACGACGGCGGTCTGGCTGTCGACGGTGCTCATGCCGGCCTCGTTCAGCAGGCCGCGGAAACGTTCGGACTCGCGCTGGATGAACCGGACGCGCTGCGGCTCGCGTTGCAGGATCCGCAGGGACTCCAGGGCGGCGGCGCTCTGGGCGGGGCCCAGGGCGGCGGAGAAGAGGAAGGGGCGGGCCGCGTACTTGAGGTGGTGGATGAGGTCGGCGGAGCCGGCGACCCAGCCGCCCATGGAGGGGATGGCCTTGGAGAGGGTGCCGAGTTTCACGTCGGCCTTCACCTCGTGGTTGAAGTGCTCCTCGATGCCCTTGCCGGTGGCCCCGATGACTCCCAGGGCGTGGGCCTCGTCGACCATGAGCAGTGCGTTGTGGGCGTCGCAGACCTTGCGCAGGTCGACGAGGGGGGCGATGTCACCGTCCATCGAGTAGACGCTGTCGACGATGACCAGGCGGACGCCGGTGTCGGGGGCGGCGGCCAGGCGGCGCTCCAGGTGGGCGACGTCGTTGTGGCGGAAGCGGGTGACGGTGGCGCCGGAGAGCTTGCAGCCGTCGACGATGGAGGCGTGGTCGTACTTGTCGATGAAGACGGTGTCGCCGGGGCCGACGAGGGCGCCGACGGTTCCCACGTTCGCCGCGTAGCCGGAGCCGAAGACCAGCGCCCGCTCGCGGCCGGCGAACTTGGCGACCTCGGCCTCCAGTTCCTCGTGCAGCGGGGTGGAGCCGGCCAGCGCCCGCACCCCGTGGTTGCCGGTGCCGTAGCGGTCGACGGCGGCCTTGGCGGCCGACACGACGCGTTCGTCGCCGGCCAGGCCGAGGTAGCTGTAGCCGGACATCATCAGCAGGCGCCGGCCGTCCTGGTCCGCGTACGCCGAATCGCGCTCGACCGTGTAGGCGACGAAGCTGTTCTTGCGGCCCGGCTCGTACTCCAGCGACCGGACGCGGTCGCGGAAGTAGGCCAGTTTCGGCTCCAGGCGCTCCCAGGCAGCGGATACGTTCACGTGCTTCTCCTCATCGCGATCGTCCGGGAGGGGCCCGGAACTCCATCGGCGCTCTGCCGTTGTTCCGGCCGGGCTCTAGTGGAATTCCATTAAGACTCGGGGTGCGCAATAGCGGCGCAAGAGCGGGACTAGAGCCGTCGTCGGAAAGCGAAAGGAACCGCCCCGGCCTGGGGTTTTATTCGGGAAGGAATGTTGACGGCCGCTGTTGACATGCGGAGACGGCCCGCCGGTATCCTTCGAATCGCGCGAACTAGGGGGACACGGCCGGAAGCCGACCGTTTCGGAGAGTGCATAGTGCTGATCAGACTCATAGGTCTTGTCACGATCGAGCCGGACGGAGCACCGCCGCAACACCTCTCGAGCGCGCAGGCGCAGGTGGCGTTCGCCCGGCTGCTCATCGAGCGGGCCGGCGGTACGGACCGTGACCAGTTGGCCGAGACCGTATGGCCCGAGGGCCTGCCGGACACCTGGGCGTCGGCGCTGCGCAGCCTGGTGAGCCGGGTGCGTACGTTCGTCACGACGCCGCAGGACCAGCCGGGGGTCACTCCGCTGGTCGCGCAGGGGGGCCGTTACCTCCTGCGGATACCGCAGGACGCGGCCGTGGACGTGGAGTGCGCGGAGGCCGCGGTGAGCGAGGCGGCGGAGGCGTACGCGGAGGGCGCCTACGCGGTGGCCCAGCAGCTCGCGGCGGGTGCGGTGTCGAACCTGCGCGGCTCGTTCCTGCCCTCGCACGAGGGCGAGTGGGTCGATGCGATGCGCGAGCAGCTCGAAGAGCTCCGCCTCAAGGCGCTGGAGACGGCGAGTCTGGCCTCCTCCGCGCTGGGTGACGAGCACCACGCGCTGCGGTACGCGGAGGAGGCGGTGCGCCGGGCTCCGTTCCGGGAGAGCGCCTACCGGTGCCGGATGGCGGCCCACACCCGGGCCGGGAACCGGGCGGAAGCGCTACGCAGTTACCAGCAGTTGCGCGAGGTGCTGGCGGAGGAGCTGGGCATCGACCCGGCGCCGGAGACCGAGGCGGCGTACCTGGAGCTGCTGCGCACGCCGGAACCCCGGCCGGCGCTGCCCTCGTTCACCTGCCTGGACCCGGTGCTGATGGGGGTCTTCGAGGTGGACCACCGGGCGCCCGCGCCCCGTCCGTGCTCGCTGGCCGACCACGGCTGCCTCACCCACCGCGTCTCCTCCTCCCCCGCTGCCTGATCCCCCGGCGCATGGAAAGGGCCGCCGCCGCGGACTCCCGCGGCGGCGGCCTTCGTACGCGCCCATCCCGTACGCGCCCATCCCGTACGCGTCCATCCCGTGCGCGTCCATCCCGTGCGCGTCCATCCCGTGCGCGTGTATCCCCGTACGCGCGCGGGCGGACGGGGAGCGGCCCCGGCCTCCCCGGGGAGGGAGAGGGGGGCCGGGGCCGGGGAGGGGCAGCGCAAGAGGTCAGGTGATGGACACGCCGCTGTCGATGCTGATGACCTGGCCCGTCATGCAGTCCTGGTCCAGGAAGAGGCCGGCGCTGCGGGCGACCTCTTCGACCGTGACGAAGCGGGGGATGGGGGCCTTGTCCTCCATGCCCTCGATGACCCGGTCGGGGAGGGTGTTCGTCATGCCGGTGATCATGAAGCCGGGAGAGAGGGCGTTGACGGTCACTCCGCGCCGGCCGCATTCCGCGGCGAGGGTGCGGGTGAAACCGATCAGGCCCGCCTTGGAGGCGGAGTACGCCGTCTGGCCGGCCGTGGCGATGAGGCCCGACGGGGAGACGATGTTGATCACCCGGCCCCACCGGCGGCGCAGCATGTACGGCACCGAGACGCGGGCGGTGTGGAAGGAGCCGATCAGGTTGGTCTGGATGACCTGCGCCCAGTCCGCCGGGTTCTGCATCGCCATGAGGCTGTCCTTGCGGATGGCCCCGTTGTTGACGAGGACGTCCACCGGGCCGAGCTCGGTGGAGATCCGCTCGTAGAGGGCCTGGGTGGCCTCCCACGAGCCGACGTCGCCGGTGACCAGCACCGAGGGGTTGACCAGCTTCTCCCTCACTGCCTCGGCGGCCTGCCGGGAGCTGTTGTAGTGGACCGCGATCCGGCAGCCCAGCGCGTCCAGCTCCAGCGCCAGGGCCTGGCCGAGGCCGCCCGAGGCTCCGGTCACCAGCGCGACCGGGGACTGGGGCCGCTGACCCGCACTGTTCTTGCTCATGCCGCGACACCGCCCCATTCCATCAGGATCGAACCCCACGTCATGCCGGCTCCGAAGCCCGCCAGCAGGACCTTGTCGCCGGTCTTGATCCGGCCCTCTTCGAGGGCCTCGGTCAGCGCGATGGGGATCGACGCCGAGGCCGTGTTGCCGTATTTCTGCAGGTTGGTGATCAAAGCCTCCTGCCGCAGTCCGGTGTGCGCCAGGATCGAGTTGATGATCCGGATGTTGGCCTGGTGCGGAACGACGTGGTCGACGTCCGCCGCGTCCACCTTGGCGCTCTCCAGCGTCTCGCGCACCGTACGGACGGTGTAGCGGACGGCGTTGAGGTAGATCTCGTTGCCGTTGATCTGCGCGTAGTGCAGGCCCGCGGCGACCGTCTCGGGGGTGGTCGGCATCCGGCTGCCGCCGGCGAGGACCTTGAGCGAGCCGGTGCAGGCGCCGTCGGCGCCGAGGTTCCAGGCCTTGACCCGGTTCTCCGCGCCCGGCTGCAGGACCACGGCGCCCGCGCCGTCACCGACGAGGATGGACAGGTCCCGGTCGGCCGGGTTGGCCGTCAGGGTGTGGGTGTCGGAGCCGATGAGCAGGATCGGGCGGGGGTCGATGGCGATCAGCGCCATCGCGGACACCAGCCCGTAGACGAAGCCGGCGCACTCGGAGTTGACGTCGTGCGCGCTTCCGGAGATGCCCAGTTCGTGGTGGACGAACGCGGACGTCGCCGGGGACGGCTGCTCGGGCGTGGCGGTGGCGACGATGAGGTGGGCGATGTCGGCGCCGGTCAGGCCCGCCTTGTCCAGCGCGCGCCGGCCGGCCTCGACGGCCAGGGAGGCGGTGGTCTGCCCCGGGCCGACCGCCCGCCGCTCGCGGATGCCGCAGCGGCTGACGACCCAGTGCTCGTCGACGCCGAAACGCATCGCGAGCTCGGCACTGGTGACGATGCGTTCGGGTACGGACATGCCCCACCCGGTGATGTCGAAGCCGGTCACGTCACCCCTCGCTACGCCTGGGCCGGGACGAGCCCGACGATCTTCGCGTACACGTCACGCAGGGTGGTCGTGTCGTCGAGGTCGGCGAAGAGCGACTCGTCGGCCGGGATGTGCGGGTACTGGTTCTGGAAGCCGTACAGCCACTCCATCAGGTCCAGGGAGTCGACGTCCGCGATGTGCTGGAGCGGGGCGTCGGGGCTGACCTCCGCGGCACCCGAAACGGCCTCGAGCTGGCTCGCCAGTTCTTCGATGGTGGGCAGCGACATGGGGTCGGTCCTCTCTTCGCAGTGCAACTCGGCAGTGCGTGTCTTGTTTTCGAGAGCGATGAAATCCCCGGCCCCGCAAGGAAGGCGCAACACGGCCAAGGACCGTGAATGCGTCCTGTCTTGCGCACGCCTTGCGGTGCTTGGGGTTTTCTCGGACGCGAATTGAGGAAACACGGCCCGCCGGACACGCAGGAAAGAGGATCAGGATGACAACGGTCGCCCCCAAGTCGGTGGACCCCGAGGTCGATGCGATCAGGCACCACTATGAGGTCAGCAACGATTTCTACCGGCTCCTGCTGGGCCCCACGATGATGTATTCCGGCGGCTACTGGGAAGACGGCGAGGACCTGGTCGCCACCCTCGACGAGGCGCAGGAGCGCAAGCTCGACAAGTTCGCCGAGCTCGCGAACGTGGGGCCCGGCGGTGCCAGGCGCGTCCTGGACATCGGCTGCGGCTGGGGCACCATGCTCAACCGCCTCACCACCGTGCACGGTGCCCAGCAGGCCGTGGGGCTGACCCTGTCGCGCACCCAGGAGGCCTTCATCGCGGGCCTGGACAACCCGCGGATCACCACGCTGGTCCAGAGCTGGGCGGATTACAAGGTCGGCGACGACAGCGAGAAGTACGACGCCGCGTTCTGCATCAACGCGCTGGAGCACTTCGTCTCCTCCAACCTGCCGCCCAAGGAGCGCACCAAGCGCTACCGGTACTTCTTCCAGCAGGTCGCCGGCGCCCTGAACCCGGGGGCGAAGTTCGTGCTGCACACCATGACCGCCGAGGCGCTGGCGATGAACCGGGCGCTTTTGGACGACCTGAAGTTCCTCCAGCGCTCGGAGTTCGAGGGCTGCCACATCCCGCACCTGAGCGAGCTGAGCGCCGCCGCGGAGGGTCTCTTCGAGATCGACGAGATCGTCAACGAGCGCGAGTCCTTCGCGATGGCCTGCCGTGCCTGGCTGGTCCTGCTGGCCGAGCGCCGCGACGAGGCGGTGGCCCTGGAGGGCGAGGAGGTCGTCTCGCGCTTCGAGCGCTACCTCGACATCTTCGCGTACACGCTCGAGGACAAGTTCTTCAACAACTTCCGCGTCACCATCACGCGCCGTTAAGGAGGCCGACGTGACGAGCATTCTCGAGCCGGCCACGGACGGCGGGGCGCGTACGGGCACCGAGACGGTTCCCGGCGGCCGCGGCCCGACCCGGCATCTGCGGGTCGCGGTCATCGGCACCGGCTTCTCGGGGCTGGGCACCGCCATCCGGCTGCTGCAGTCGGGCATCGACGACTTCCTGGTGTTCGAGCGGGCCGACGAGGTCGGTGGCACCTGGCGTGACAACAGCTATCCGGGTTGTGCGTGCGATGTCATGTCCCACCTCTACTCGTTCTCCTTCGCGCAGAACCCGAACTGGAAGTCCACCTTCGGCAAGCGTGACGAGCTGTACGCCTACCTGCGGGAGACGGCCGACCGTTTCGGGGTGCGCCCGCACATCCGGTTCGGGCACGAGCTGCTCGCCGCCCGCTGGGACGAGGAGCAGCGGCACTGGAGGATCGAGACCTCGCAAGGGCAGTACACCGCGCAGGTCCTCATCACCGGTACCGGCTACCTCAGCGAGGCCGCCGTGCCGGACATCAAGGGCCTGGCCGGTTTCCAGGGCAAGGTCTTCCACTCCTCGCGGTGGGACCACGGCCACGACCTGGCCGGCCGGCGTGTCGCGGTCATCGGCACCGGCGCCTCGGCCATCCAGTTCGTGCCCCGGATCCAGCCGGAGGTCGGGCAGCTGGACCTCTACCAGCGCACGCCCCCGTGGATCGGCCCGAAGAACGACAAGCCCACCAGCGCGCTCCAGGCCAGGCTGCTTCGCTCGCTGCCCGGCTACCAGAACTTCCGGCGGAACTTCAACATGTGGGGCCGGGAGGTCCTGGCCTTCGTGATGGCCCGCCCGAAGGTCGCCGGGAAGATGCAGAAGATGGCGAGCGACCATCTGAAGAAGTCGGTCCCCGACGAGGCGCTGCGCGCCAAGCTCACGCCCGACTACGTGATGGCGTGCAAGCGGCTGCTGTTCTCCAACACCTGGTATCCGGCGCTGCAGCAGCCCAACGTGGAGCTGGTCACCGACGGGATCAGGGAGGTGCGCGCCACCTCGGTCGTGGGCGGGGACGGCGTCGAGCGGGAGGTCGACACGATCATCCTGGGGACCGGTTTCCAGGCCACCGACCGTCCGGTCGCCCGGCTGATCTGGGGCCGGGGCGGCGTGCAGCTGCGCGAGGCGTGGAAGGACGGCATGTCCGCGCACCGCGGCACCACCATCGCCGGCTTCCCCAACCTGTTCATGCTGCTGGGCCCGAACACGACGCTGGGGCACTCCTCCCAGGTCGTGATGATCGAGGCGCAGATCGCCTACGTCCTGGACGCGCTGAAGCAGATCGAGAAGCGGGGCCTGGCCAGTGTCGAGGTCCGGCGCGAGGCGCAGGACGCCTACAACCGGGCGCTCGACGCCAAGCTGGCGGGCACCGTGTGGAACGCGGGCAACTGCCAGAGCTGGTACCTGGACGCGAGCGGGCGCAATCCGTCGATCTGGCCGACGTACACGTGGCGTTTCCGCGGCCAGACCAAGCGCTTCGACCTCGGCGAGTACCAGCTCGCCTCGCGGGTGCGCACCAGCAAGCCGGTACCTCACCAGTAGGACGTCATGGGAATCGGGAGACGTACGCACATGAGCAGCACCCCAAGAACCACCGCAGCCGCCGCTGGGGACGCCGTCGCGCAGCCGTCGCGGCGCAGGATCCTGTCGGGTATCGCGGCCACCGCCGTCGCCGTCGTCGGCTGGAACGCCGCCGACCAGAGCTGGGCGACGGCCGCCGAGGCCGCCGGGAATCCGGACGTCGTGCCGGTGCCGGGACTGGCCGGCACGCTGGAGACCTCGCCGGCCGTGGTCGAGTCCTTCGGCAAGGACTTCGGCCACCTGTGGGACGGGCCGGGCGACAAGCCGTGGGCCGTGCTGCGGCCGGGCGGGATCGACGACATCGTCACGATCGTCAACTACGCCCGCGCCAACGGCATCAAGGTCGCGGTCAACGGTCAGGGCGGCACGGGCGGCGACATCGAGTCGCATTCGGTCTACGGCCAGGCGCGGGTCCCCGGCGGTATCTCCATCGACGCCAAGGGCATGTCGAAGATCCTGTCGATCGGCAGTGACTACGCGGTGGTCGAGGCGGGTGTGACGTGGGGTCAGCTGACCGACGCGACGCTGGCGCTGGGCAAGACCCCGCCGGCGCTCCCGGACTACCTGTACATCTCGGTCGGCGGGACCATCAGCATCGGCGGTATCGGCGGCACCGTGCAGAAGTACGGTCTGCTGTGCGACACGGTGCAGGCGATCGACATCGTCACGGGTGACGGCAAGCTGGTGACGGCCACGCCGTGGCTGCGCCCGGAGCTGTTCAACGCGGCCCTGTCGGGCGGCGGGCAGGTCGGCATCATCGTGCGGGTCAACGTCAAGCTGATCGCGGCGCCGAAGCGGTCGGTCATCTTCAGCCTGTTCTACGACACGGTGGAGCAGTACCTCGCCGACTCGGAGAAGGTGCTGGCCGACGGCCGGTTCCAGGTCCACGCGGGTGAGATGCTGCAGCGGCCGGACGGGTCGGGCTGGCGGTACAAGCTGGAGGTCGCCGCGACCTACAACACCACCCCGCCGGACCGCACCAAGCTGTTGTGCGATCTGAAGGACGTACGGTCCGAGGCGGTCATCGAGGACACCACCTACCGGGCGCACATGTTCCGGCTCGACGCGTACGAGGCGTACCTGAAGGAGACGGGCCACTGGTTCCAGCCCAAGCCGTGGCTGAGCCTGTTCCTGCCGGCGTCGAAGACGAAGACGTTCATGAAGCAGGTGGAGCGGGAGCTGAACGCCGACTCGCTGGGTGGCGGGTTCCTGCTCTTCTACCCGTACTTCACCTCGAAGATCAAGCGGCCGCTGGCGGTGCAGCCGGGCGAGTCGGTGGGCTACCTCTTCGACCTGCTGCGCTTCCCGAACCCGGGTGAGCCCAATATCCAGGGCATGATCGAGCAGAACCGCCGCCTGTACGACATCGCGGTGGCCATGGGCGCCAAGCGGTACCTGGTCGGCTCGATCCCGATGACGGGCGCCGACTGGAAGGCCCACTTCGGCAACCGCTGGAACGGTTTCGTCAACGCGAAGAAGAAGTACGACCCCCACAACCTGTTCACGCCCGGTCAGGGTTTCTTCGCCTGAGCGCGTGTGACGGGTCGTGACATGGCGGCGGGGGCGGGGAGAGAGAAAACCCCCGTCCCCGCCGCCCCTTTTTTTCTGTTCCGCGCTGTATCCACTGGAGGCTTGCACATGAGGACGTACGACCTGATCGACGAGGCGGTGATCGACGCCCCGGCGGACGCCGTCTGGGACGCGCTCCTCGCGGAGCTGCGCGGGGCCGGGAAGTGGTGGGTCCCGTCCAACACGTTCGCCGCACTGCGCGGCGCGCCGGACGCGGTGGGCGGGGAGGTCGCGGTGACGGTGCACACCAAGGGCGCCGGCAACGGCGGGCTGAAGCTGCGTTTCACCTCGCGGACGGTGGCGGTGGAGCGGGGCCGGCGCCTGGAGGTGGAGTATGTGGAGGGTGTGTTCCGGGGTGGGAGCACCTTCCTGCTGGAGCCGCTGGCGGATGGCCGTACCCGTCTTTCGATGCATTTCGTGGGGTCCGCGCACGGCTGGCTGAGGCTGCTGGCGAAGGTCGCGGACCTGGGTGCGGAGCACTCCAAGGGCACGTTGGCGGCTTTCGGGTCGCTGGAGCGGCAGCTGTCGGCGGGGGCCTTGCGATGACGGCCGCGGCCGATGTCACCGGTGAGCTGACGGTCGTTACGGATGACGGGGCGCAGCTGGCCGTCACTGTCCTGGCCCCGCTGGCGGGGGCGGGCGGGGCCGGCGACGTGGTCCTGGTGCACGGGTGGGCGCACGCCCGCCGGGTGTGGGGCACGGTCGCGGACCGGTTGATCCGGGCCGGTCACCGGGTGGTGCTGTACGACCAGCGCGGTCACGGCGCCTCCACGCTGGGCCGCACTCCGGTGTCGGTGGAGCGGCTGGGCGCGGACCTGGCGGCGGTGCTGGGCGAGACGGGCGTACGCGAGGCGGTGCTGGTGGGCCACTCGGGCGGCGGGTTCGCGGCCCTGTCGTACGCCGCCACGTCGCCGTCGGCGGGCCGGCTGCGCGGGCTGGTGCTGCTGGGTACGGCGGCGCACGGCCAGGACACCGCGGACAGTGAGGTGAGGATGATGGGCAGCGCCCTGTTCTCGTGGGCTCTTCGCCGCCCGTGGCTGGGCCGCAGGCTGCTGGGCTCCACCATGGGCAAGGGGGTGGAGCGGGTGGTGCTGGACGTCAACCGGCAGCTGTTCGCCGCGACACGGCCCGGGGTGAGGGCGGACTTCTTCCGCTGCACGCGCGGCTGGGACGTCCGCGAGGCGCTGGCCTCGCTCACGGTCCCGGCGGTGGTCCTGCACGGCGAGGCCGACAAGGTGATCGACATCGCGCTGGCGGACGCCTTGGCGCGGGCCCTGCCCGGGGCCCGGTGGGAGCCGGTTGTGGGCGCGGGGCACATGCTGCCGCTGGAGCGTCCGCTGGCGGCGGTGGCGGCGGTCCGCGCGCTCGCCTCGCGGTGAGGTGGAGCGGGCTGTGATCGAGGAACTCCTGCCGCCGGGCGTCGCGTCGTCGGAAGCCTTCGACGACGCGGCGCCCGTTGTGCTCTTTCCCGCCGAGGCCGCTTTGATGGAAGGCCGCAGGAGCGGCCGGCGCCGCCAGTTCGCGACGGCCCGCGCCTGCGCCCGCCGCTGCCTGTCGGACCTGGGCCGCCCCGCGGCCGCCCTGCTGCCGGGTCCGGGCGGCGCCCCCCAGTGGCCGCCGGGGGTGGTGGGCAGCATCACGCACTGCGAGGGATACCGTGCGGCGGTGGCGGCCGCGGACGGCGCGGTGGCGGCGCTGGGCATCGACGCGGAACCGGCCGGCCCGCTCCCCGCCGGCGTCTTGGCCCTGATCGCCTGTGCCGCGGAACGCGCCGCCCTGGCCGGCCTGGCCGCGGCCGATCCCTCCGTGCCCTGGGACCGGGTCTTCTTCTGCGCGAAGGAGGCCGCCTACAAGGCCTGGTATCCGGCCACCGGCATCTGGCTGGGTTTTCGCGACGCCACTGTGGTCCTGTCCCGGGCGGGCACCTTCACGGCCACCCTGCGCCCCGCGGTCCCCGCGCCGGTGGACCCCGTGTTCGAGGGCCGCTGGCTGGCGGGCCGGGACCTGGTGCTGACGGCGGTGGCACGCGCCGGCCGCGGGGCCGCCGGGATCACACCGTAAACGGACCCGGCCCCGGGCCCGCCCGGGCCGAGGCGGGGCGGGGCCGGGCGGGGCGGGGCGGTTTTCAGGCCGGGGGGCAGGCGGGGGGGCAGGCGGGGGGGCAGCAGCACCGTGCGCGGCGGCGGGGCGGGCTCTATGCCGCGGACGCGCGGCCGTGCAGGGTCAGTGCGCGGCCCAGTGCGGCCAGGGCAGCCGTGCAGGCGACCGTGCGGACGATGTTGCCCGAGGCCCAGCGGCCGCCGAAGCGGGAGCGGGCCGCGGAGGCGTCGGCTCCGGCCCGGGCGAGCTGGTTGTTGAGGGGGATGTTGACGAGGGCGGTCACGGCCAGGGACAGGCCGTAGAGGGCGAAGGCCGACCAGCCCCAGCGGGCCGCGTCCGGGCGGCTTTGGCGCTGCTGCTGGGCGGCGGCCATTCCGGTGGCCAGGAAGGCGCCCAGGAAGAGCAGGCCGAACAGGCCGTTGTCGATGGCCTCGTTGATGTTGCGCATGGCGCTGACGTAGGTGTGGTCGTCGCCGCGGGCCAGTCCCGGCATCACCGAGATGTCGAAGGCGAAGTAGAGGCCGGCCATCAGGCCGGTGCCCACCGTCGCCGCCACCAGGGTCACCGACTGGGTCGTGGTGCTGGTCACTTAGACAATTCCCTTCAGGGTGCGCTCGTATCGCCTGCGCAGCAGCGTCGCACCGATCAGCCGGACCGGTGGCGGGATCGTGGCCGAGACGTGGGCGACCGCCTGGCGGGGGGCGCCGTCGAACATCCACGGCTGGAGGTGGGTCATGACGCGCAGGGGGGCGCTGGCGACGACCTTGCGTTCCTGGGCCAGGTAGGTGTGCTCGCCGAGCCGGTCGAAGACGGGGAAGACGATGCGTTCCTCGGCGCGCAGGTGCTCGTGCAGGACGTCCTGGAAGGTCTGCGCGGCTCGGGGCAGGTCCTGGCCGTGGTGGTCGATCGCCGTGGAGACGGCCGCCATCGCCGCGTCCAGTTCCTGGTGGTCGTCGTGGAGTTCACGGGCCTGTGCATCGAAGTCGCGGTCGTGGCGGCGCAGTTGGGGCCACAGGATGTCGTCCTCGCTGGTGTGGTGCCATTCGATGACCTCGCGCAGCCGCTGCCACCAGGGGGCGCCCGCGCCGTTCCACGCGGGGGCGGCGGCGCGCAGCCGGGCCGCGTCGCGTCGCATCGCGATGTGGATGAGCGCGAAGCCGTGGAAGTGCGGGGGCAGAAAGCGCAGTCCGTGTTCGCTGGAGAACGGCTGGGACGTGGGCATGGGAGCCTCCTGCCGGTGGGTTGTGCAGGGTGCGTGCGGCGTTGGGCCGGGGATGTTTCCCCGGGTGCCGGGCGGCGGCCGTACCAGAGTCGCCGCCCGGTCGGGGAGTGCCGAAGTGGGGGGTGGTGGTGCGGCGGCGGTGCCTGGTCAGACGTTCCACACTCCGGTGGCGGCCGCCTGGCGGGCGAAGTCGGCGAAGTCCTTGGGCTTGCGGCCCAGGGCCTCCTCGACGCCGTGGACCAGGTGGGCGTTGCGTCCGTCGAGGATCATGGTGAACAGGTCGGCGAACTCTTCGGGGAGGTTGTTCTCGCGCAGTACGGCGCGGTATTCGTCGTTGGTGACGGAGATGTACTTGATCTCGCGTCCGGTGGCCTTGGACAGTTCGGTGGCCACGTCGCTGTAGCTGAGCAGGCGCGGGCCGGACAGTTCGTAGGTCTTGCCGATGTGCTGGTCGTCGGTGAGCGCGGCGACCACGACGTCGGCGATGTCGTCGGCGTCGACGAAGGCCTCCACGGCGTCCCCGGTCGGCAGGGCGATCTCGCCGGCCAGTACGGGCTCCAGGAAGAAGCTCTCGGAGAAGTTCTGGTTGAACCAGCTGGAGCGGACGATGGTCCACTGGGCGCCGGAGTTCTTCAGGTTGGTCTCGCTGGCCTCGGCGGCCTCCTCGCCGCGGCCGGAGAGCAGGACCAGGCGGCGGGCGCCGTGGGCGACGGCCACCTTGGAGAACTCGCCGACCTGCTCGGCGGCTCCGGGGAAGGCGAGGTCGGGGTAGTAGGTGACGTACACCCGGTCGACGCCTTCCAGCGCCGGGATCCAGGTGGCGGGTTCGTTCCAGTCGAAGGCGGGCCGGCCGTTGCGGGAGCCGATGCGGACCTGGCGGCCCTGGGCGGTGAGCCTTTCGGCGACGCGCCGGCCGGTCTTGCCGGTACCGCCGATGACGAGGGTGATCTGCGTGTTCTGAGTCATGAGTACAGTCAAGTCCAGTCTCGCGAGAGGGGCCGTGGCCACAAAGCTCAGTTCCATGTCGTTGCGTCTGCGAGTGGTCGTCTCGCGGCGCGGGGCGCGCAGTGTGGCGTCGGCTTGAGCGCGTGAATCGTAGGCATGCCTTCGGCGGGCGGGCCAGAGCGTCCCGAGCTGTCCTCAAGCGTTGGTGTACGGGTCTGCGAGCGGGTCTTGAGCGGCTGCTGAGCCGCTCCTGAGCGGCCCTGTACGGCGAGACTTGAGCGGTTCTCCGGTCTGCCGCGCCACTATCGGCGCCTGGAGTACCGACCCGCTCGTGGGAGGCCGCATGAACGCCACTCCGGATCATCCGGAGCTCGACCAGTTGTCTGCCGACCTGGCCGGTCTGCTCGGACGGATCGGGCTTGACCCGGCCGGCGGGCGGCCCGTGCGCCGGGACCGCATCGACATCCGTTTCGCGGCCGCGGCCGCCCGCCATCCGGGTCTGGTCGCATCCCAGGACGGGCAGGAGGAGGCGACCTATCTGGAACTGGAGTGGCTGGCGGACGACATCGCGCGGCGCCTGTCGGGGCGGGCGGGGCCGGGTTCGGCCGTCGCGGTGCGCGCGCGGCGCTCCTGTGTGGCCGCCGCGGCCGTGGTGGGTGCGCTGCGGGCCGGGGCGGCGGTGCTGCCGCTGGAGCCCGGGCACCATGCCGGGCTCCAGGAGTTTTTGATGCGCGACGCCGGCGCCCGGATGGTGGTCTCGGACTGCGGGCTGCTGCGCGAGGAGATCCCGGTGGCCAAGGCGGGCCGGTTCGTGATCGCGGTACGGCCGCGGGCGGCGGGGGCGGGCGGGCGCATCGCGCCCGAGACGGCGTTCCTGGCGCTGGGCGGGGGCGGCGTGGGCGGGCGGGCGCCGGGTGTGCGGCCGGTGACCCACATGGACGTGCTGTCGTGGGTGGATGGCTGTGTGCCGGTGCTGGAGGTGGGGCCGGGGGTGGTGTGGACGTACTTCCACTCCCTGAGCTTGGAGTTGGGCATGCGGGAGATGTGGGGGCCGCTGCTGTCGGGTGGGCGCGCGGTGGTCGTGGGCGGGGAAACGGCGGGCGACGCGGGCGAGTTCGCCCTACTGCTGGCCCAGCGGGAGGTGGAGGTGCTCACGCAGCTGCCGTCGGCGTTCGCGCGGCTGACGGTGGCGGCGCGCGGCAGGCGCCTGCCGGCGCTGCGGCATGTGCTGCTGTCGCACGAGCCGGTGGACGCGCGGGTCGTGGCCGGCTGGCGGGCCGCCGAAATCGCTCCGCAGGCCGTCGTACGGGAGGTGGCGGGGGCGTCGGGCCTTGGGTGAGCGGCGCGGGCGGACAGTGGGCGCGAGGGCCCCGGGCGGTTGGCCGGCCGGGGCCCTTCGCACGTCTGTGTGTGCGCCGGTGGTGGGGGCGGGTTTCAGGAGTTGCCCAGGCCGCCGCACACGTTGAGGGCCTGGGCGGTGATGGAGGCGGCCAGGTCGGTGGTGAGGTAGCCGACCAGGCCGGCCACTTCCTGGGGGGTGGAGTAGCGGCCCAGGGGGATCTTGGCTTCGAACTGCTCCTGGACGTACTCCTCGGTGGTGTCCCACACCTGCGCGTATCCGCTGCGCACCCGGGCCGCCATGGGTGTCTCCACGTAGCCGGGGCAGACCGCGTTGACGGTGGTACCGGTGGGGGCGAGTTCCTTGCCGAGGGCTTTGGTGAAGCCGACGACGGCGTGTTTGGACGCCGAGTAGGGGGCGCCGAGCAGCACGCCCTGTTTGCCTGCGGTGGAGGCGATGTTGATGATGCGGCCCCAGGGTTCGGCGCTGAGGCCGCCGTGGGTGAGGACCTCGCGGGTCAGCAGGAACACGCTGTTGAGGTTGGTGTCGATGACGTCGTGCCACAGTTCGTCGGTGAGGGAGGCGGTGGCGCCGCCGCCGCTGCGGCCGGCGTTGTTGACCAGGATGCTGACGGGTGCGCCGTAGGCTGCCACGGCCGCGGCGACCAGGGCCCGCACCGCTGCGCGGTCGCGTACGTCGGCGGCGGCGCCCTGCACGCTGAGTCCTTCGTCCTGCAGGTCGGTGACGGTCTGTTTGACCGCGGCCTCGGTGCGGGCGCAGAGGAACACCCGGTGCCCGCGGGCTCCCAGGTCCCGGGCGACGGCCAGGCCGATGCCGCTGGTGGCGCCGGTGACCAGGGCCACCGGCCGTGGGGGAGCCTTGTCTATCGCCTTCACCGTCATCCTCATCCCTCCGTCTGGCGCTTGGACGCTTCCAGCGTGGCGGGGGCCACTCGGGGCGCGGCGGAAGGGGGATGGAGGCGTACGCGCCGGCCCGCCTGCCGGGCGCGTACGCCTCCCCCACACCCCGGCCGGCGCACGGGCGCACGGCAGGGGCCGGGCGGCGTACGGGCCCGCCCGGGGGCGGGGCGGCGTACGGGCGGCCGGGTTGGGTGGGGTGGGGTTCAGTGCCGGCGCCAGGTCCCGGGGTGGCTGAACGTACGGGCCGTGCGGGCCGTGCGGGCCCAGTGGTGGGCCGCCGTGCGCTCCGGCTCCGGATCGGGGGCGGGGGGCCGGGCCCTGCTGAGCAGGGCGGTCAGGACCGCCAGGACGGCGGCCGTCTGCACCGCGTCAGGCTGCCCGCCGGTGATCTTCCACGTCCCGGGCGCGGCTGGCTCCGGGCCGGCGGGCGCCGCCTCGGGCGCGGTCACAGCGGCGGGTTGCCGTGCTTGCGCGACGGCAGGTCGGCGTACTTGGGGCGGAGCATGGCCAGGGCGGCGATGAGCGCCGAGCGGGTCTCGGCGGGGTCGATGACGTCGTCGACCAGGCCGCGTTCGGCGGCGTAGTAGGGGTGCATGAGCTCGGTCGTGTACTCCTTGATCTTCTGTGCGCGCATCGCGCCGGGGTCCGGGGCGGCGGCGATCTCGCGGCGGAAGACGATGTTGGCCGCGCCCTCGGCGCCCATGACGGCGATCTCGTTGGTGGGCCAGGCCAGCGCGAGGTCGGCGCCGATGGAGCGGGAGTCCATGACGATGTACGCGCCGCCGTAGGCCTTGCGCAGGACGAGGGAGATGCGCGGGACGGTGGCGTTGCAGTAGGCGTAGAGCAGTTGGGCTCCGTGCCGGATGATGCCGCCGTGTTCCTGGTCCACGCCGGGCAGGAAGCCGGGTACGTCGACCAGGGTGAGCAGCGGGATGTTGAAGGCGTCGCAGAACTGCACGAAGCGGGCGGCCTTCTGGCTGGCGTGGATGTCGAGCACCCCGGCGAGGGCGGCGGGCTGGTTGGCGACGAAGCCGGTGACGTGCCCGTCCATCCGGGCCAGTGCGCACACCATGTTGGTGGCCCAGGCGGGCTGGATCTCGAAGTAGTCGCCGTCGTCGGCGATTTCCTCGATGACCGAGCGGATGTCGTAGGCCTGCTGCGGGTTGAGGGGGACGATGCGTGACAGCGCCCGGGTTGGCCGGCCGGCGGGGTCGCGGCCCGCCTCGCGCGGGGCGGTCTCGCGGTTGTTGGCGGGCAGCAGCGACAGCAGGTGCCGTACGTCGCGCAGGCAGCTTTCCTCGGTGTCGTAGGCGAAGGCGGCCACTCCGGAGACCGCGGCGTGCACGTCGGCGCCGCCGAGCCCGTTGTGGGTGATCTCCTCGCCGGTGACGGCGCGGACCACCTCGGGGCCGGTGATGAACATCTGGGAGGTGCCGCGGACCATGAAGACGAAATCGGTGAGGGCCGGGGAGTAGGCGGCGCCGCCCGCGCAGGGCCCGAGCATCACCGAGATCTGCGGGATGACACCGGAGCTGCGGACGTTGCGCTGGAAGATGCCTCCGTAGCCGGCCAGGGCCGAGACGCCCTCCTGGATGCGGGCGCCGGCCCCGTCGTTGAGGGAGACCAGCGGGGCGCCGGTCGTCTCGGCCAGGTCCATCACCTTGTGGATCTTCTGCGCGTGCGCCTCGCCGAGCGCGCCGCCGAAGATGCGGAAGTCGTGCGCGTACACGAAGACGGTGCGGCCCTGGACGGTGCCCCATCCGGTGATCACACCGTCGGTGTAGGGCCGTTGGTCATCCAGTCCCAGGCCGCTGGCGCGGTGCCGGCGCAGGGCCTCGATCTCGTGGAACGAGTCCGCGTCGAGCAGCAGGGCGATCCGCTCGCGGGCGGTGAGTTTGCCTTTGGCGTGCTGGCGCTTCGTGGCGGCCTCGCCGGGCCCGGCGAGGGCGCGGGCTTTGATGCCGGCGAGTTCGGCCACGCGGTCGCGGTCCGGCAGGGGTGGCGCGTCTGTCGTGGTCATGGGGCTCCTCCAGGTCTGATGGCCGGATCGCGCCCACCGTGGGGGGCGGGGCTCAAGACGCCGTGGAAGTCCACTGGAACCGTGCGGGACACGGGTCAGTGGGCGCCTGGGCGGCCGGCCGGGTGGACGATCGGGTCCCGCGTCAGGGCGGGGCGGGGCGCCGTGCAGGGCGCCGCCGGGCCGGGGCGGGGGCCGGGCGGGGGCGGGGCGGGGGCGGGGCGGGGGCCGGGCTCAGGTGGTGCGGTGCAGGGTGAGGTGGCGGCGCCTGAGCGGTGCGGGGTGGGGGGAGGGCCGGTGGCCGTGGCCGGCCGCGGCCTCGGCGAGTGCCCCTGCGGCCGGGGCCGGGGCCGGTGCCGGGTTGTGGCGTTCCTCCAGCAGGACTTCCCCCAGCGCCTGCCCGAAGCGGTGGATGTCGTATGCGGTGTTGTCGTAGTGGACCGAGGCGCGTACGGCGGTGGCGCCGTCTTGTCCGGCCGGGTGGAGCGGGTTCTCCTGCGCGACGGTCTTGGCGAGGACGACCCCGCGCCGGGCCAGGCCGCGCCGGATGAGCGCGGCGGGGATCTCGCCGTGCCGGAAGGCCAGGATGCCGGCCTGCCGGCGCCCGGCCGCCAGCGGTGCGATGCCGGGTGTGCGCTCGATGGTGGCGCGCAGCAGGGGCAGGAGGTTCTCGTGGGGCGTGCTGGTGGCGGCGGTGTGGTGGGCCAGGGCCGTGTTCAGCGCGGCGGCGGCGGCCGGGGCGGGCGGCTGGGTGAGGCCGTCCCACACCCCGGGTCTGACGTAGGCGAAGGCGGCGGCGTGCGGGCCGCGCAGGAACCTCCAGCCGTCCGCCGTCAGCAGGTCGGCGCCGATGCGCGCGGCGTCGACGGGGAGCTGGCCGACGGAGTGTGAGGCGTCGACGGCGTACCGGGCCCGGTGGGGGGCCAGGAGCCGGCCGGCTTCTTCGACCGGGTTGACGGTTCCGCAGGCCGAGGAGACGTGGACGAGGCAGACCAGGGCGAGGTCCTCGTCGATGTTGGCGCGCATCCAGTCCAGGTCGAGGTCGCCGTCCGCGCGCAGCGGAACGACCTCCAGCCTGCACCGGGTGCGGTCGCGCAGGTCGAAGAGGGTGGTCAGGTTGGCCACGCCTTCGTGGGGCGTGGTCCAGATCCGGTCGCGGGGGCCCAGCGGGAGGCGGCGGACGTAGTCCTCGAAGGCCTCGGCCGCGCCGGCGGCCAGGGCCGTGTCGCGGGCGGGGACGCCCAGCAGGGAGCCGAGGCGTTGATGGATCTCGGTGTGCAGGACGCCGCCGAGGTGCGCTTGGAGGGCACGGTGCCCCGAGCGGTCGTCGCGGGCCGTGCAGTCGGCGAGCACGGCGCGTACGGCGCCGGGCATCCGGCCCGTTCCCGCGGTGTCCAGGTGGGCCGTCCGTTCCCCGTGGTACGTAGGCGCGTTCACTTCAGGGGCCTCCCCCCGCTGTTGGGGCCGCCGCAATGTCCACGACCCGGAATACCAAATGTTGCCAACCTGCTTGGCAATACCTTGCCCATCCTTTGGGAGCTTTGGCAACGCCCGCTCCGGCAAGGCTCTAGTCCGGGGCGTGTTGGCAATTCTTGGCAAGGTTCTGTCCGGCTCCGGCCGCCTTGTGTTCCGTGCAGGTCAGAGCTTTCCGGGAGGGTTTGAAAGGCGGCCGGGGGGGTGGTCATCGGGGGTGTTCCGGTCCCTGCTCCAGCCGGTCTCCAGCGATTGACGAGCAAATTCCGAGCGGGTGTTGCCAATCTTTTCGGCAGAGGAGTTGCCAAGCAGGATCAGCCCGTTGCCCCGGAGGAGTCACCATGAAGAACATCGCCCGCCTCGTCGCCACCGCCGCTCTGCTGGGTGCGGCCGTTCTCACCGTGGGCGGCGCCGCCCACGCGGACGGCGGCGACATCGACTGGCCGGCCGCCCCGGCCCCGGCCGCCGCCCCGGCCCCGGGCCAGAGCGCCGAACAGATCGACTGGCCGTGACCGCGAACCATCCGGAAACAGCCCCGGTGAAACCGCGCGGCCGCGGCCGCGGCGGCCGGCCCACGGATCCGGGCGCAGTGCGCTGCCGCGTTCCCGTGACGGCATACCCGTGGCGGCATGTGCGGGCGGTGCGGGCGGGTGGAGGTGCCGGCGCCGCAGACGGAAAGCGGCTTGAGAGCCGCTACAGGAAGGAGAGGGAAAACGCCTGCCCCGGCTAGCGTGCCCGCAACGGGGGCAGTTCCTTGGCCGATGGAGGAAAAAGAGCCGAGGAACTCGACGAGTTGCGGAGGAGACGTTGAGGATTCAGGTTCTGGGTCCGTTGAGTGCCGAGGTCAACGGGGGATCGATTGTTCCGACCGCGGGTAAGCCGAGACAGGTCCTGTCGCTTCTGGCGCTCTATCCCGGGCGCGTGCTGCCCGTACCCACCCTCATGGAAGAGATCTGGGGAACCCAGCCGCCGCAGAGCGCGCTGACCACCCTGCAGACGTACATCCTCCAGCTGCGCAGACGGCTGGGGACCGCGATGGGGCCGGGCGCGCCCGGCGGGGCCAAGGAGGTCCTGGCCACCCGGCACGGCGGCTACCTGCTCCAGATCCCCCCGGACCGTGTCGACGTACACGACTACGAGCGCCTGGTCCGCGAGGGCCAGGCCGCCTTCGAGTCGGGCGACAGCCGGCTGTGCGCCGCCCGCCTGCGGGCCGCGCTGGACCTGTGGCGGGGCCCGGCACTGGTCGACGTACGGGTCGGGCCGATCCTCGACATCGAGGTGATGCGCCTGCAGGAGAGCCGCCTGGGCACCGTGGAGCGGCGGATCGACGCCGACCTGAGGCTGGGCCGGCACACCGAACTGATCGCCGAACTCACCGAGCTGACCGCGCGTCACCCCCAGCACGAGGGACTGCACGCGCAGGTCATGGTGGCGCTGTACCGCTCGGGGCGCCAGGCCACGGCCCTGGACGTGTACCGCAGACTGCGGGCCCGGCTGATCGAGGACCTGGGCGTGGAGCCCTCCCCGCAACTGCAGCGCCTGCACCAGGCGATGCTGGCCGTCGACCCGCAGCTGGACGTGCTCGCCGGACCGCGCCACACCTCGACGTTCGACCTCTTCGCGGCCTGAGAACTGCTTCCCGCCGCCGCATCCGGGTCCTCCTCGCGTGCCGGCGGCAGACCGGCCGTGAGTGCGGCGGACGGGGCGGGGCGGGGCGCCGTTCTGCACGGGCGCGGGCTGACGGCCCCGGCCGGGCGGTCGGTCCGGTCGGGCGGGGCGGGCGGGTCGGGTTGGGCGGGGCGGGTTGGGTGGGCCGGGGCGGTGTGCGGGGGCCTTCCCGCACACCGCCGGTGGAGCGGCCGGCTCAGGACCACGGGGCGCGGCCGGGCGCGGTCAGGGGCGTCGTGCCCCCACCGCCGCAACACCCCGGGCGAGTGCGTCCGCGCTGCTGTGGGCGCCGGCCAGGGGTGTCATGACCACGTATAGGGGGTCGTTTGCGTTCGCGAGAGCCCGCGCGAGGCCGTAGGCCGCCCTGGCGCCGGGCCCCCACCCGCACAGCACCAGCCGCCGGCCCGGGCCCCGTACGCCGGCCAGTACGCCGGCCGGCGCCACCGGGCCCGGCGGGCCGTCCAGATCCAGCGCCATGATCGTCTCGGGGCCCTGGTGGAGGCGGGTGAACCGCTCGTGGACGCCGCCCACCGCGCCCGGGACCGTGAGCAGGCAGATCACATCCGCCCCGGGCGCCCCCCTGCGCAGGGTGCGCACCGTGGCGCCGCGCGGGGGTGCGGGCGGGCGGGGGGCCATGGAGGGGACTTCGGCATCCGCCAGCACGTCCAGGGCCTGGCCGACGGTGGGGCTGGGGCCGGGCAGCCGGGCCAGGGCACCCAGCAGGCTGACGCACTGTCCCAGGACCGCACGCGCGTCGGCGTCGGCCAGGTGCGCCCGGTCGTAGACGGCGTCCAGGACCAGCGTGCCGTCGCTGTCGTGGCGGGCGGCGAGGGTCAGGGGCAGGTGGGCCGCGGCGGCGCCGGCGGTGCGCGGCTCGTCCACCTCGATGCCCTGCGCGCGCAGTTCGGCGTGCAGGTGCGGCGGCAGCGGGGCCGGGCCGGCGAAGGAGACAGCGGTGGCGGTGAGCGGCTCGCCCGCGCCGCGGCCGGTCCACTCGCGGATCCGGTCCGCGCAGACCCAGGGGTAGGCCGCCATGTCCAGCAGGGCGTCGCGCAGGTGCCGCAGCAGGCCGGCCAGCGGCGCCCGCGGATCCACCCGCACCGTCATCGGCAGCGGGCCGGCGAGCAGCCCGGGGATGCCCGCGGCGCCGGGCAGCGGCAGGTCGCGGGCGCAGAGCTGGACACCGAAACTCACCGGCAGCGGGCCCGGGGTGCCCCCCGCCCGGTACAGCAGCAGCGCCCACGCCAGGTGCAGGGCGCTGCTCTCGCCGGCGCCCCGGGCCGCGGCCCAGGACCGCAGCCGGGAGCTGTGCGGCTCGCCGAGGTGGCGGCGCAGGCGCCCGGTGCCGCTCTGGCGGGTGTCGCCGCCCGGGCGGCCCACCGCGGTCGCGGCGTGGGGCGCCGGCGCGGCGCGCGTCCACACTTCCCGGGCGCCCTGGCTGCTCTGCCGGGCCAGCCAGTGGGCGTGGTCGCGCAGGTCGGGGCGGCGTTCACCGCCCGGCAGGACGCCCTCGGCCAGGTAGGCGCGGTAGAACTCGCGCAGCAGGAGCCGCACGCCGCGCTCGTCGAGCAGGGCGCGGTGACAGGTCAGCAGCACCCGTGCCCCCTCCCCCGCTTCTGCCTCCAGCACCCCGACGCGCAGCAGCGGCGGGCGGTGGAGGGCGAAGCCGCGGCGCCGGTCCTCTTCCAGGAGGTCGCTCCAGCTGATGTCGCGGCGGGTGTGGTGGACGATGTCGAGGGCGGCGCGCGGGTGCAGCACGAGCCGGGAGACCGCCGTCCAGTCGAAGGCGGCCCGCAGGATCGACTCCCGCTCGCACAGGGACTGCCAGGCCCTGTGGAAGCGGTCCCGGTCCAGGGGCCCCGACCAGTTCCAGTGGATCTGCTCCAGGTGCCGCCCGGGCGCGCCGGGGCCGGTCAGGGCCTGCCGGAGCAGTTCGCCGCGATACCCGCACAGGGCCAGCGGCTCACCGGTACCCCGATACGGGCCCAGCAGATCGGCCAGCAACTCGGCGCTCAACGGGGCGGGGCCCAGCGGCGCAGAGCTCAACGGGTCAGAGCTCAGTGGGGCAGAGCTCAGCGGAGCGGGGCCCAGCGGGGCAGAGCTCAACGGGGCAGAGCTCAGCGGAGCGGGGCCCAGCGGCGTAGGGCTGTCCGGGAGCAGGCGCAGGGTGTGCCGGCCCGGCCCGTGGCACTGCAGGGTGACCTGGAAGCCTCGGTGGCGCTGCGCGATGCGGGCGGCGAACAGCTCGGCGTCCGCGTCGTCTGCCAAACCGCGCAGCTCCAGCACGAGCGGGGAGCCGGGCACCCCGCACTCCACCCCGCACTCCACCTCGCGCTCCACCTCGTGCACCACCGCGAGGACCGGCCGGACCGGCCCGTCCGCGCCGTCGCGGCCGCTCACCCGCTGCCCTGGGCGCCGCCGGCGGGCGGGCGAGCGCGGCGCGCCGCCTCAGCCCTCAGCACGGACACGACACAGCGGGCACGGCACGAACGGCACCACGGCGCCTTCCCTTGCGTTCACCGCGTCCGCCTTCCCTGGTCACGGCCGGAGGTCACCGGCCGCAGAAAGCGTAGTTCGCCCTCCGGGCCCGGCCCCCTTTCCTCAAGCGGGCCTGCAGCACTTCGCGAACCGGTGTCCGCCCCCGCCTCCCGGACGGACGTGCCCGCGGGGCGCCGCTGGTGCGCCTCACCGACCAGGTAACGGTCCTGGACGAGATGGGTGGCGAAACTCCACTCACCGCCCCCGGCCCCGCCCGCGACCCCGCCCGCAGCCCCGCCCGCAGCCCCTGCGTGCGGTGCCTCGTCCAGAACGAGGCGGCCCTGACGGTCGCGGCCCAGCCCGAAAGCGGACAAGGGGCCTCGCAGCCCCGGCCCGAGCGCCTTGGCGTAGGCCTCCTTCACGGTCCACAACGCCAGCAGCCGGGCCCGGCGTTCACCCTCGGGCAGCGCGGCCAGCACCGCGCCTTCCCGCGCGGTGCACACCTGCTCGCGCAGCAGCTCGAAGGAGAGATCACGCCCGGCGCTCTGCACGTCCACGCCGATCGGCCCGGTACGGCTGACACCGACCACGATCAGCTCGCCGGTGTGCGCCACGCTCACCTCCACCTCAACGCCCGGCCCCCGCAGTACGGGCCGCCCGCCCGGGAGCCGGCCCAGCTCCAGGGTGTGCGCGGGCACCTCCAGAGCGGTCGCGGCGGTGTACTTCACCACGAAGCGGGAGACGGCGAACCGCATCCGCCCGGCCGCGGCCGGCTCCTGCCGGTAGCGCGCCCAGTCCTCCCCCAGCACCGGGCGCAGCGCCGGGTCGAGCAGCACGGCGGTCAGCCACTGGCCCCACGTCGTGCAGATGACCGCCCGGCCCGCCTCCTCCAGCCGGTCGCTCACCTCCTCCCAGGGACCCTCCGGGCCCGGGACGTGCAGAGGCGCGCCGAGGCCCTGGGCCGGCGCCTGCCCGCTCACCGCGGTGTCCCGGTGACATACCCGCCGCGACCGGCGCCCCGGGGACCGCACCGGGCCGGCCCGGCCCCGCTCCCCCGCCGCCGGGCCCGGCCCGGCGGGCCGGCCCCCGCCCCGGCCGCTGTCCCCGGCTCCGGCGCGGTGAACGGCCACGGCACGGGCGGTACGGTGCGCTCCTCACCCTCTGAACACGGACCGGGCCGGGTCAGGGCCATCCACAGCCACCTTCTCCCCCACATCGCAGACTCAACCGCCCCACCCCACACGGACCCCATCACCGGACTGGCCACCGGGCCGAGTACGGGACTCCTCGCAGGCTCAACCGCCGGGGCGAGTACGGGACTCCTCGCAGGCTCAACCGCCGGGCCGAGTACGGGACTCCTCGCCGGGCCCGGGCTCATCGCCGGGCTGAGTACGGGACTCCTTGCCGGGCCCGGGCTCATCACCGGGCTGAGTACGGGGCTCGTCGCGGGGCTCGTCGCGGGGCTCATCGCAGGCGTCGCACGGTGCTCTGTGCGTGCCATTGGGCCAGGCGCAGCGTCTCGGTACTGGCCCGCCCCAGCCACGTACGCACGTGCCGGCGGGCCTCGACGAGTCCGGTTCCGCTGCCCAGGACTTCTTCGACGGCTTCGTCGCGCAGCATCACCTGCCGGCTGCACAGGACCCTGACGCCGTCCCGTTCGGGGACCAGGGACCATTCGCCGCTGTGTGCGGCGATCAGCTCGGGTGTGATCAGCTCCTTGTAGACGATCCGCACGGCCGAGGGAAAACACAGCCGCACCGCCCGTGTGGTGAGCGTCCGGCCGCCGGGTGCGGCGCAGGTGTCCACGGCGGCGACCTGGACGCCGGGCAGGTCCTCGCTCACGCTGGCCGCCTCCACGTGCGGGACGCGCTGCGGCCAGTCCTCGATGCGGTAGAGGAAGTCGTAGACCAGCTCGGCGGGGCCCTGGACGTGCACGCTGTCCTCGAAGGACAGCAGCAGTTCGTCCAGGCGGTCCCAGCGCTCGGCGATCTCTTTGACGCCGGCGAGCTGCGCGGCCGCCTGCGCCTGCCATTCCTGGCGGCTGCGCGCGCTCTGGGCGCCGGGCAGGCCCTCAAGGGTGTGCTCCTGGCGCAGTGTCAGCAGGGACGTGTTCTCGCCCCGCGCCCGGACCGTCCAGGTGCCGGTCGTGGGCGCGCCCGGGCGGGCGGTGTCCTCCTGCTCGAACTCCACCGTCCTGGACTGCGGGTGCAGCACCCGGCGCAGGTGGAAGGAACGCACCCGCTCCTGCGCCACGTCCCACAGCCACAGCCGCAGCCGTTCCCGCACCCCGTCGAAGTCGATGCGCTCGACGTGGACGGGCGAGGGCAGCAGGAGGGGCCAGCGCACGGCGTCGGCCAGCAGTCCGTAGACCACACCGGCCGGGGCGGCCACCCACGCCGTCTGCTCGCTCGCGTGCACGCGCTGCGACGACATGAGACCCGCCTCCCCTGCATCGTTGGTGCGCGACACCCTCAAGGCTGCACCAGGGGACTTGAGCCTTCCTCAACCCCCGACGGCCGAAGCCCGCCCGGACAGACCGGAGGGGCCGGACGGGCCGGCGCCGGAGGGGCCGGGGCCTGACGGGCTGGAGGGGCCGGGGACGGACGGGCCGGAGAGGCCGGGGACGGGGGGGTTGGAGGGGTCGGGGACGGACGGGCTGGAGGGGCCGGGGACGGGGGGGTTGGAGGGGTCGGGCCGGGTGAGCGCATCGGCCAGTACCCGCCATATCTCGGCGGCCAGGTCGATGTTGGCGTCCTGCTGGGCCTGCTGGGCCAGAGCGCGCAGGCCCTGGATTCCCGAGGGGTCGCCGTCCAGGATCCGCAGCTGGTGGCGCAGGGTCTCCAGCCGTACCTGGCCGCGGTAGGTCATCCTCGGCTGGTCGCCGGCCAGCGCGCCGAGCAGGGCGCGCGCATCGCCGTAGCGGCCGGTGGCGAAGGCGAGATCGGCCTGGAGGGCGGTCAGGTCCTGCCGCAGGGCGGGTGTGCCCACGAAGGCGAGGGCGGCCTCGGCCTCCTCGGCGCGGCGCTGTGCCTGTTCGGGGTCGGCGGGAAGTTTCTGCAGGTGCAGCCGGGCGGTGGCCAGACGCAGCCGGATCCACAGGACCAGATCGTCCTGGCTGCCGAAGCGGTCGAGTGCCTCGTCCAGGCAGGCCTGGGCGCGGAGGTAGTCGCCCTGGCGCATGTGGACGGCGGCAGCCGTCCACATGGCCTCGGCCCACAGCGCGTCACAGCGGCCCTCGACCAGGGCGGTCAACTCCTCGGCGTGCACGCGGGCGTCGCCGACGCGGCCGGCCTCGGCCTGTACGGAGATCAGCGCCAGCAGGGCGGCGGCCCGGTCCTCCACGCCCAGCTTCTCCTCCAGCGCGATCCGGTGGGCCTCGACGGCCGCGTCCAGGGCCGGGGGGATCTCACCGATGGAGCGCAGGCAGCGGGCGAGCCGGGTCAGACCGCGCACCCGCAGCTCGCTGACGCCCACGTCCTCGCCGAGCTCGACCAGTTCGCACAGCCGGCTGTGTTCCACCGCGTGGTCGCCCTGGACGCGGGCGGCCCGCGCCAGCAGCCACAGCGCCTGCCAGCGCAGTACCGGGCTCTCGTGGCCCTCGGCGGCCAGGGCCTGGCGGAGCGCTTCGATGGCGTCGGGGGAACCGGTGGACGCCGCGAGGGTCAGCGCGTGGGCCAGGGAACCGGTGGCCGGCTCCTGGAAGTCGGCCCTCTCCAGGCCCAGCCGGCCGGCCAGGTACGCCACGGCCCGGTCGGTGGGCTGACGTGCCCCGGACTCCAGGCGGGAGAGGTAGCCGGTGGACATGCCCTCGCCGGCCAGCGCCGTCTGCGACAGGCCGCGCGCCATCCGCAGCTTTCTCAGGCGGTGTCCGAACGCGGGCTGTCGCAGCATGAGCATCCCTGAGGTCGCGGGCAAGAAATCTGTCGGGAACCGCCACCGAGCGTAGGGGCCCGGCAACACGCGGGCAAACCTTTGCCACGTCTTCGCCACCGGTCTCCGGCCCGCCTCATGCGCACCTCATGCGCTCGTCGAGCGTTCCTCGACCCCGTCGAGGCAGACTCTCCAGAACCCGGCCTTCATACCGGCCGGCGCCCGCCCTGCTCTTCTCGTACGTGAGCGCCTTGGAGTCGACGATGAGGCCACCGGTGCGCACATCCCGCGGCTCCCGCACGCCCGCAGCCCACACCGCGCCGGCCACCACCACCGGCCCGGCCCAGGACACGCAGCCGGACGACGACATCGGCTGGCCGAAGAGACGAGCGGACAGACGCCCGCTCCACCCCCGTACCGCACGCACAGCCGCCGCGGCCGGACGGCCCTGAGCCGGCAGCAACGGCCCGGGGCCCGGCGAGCGCGCGGGTGGCCCTGTGCACCCGCGGCAGGGAGTACAGCCACGCCGCACCCCGTACCCGTACGCCGGCCGGCCGCCCCGTACCGGCAGCACACCGGCCCGGGCAAGGTCCCGTACCGCACGCACAGCCGCAGGCAGAGCCGCCGCGGCCGCGGCCGGACGGCCCTGAGCCGGCAGCAGCGGCCCGGGGCCCGGCGAGGGCGCGGGTGGCCCTGTGCACCCGCGCCCGGCCACTGGCCGTGGCGGACCGCGGCAGGAAGTACAGCCACGCCGCACCCGTACCCGTACGCGGGCCGGCTGCCCGTACCGGCAGCACACCGGCCCGGCAAGGTCCCGTACCTTCTGCCCGGGCATCCGCCGGCGGGCCCGCCCGCCGGGGCAGAGCGTGTGGCCCGCCCCCCGGGGCTGGGGAGGATGCTGCGGCTGCCCGCCGCCTTGCGCCACGGGCAAACGGACACGCGGCATCCCCGCATTCCTGCGCCACTGCGCCACTGCGTCAATGCGTCACTGCGTCAGGGGCGTTCACTCGAAGGGCAGAGGTGACGCAGGGGCCCAGGCCGGGCGGTCCTCCCGTCCGGGTCCGACGGGAAACGGCATCGGGGCAGATCAACCGCGGCGGCCGCCCCACGCGTCCCCTGGGGTGGCCAGAATTCTTCCGGTCGTCCGGTCGTCGTCCTGCGGGGGCAGCAGTGCGCAGGGACGCCGTGGCACGTTCTTCGCAAGCCCCCCGGGTGGCGGAGGAACGCGGCGTCGGGTCATCACGCAGGCCCGGGCTCGCTCCGCGCGGGCTCTGCAGCCCACGGATCAGCGCCGGGAGGTGGAGAACTGCGGCTCACACGGCGTGCGGCGGGGCTCAGACGGCGTACAGGTCGAAGGTCGACCCGCGTTTGGGTCCCGCCTGCACGTCCAGTGCCGGATCCACCGTCAGCATCGCCTGGTGCAGGCGCTGCAGCTGCGGGGAGGGCTCCACGCCCAGGTCCTCGATCAGCCGGGCCCGCAGCCTGCGGTACACGTCCAGGGCCGTGGCCTGGCGCCCCGAGCGGTACAGCGCCACCATCGCCTGCGAGTGCAGTCCCTCGTGCTGCGGATGCCGGGCGATCAGTTCGGTCAGCTCGGCCAGGAGTTCGCTGTGCCGGCCCAGCCTCAGGTCGATGTCGATCCGCCGCTCCACGGTGACCAGCCGGCTCTCCTCCAGCCGCATCACCTCGATCTCCAGGACCGGGCCGACCCGTACGTCGACCAGCGCGGGCCCCTGCCACAGGGCGAGCGCCGCCCGCAGCGTGGCCGCCGCGCCCTGGTCGTCGCCGCGCTCGCAGATGCTGTGGCCCGAAGCGACCAGGCTCTCGTACTCGTGCACATCCACCGACTGCGGCGGTATCTGCAGCAGGTACCCGCCGTGCCGCGTGGCAAGGACGTCTTTCGCGCCACCGGGTCCGCCCGGGCCGCCGGGCCCCATGGCGGTACCGAGCCGGCGGCGCAGCTGGAGGATGTACGTCTGCAGGGTCGTGACCGCGCTCTGCGGCAGGTCCGTGCCCCAGATCTCCTCCATGAGCGTCGACACCGGCATCACCCGCCCCGGATGCAGCGCCAGGAGCGTCAGGAGCTGGCGCGGCTTGCGCGCGGTCGGAACGATCGAACCCCCGTTGACCTCGGCACTCAACGGACCCAGCACCTGAATCTTCACGGTCTCCTCCGCAACTCGTCCAGTCCCCTTCGCTGTCCGGCCTTGACTGGGGGCACCGTAGCGGGCCCTTGAGCGTGTCACCGGATTCTCGAGCTGCCTTCGAGCCCGCCTCCAAGGCCGCCGGACACCCACCCCCTGAACCGGCCGCCCGCCACCCCCGGTACGGACACACGCAAGGGCGACACAAAAAGCCAGAAAGACACAGAAAAAGAGAAAGAAAAAGGAGAAGGGGGGTGCGGGGCCGTCAGGGACCTGCCACCCTCCCGCCCCCGGCCCGGCCGGGCCCGGGTTACCCCCTCCCCAACGGGCGCAGGTGCCACGCCCCCCCGCAGCCCGGCGCCCGCCCCCAACGGGCACGGCGGGCGCTGCACGGCAACCGGCCCGGCGGTCAAGAAAACAGCCCACGGACCGGCGCCAGCGGCGCCCGCGGGCCGGTAGTGATCCTCCCGGCTCTCACAACGGGCCGCGCCCGGCGCACCCCCGACAGCCCCCTCCCGCGGCGAACAGCCCCACAAACACCCAGAGAACACAACGGACCACGCCCGCCGCCACGCCCGCGCAGCGCGGACCGGGCACGAAACCACCCCTGGCACAGCCCGCCCACCCCGCTCGCCCCGACAGCAGGGCCCTTCTTCGGCCCGGCACCGACCTCACCGCAAGCGGCTGCTCCCTGGCGCGCGGCGCCCCTTCCCTCCCGCTGCCGCCCGGGCCCATTCCACTCGCCCTGGCGTCCTGACCGGCATCCCCTCCATCCCCTCCCCGCCGAGTCAGGACGCCGCCCCGGCTCCGCGCTCCCACACGCTGGCTTTGTCCGCGACAGCGAGCAGCACTCGTACCTCGGGATGAGCAGCAGAGAACACGCGTTGGGCCTTTCGACATGCTTGCGAGTCCGGGTTCTGGCTCACCTTCCGTGGAGTCGTTACGGAGAGCTGGATCTTCGGGCCATGCGGTGGCGGTTCGGACGGGTCCGAAGCCGAGGTGAGGTGAGTTCCAGGGCCCGGTTGTCGCGTCCGGCGCTCATGGGGTTGAGCCAGCGTTCGTACCCGTGGAGGAAGTCGGTGGCGGAGGAGACGTTGGGGCCCCCATACCCGTCGCTGTTACCCCTGAGGACGCGGCCGGTGAGGGGACCGGTCACCGCGAGGACACATACGTCGGTGCAGCCCATCTCGATGATGCGGAGGAAGAGGCTGGCGTTCGTGTGCCCCGGGGCCCGCGGCGCCCAAGCCCAAGGTCCGGTGCCCGCACGAGACGACCGGGCAGAGGAACCGGCCGACACGTCAACAGACGACGGCCTCTCTGCCCCCACTGGTCACATCAGCCCGGAAACCACCGGCAGGAGCTGTGAATCCGCCGCGACCAGCCCCCGCAGCCAAGGCAGACGGAGCCGGCCACCGTGTTGCGGGCCTCGATGCGTACCACCTCATCGTTCAGCCGGCCGACACCACCGCCACGTCCGAGAACGACGGGAACAGTAACTCCTCCAGCCCGCCCACCACTTCTCCCACGGACCGAACCCTCACCCACACCCCGCTGGGGACAGGCCATCTTTTCCAGGCGTCTACCCGAAGGCGAGCCCGCCCGACGAACGCCACTCAGCATGGTGACCCACAGAAAGTGAGCCAGAACCCGCACGTCAGAACAAAGCCACACACCACCGCCACCGCCAGCGGAGGGCGGCCCGCAACGGGCCACGGCCTGGGCGCTCCTCACAGCGCAGCGCCGCCTACCACCTGCGCCGCCGGCGGCCCGCTCACACCCAACCCGGCAGCCTCCTGGCACCACAGCCCACCGCCCGCACCCACACCCGCGCCCGCACCGGCGCCGGTACGGGCCCCGGTACGGGTCTCCGGCTCCGTGCGGTACTCGCGCGCCCTGCCCTCGGCCACCAGGCTCGGCAGCAGCAGCGCCCACAGCGCCGCCACCTCGCGCTGCAACTGCCCGTATGACATGCCCGTCCCGGACATGACCTCGATCCCGCACGAGGCGGCCGCCACCAGCGCCTGCGCGCTCTGCCACCCCCGGCCCGCCGCCGGCAGTTCCCCCGCGTCCCGCGCCAGCCGCAGCAGCGTACAGACCTGTGAGATCCACGCCCCGTGGAAGTCCACCACCGCCGGCCGCGCCCCCACCGGCCCCCACACCCGGGTCCCATACTCCCTGGTGATCCGGAAACTCGCCGGAACCACCGGGTCCTCGTGCAGCGTCCGCGCCAGCCAGTACGTGGTGTCGATCAGCGCCTGCAACGGAGAGATACCGGCCTCACGCAGTTCCCGTACCGACTCGTGCAGCAGCGCACATCCCCGCTCCTGCACCGCCAGCGCAAGCTCGTCCTTGGACGCGAAGTGAAAATACAGCGCCCCCTTCGTCACCCCCGCCGCGCCCGCGATCTCACCCAGCGTCGCGTTGGCGTAACCGTTGCGATGGAACATCTGAGCCCCGGCATACACCAGCCGCCGACGGGTCCGCTCCGACCTCTCCTGCACCGAGCCGTCTCCTCTCACCACCCCCGACCAAACCCCGAACCCCCAAGCCCCCAAGCGCAACGCCCCAAACCCCCAAGCCCACGCCCACGCCCCGAGCCCCCCAGCCCCCAAGCGCAACGCCCCAAACCCGAGCCCAAGCGCCCAAGTCCCAAGCCCACCCGCAAGCCCCCAAGCCCAACGCCCAAGCACCAAGCCCAACGCCCCGAGCCCCGAAGCCCCAAGCCCGAGCCCCGAAGCCCCGAAGCCCCGAAGCCCCGAAGCCCAACGCCCCGAGCCCACCCCGGAGCCCCGAGCCCGGAGCCCCGAGCCCGGAGCCTTGTCCCCAGCCCGTCCGCCGGGGGGCGCAGGCCGCCCGGGGGGGTGTCGGGGAGTTCAGACCCGTACGAGGCGCTCGCCGCCGGCCTGCGCGGCGCTCTCCGCCAGGTTCTCCGGACCCGCCATCAGGATCGAGCGCTGCAGACGCCGCAGCGCCACGGACGGCTCCAGCCCCAGCTCGCGCACCAGCGTCCCGCGCAGCCGCTGGTACACATCCAGCGCCTCCCCGCGCCGGCCCGAGCGGTGCAGGGCCAGCATGAACTGCCCGTGCAGATTCTCGTGCGTGCGGTAACGGGTCACCAGCACCGTCAGCTCGGCCAGCAGCTCCCGGTGCCGGCCCAGCCGCAGATCGGCCTCGATCCGCTGGTCCAGCGCGCACAGCCGCGTCTCCTCCAGCCGCCGGATCTCCATATCCAGCTGGACCCCGCTCTGCACATCGGCGAACGCCGGCCCCGACCACAAAGCCAGCGCCTCACGCAGCAGCCGCGCCGCACCGGAGAAGTCCCCCGCGTCCATCGCCCGGTAACCGCTCCCCGCGAGCCGGTCGAACTCCCGCACATCCAGCCTCCCCCCACCACTGCTCAGCAGATAACCACCCGGCAGGGTCAGCAGTACGTCCTTGGCCGTCCGCGCCCCCCCCCCCCGCTGCCCCCCACCCTCCGCGCCCCGCTCCAAAGCGGCCGCGATCAACGCCCTCAACTGCAGCACGTACGTCTGCAGCGTCGTGCGCGCACTGCGCGGCGGCTCACCCGCCCACAGCTCCTCTATCAACGCCGACACAGGCACCACCCGATCGGCATGAAACGCCAAAAGCGCCAGGACCTGCCGGGGCTTGGGGGCAGTCGGCGCGACGGAAACTCCGTTCTCCCGCACAGCCAACGCACCCAGTACATCGATGTCCACGCCGTACTCCCCTTTGCCCTTGGATGAGTCGCACCGCCAGTAGAAAACAGGACCGACGGTTTGTCAATATGAAACCGGTCGTGCTGTTTTGGTGCCCAACGGAACCCCAACCCCCCTCAACTAACCACCCTCACATGCCACTTCAGACCCAAACCCCGAACCCCCAAAGGAACCCAGCAGGCCCCGGCCACCCTCAACCCCACCACAGACACACCCCCGCACCCCCCACAAACAGACCATCCAGTCTGATCCGCCGCCGCAACCCAGACCCACCCAAACCAGAACCCCCAAAACCCACCGCCACCCCGCCGAACCAACAGAACCAACAGAACCGGCAGAACCAACAGAACCGGCAGAACCGCGCGACCGGCGGGACCGGCACCGGCAGGACGGGCGGACGGGCGGACGGTCACCTGACGGAACAACAGCCTCACAACCAGCACAACCCGCCCGGCCGGCGAGACCAGCAGAAAGCACCCGCCAGACCAGCACACCCACAGAACCAACAGGCCACCGAGAGACCCGCCACCTGCCCACCCGATCCAACCCGGCGAGGCAGCCCACAACCCACCCGACCAGCGGGACCGGCACCAGACAGGGCAGACACACCCCAGGCCGGCAAGGACCCGCCAGCCGGGTCAGCGGGACCAGCAAGAGGCAGGGCTGGGGGACTGGCACCCGACAGCGCAACAGAACCGCGCCCAGCAACACGCCGGGACGCTGCAGACGCGACAGCCGGATCCGCCCCCACAAGGCAGCCCCGACACCAGAACCACCAGGACGGGCAGCGCCAGGACCACCGGAACACATACCAGCGGAACTGGCGCGACCGGCAGGACCGGCACCGCAGAGCAGCAGACCCCACGCCCGCGAGGAACCGGCCGGGCGGGTCAGCGGGACCGGCCAACGGGACCAGCAGCAACCAAACCGACAGGACCGGCACCAGACAGAACAACAGACCCCAGGCCCAGCAGCACGCCGGGACGCTGCAAACGCCTCAGCCGGATCCGCCCCAGCAGGGCAGCCCCACACCAGAACCGGCAGAACCACCCGAACCCGCACCAACGAGAACCGGGGGGACCACCGGAACACATTCCAGCGGGACCACCGGCACCAGCCGAGCACTCAGCGCCGGAGTCTGACGGGCCCGCCAGACGGCAGGCGGGACGACCCTCCCCCGAACCCCTGCGGCATCACAGCGCTCCACGGTCCCGCCCGCTGCAAGCAGCGGCAGCATCAGGGTCCACAGGAGGACCGGCCGGGCGGGGGCAGCGGGACCGGCCAACGCGACCAGCAGCAACCAAACCGACAGGAGCAGCACCTGGCAGGGCAACAGAACTGGGTACAGCAGCACACCGGGACGCTACAGACGCCTCAGCCGGATCCGCCCCGGCAAGGCAGCCCCACACCAGAACCGGCAGGACCACCCGGGCCAACGGGACCGGCAGGACCGGCGGAACACATTCCAGCGAGACCACCGGCACCAGCCGAGCGCTCCGCACCGGAGCCTGACGGCCACCAGACCGTAGGCGGCACAACCCTCCCCCGAACCCCTGCGGCATCACAGCGCTCCACGGTCCCGCCCGCTGCGAGCAGCGGCAGCATCAGGGTCCACAGGAGGACCGGTCGGGCGGGGGCAGCGGGACCGACCAATGGGACCAGCAGCGACCAAACCGACAGGAGCAGCGGCACCTGACAGAGCAACAGAACTGGGTACAGCAGCACACCGGGACGCTACAGGCGCCTCAGCCCGATCCGTCCCGGCAAGGCGGCCCGACACCAGAACCGGCAGGACCACCCGGGCCAACGGGACCGGCAGGACCAACGCAACCGGAGGGACCGGCAGGACCGGCGGAACACATACCGGCGGGACTGGCGGCACCAGCAGAGCGCTCTGCACCGGAATCTGACGGGCCGCCAGGCCGCAGACGGGACGGCCCTCCCCCGGTCCCCTGCGGCATCACAGCGCCCAGAGTCCCGCCCGCTGCGAGCAGCGGCAGCATCAGGGTCCACAGCCGGGTCAGGGTATGCGGGGTGGTCCAGTCCCGTTCACGGGCACCCAGGACTTCCAGCCCCACCGTCCAGGCCACCACCGCCCTCGCCGCGTCCTGCGGGCACACGCCCTCGGCCAGGACCCCCTCACACGCCGCTGCCCGTATCACCTCCTCCACCCACAAACGCCACTGGCGGCGCAGGTCAGCCCCGCTGCCGCGAGAGACATCCGCACAAAGAGCGAAACCCGCCCGCACCACCACGTCCCCCGCGAGCAAACCGATCAACGCGTGAGTGGAATCCACCAGCACCTGCAGAGCATTACCCCCCACCACCCCCACACCCTGCCCGCACCCGCACCCGCACCCGCCAGCCCTACCCGCCCCACCACAGGTGCCAGACCCACCCGCCGCCCCAGCCACACCGCAGACACCAGACCCAGCACACACACCCGCCGCAGCAGCCACACCCGGTATACCTGCCACGGCCGCGCCGGGCCGGGCCACAGTGATCCGCCCCAACGCCAGCGCAGCCCGGTCCTCAACAGCCCGCGCAAGCGCCGTCTTACTCTCGAAATGAAAATGCAGACCACCAGCACTCACACCCGCCCGGCGGCTGATCACCGCGACCGACGCCGCGGCAAACCCCTGCCCCGCGAACACCTCCGCGGCAGCACGGACCAGAGCCTCCCGCGTACGAGCCGCACGCTCCTGCGTGACCATGAAATCTCCACAAACCGCCAACGCGGTTTGACCAAAGAGCTACCAACACATCACCGCCACCATCCGCGCCGACACCAGAGCCCCACTCGCACCCCACTCGAACCGAAAACCACCCACCCACCCACCCACACACACACCAACCCGCCCAACCCCACCAGCCCCCCGCCCCGACCCCGCACACCCCACGCCACAGCCCCCGCGCACACCGAAACGACAACCCCCGGCCACACACAGAAAACAGCCCTCAGAAGCCGTTGTCTTTCCGATAGTGACGGGTGCGTTTCCGCTGGTCAGGCATAGTGACGGCGCCTCGGTGGCAGAGGCGGGGTGTCGTCTCTTCGGTGGAGGTGCCGGATGCCGTCGGTGATGGGGCTGCTTGAGGAGCGCGAGCGTGCTGCTCGGCAGCGGGTGGAGGTCCTGCAGGCCGAGCTCCAGGAGGCGGAAGCCGCGTGGGAGCGGTTCGTGGTTGCCCGTCAGACGGTGGCCTAAGTCCTGGCAGAACCTCCTGTGGGCGAGGAGGCGTCGCTGGCCGGGGTGGCCGGTGAACGGCCTGCGCGGGTCGCCGGGGCGGTGCCCGGCTCGGTGGTTCCCGCCTGGAAGGGAAGGGCTCGCTCTCGACTCACTGGCGCCGGACTACCAACGGCTCGTGGAGGTCCTGGCGGGGCGGGGAGGAGATGGACTGCCGGCAGCTCGCGGCGGCCTTGGGTCTGGAGGTGGTCGCGGCGAAGGTGGAGGGAGTGCGGTCGAAGGTGAAGCGCCTGGCCGCGCGGGGCTGGATGGCCGAGAAACGTCCGGGGATGTTCAGCGTGCTCGCCGGGCGAGCCGGCGGCTCATGACGATGCTCATCGACCACCGGATCATCGCCTCGGAGGTGTCGGTGCGGGTCTCGCAGTCGCGGACCAGGCGGCGTGAGTGCATCAGCCATGCGAACGTCCGTTCCACCAGCCACCTTTCGGCAGCACCACGAAGCCCGTGGCGTCGTCGGTGCGTCTGACCACCGTCAGCGCGATCCGCAGGACATCGCGGGCGAGGTCGACCAGGCGTCCGGTGCAGCCGCCGTCGGTCCACACCAGCGAGATGCGCCAGTGCCGCATCCGCAGCCGCTCCAGCGGCGTCCGGCCGGCCTCGCGGTCGGTGACGGATGCGGCGGTGACCATCACGGCCAGCAGAAGCCCGAGGGTGTCCACGACGATGTGCCTCTTGCGGCCGTTCACCTTCTTCCCGCCGTCGAACCCCCGGCTGGCAACCGGCACCGACGCGGCCCCTTTCACCGACTGCGCGTCGATGATCCCGGCGGTCGGCTCCGGATCACGGCCCGACGCCTCGCGGACCCGGTCGCGCAGCCGGTCGTGGAACTCGGCGACCAGGCCCTTGTCCCGCCAGCGCCGGAAGAAGGCGCAGACGCGGTCCCATGCGGGGAAGTCCGCAGGCACCGCTCTCCAGGCAATGCCGCCCGCAACCAGGTAGCGCACCGCGTCGACCAGCTGCCGGTGGCAGTAGCTCTCCGGCTGCCCGCCCCTTCCCTCCAGCCAGGCGGGCACGGGCATCGCGTCGCGCACGACTGCCCACTCCGCGCCGGTCATGTCCGAGGGGTACCTCGGACGCCTGTGCGGCCGGTCCCCGGCGCTCCCGAACCGGTGAGCGAGGCAATCACACGACAGCGACGCGGAGTTGGACGGCAATGTCACGGACACGGAAAACTGCGGCACCAGGGGCCTCCTGCTGCTCGACTGGATTCGACACCCACGAGCTGTACGGGAGGCCCCACTTTCATGCCCTGCCCACCAGGAGATCGCCCGACCGAGTCGGCAGACTCGAACTCACGATCACCAAGATCGATAGAGAAACCGCTAGTTAACGCACTCAGCGCACGAAGTACGTTACTGTGCCGTGGTTGTCGGGAGAGGCCAGGCCCCAGAGGATCAGCCCCACGATGATTGCCAGCAGGATCAGCCCCGGCACGTTCTCGGGCCCCCAACTGACGGGCTCCCGAACCGGTGGGCCGGGTGTGGCGTCGTCGCGTGCAGCGTCGGAGTCGGCGCGCTGCCAGGGCGCGACATCGGCCTCACCCCGGGCGATCCGCGCGGCCACGTGGCGTACGTCGGCCGCGTGGTAGGTCGGCTCGCGGGTCAGGTCCGGGGAGGGCCCAGCCGACGTACGTACGCTGTTGGCCCGCGCCACGGCCCTGATGCTGCTCGGCCTGATCTGCGGCCAGATCTCCCGGACTTCGGCCTTCGTCAGCCAGCCTTCCCCGTCCTCAAGGTCCTGCTCGTCCGCTGCCCCCATTCGAAGTCCGCCCCCTCGCTCGCCGATCACCCTTGGCTTGATACCCAGACCGCCGAAAGATCACCCGGCCGGGCAGTCACACTCGAACTCACGCCCACCGTGATCGGTAGAGAAACGACTTCTCACCCCAGAGTCCACTCCGAACTGGAAGGACTCATAGTCAGAGCGCGAGAAGCAGACTCGCCGGCCCGACAAGCCCACCCGGCGACACGAGAGGATGCAGGTCAGCCCCTCTCAAGAGAGCGAGACGTACGGTGACTGAACCGGCCCCGGTGAACCTGATCGATCTGGGAGACGCGGATGGCAACCGCTGCGTCGTCCGCGTGACCGGCCGCTACCAACCCGGAGTACTGACCGGCCACGACATTCTGCAAGCCGATGTCCTGGTCTCCGCGTGCTTTGTCGATGCCAGACTTGAGCTCTACCTGTTCCAGCAGGACCTCGACACCTGGCAGCACGACTTGACACAGCTCGCACCGGGCAAAGGCGCAACCATCGGTGGCGACCGCGGGCTGAGTCTCGACTTCTTCATGCACGAGGACCGCACGTTGTCGTTGATGGTCCAGGACCCCGACCGCATGAGCCTCGCGCTAGGGATCGGACCGCAGGAGACCTGGATCCAGGACCACCACCAGCGACTTGAGCACCTTCGAGAGACCTGGCCCAGCGAAGTCGTGGAGACGGCTCCCATGACCTACGAGTGGAGCTCCAACCGCAAACGCTAAGTCGGTACGCATGCCCCCAAAGATCAACTAAATCGATTACTTCTCAAACACCCCTGCCGGGACAAAACGCTCTTTCAGGACAACACCCCGTCAGGCTCCCGCCCACAGGCGAAACCGACCAGCCCCACCAACCCCCGCCCCGACCCCGCACACCGCAGCCCCAGCACACACCAAAACAGCAGCCCCCCGACACACAGAGAAACCGACCCTCAGGACAACACCGTCTCGGGCTCCTGCCCCGCCCCCACCCCCGCCCCCGGCCCCGGCCCGGGCCCGGGTCCGGGCGCGAGCCCCATCTCCGCGGTCACCCGCCGCCCCCGGTCCGCAGCCATATCCAGCCGGTTGAGCATCGCCGGCGTCGCGATACTCGGACAAATATGCTGATAAACCGCCGCCACCCGCTGCTCAATGTCCTCGCGGTCACTCAACGTATGCGAATAAATCTGCGCGCCCGTCCAACACGCGGACAAAACCCAGGCCGTCTCAGCAGGATCCACATGCGGCAGCAACTCACCCTGCTCCTTGGCCCGGCACAACAGCGTCCGCGTGAACTCGATCCACCCCGGCACCGAACCCGCACCGAAAACCTCACGCATCCCCGGCCCCAAAGACAACCGGGCCCCCGCACTCAGCATCGGCTCACGCTTCATCCGATACGCCAACACCATCGCCACATCCACCAACTCCTGCAGCTTACTCTCCCGCTGAGGCACCCCACCCTCCGCGAACTGCTCATCAAGCACACCCTGAGCCAGCTCCCGCTTCGACGAAAAATGAAAATACAACGCACCCTTCGTCACACCCGCCCGGGAAAGAATGTCCGCGATCGTAGCCGCGTCATAACCACGCTCATCAAAGACCGCCGCCGCCGCCTCCAAAATCGCGCGACGCGTACGAACCGCACGCTCCTGCCGAGCCACCACACCTCCACAACCAACCCAAAAAAAGAGAAACCCACCAACCACAACCCCCACCCAACCCACCCACCCCCTAAAACCAACCAGAAGGTCCGTATTTAATCAACCCAACCCCCACCACACCCCAACACCCA
>NZ_JBEXNN010000037.1:0-56250 GCF_040611115.1 Streptomyces sp. NPDC003038
TGGAAGCCCGGTAACGGGTGGAGCTGACTGGTACTAATAGGCCGAGGGCTTGTCCTCAGTTGCTCGCGTCCACTGTGTTAGTTCTGAAGTAACGACCGTGTTCATCTTCCGGTTGATATCTTCATAGTGTTTCGGTGGTCATAGCGTTAGGGAAACGCCCGGTTACATTCCGAACCCGGAAGCTAAGCCTTTCAGCGCCGATGGTACTGCAGGGGGGACCCTGTGGGAGAGTAGGACGCCGCCGAACAACCCGCCCTTTTAGCTCAGTCGGTAGAGCGTCTCCATGGTAAGGAGAAGGTCAACGGTTCGATTCCGTTAAAGGGCTCCAACAAAGAAAGCCCCCGCCATATGGCGGGGGCTTTTTTGCGTTGTGCAGCACGGCGTCGCCGGCACGGACGAGTGGCCCACCAACACCTGGCGGATCGTCTCGCTCACCGAGGGGCCGGACGAGCGGTTCGTGAAGGTGTTCGGCGACATGGCGGAAGAGGCGTGGCTCCCGGCTTCCTGGAGAACTACGTGCGGGACGTGCTCCGGATCGGGCTCACGCGCGCCGCACAGCGGCCCCCGTCACTCTCCCTCGCGCTGGTGCGGTACGCGGAAGGCGAGGATGGCCATGTCGTCCGAGGCGGGTTCGGCGGCGAAGCGCTCCACCGCGCGCAGGACGCGGGAGGCGACCGCGCCGGCGGTGAGACCCGTGCAGGTGGTCAGGACCTCGGCGAGGCCGTCGTCGCCGAGCATGCGGGTGCCCTCGCGGCGCTCGGTCACGCCGTCCGTGACGCAGAGCAGGACATCGCCCGGCTCCAGGGTGAGGTTCTGCTCGTAGAGTTCGAGGTCCTCCATCACGCCCAGCAGGGGCTGCGGGTCCGCGGCCGAGGTGACCTCGCCGTTCGGGCGCAGGCGCAGAGGGAGCGGGTGACCGGCGCAGACGACCTTCATCAGGGCGCCGCCCTCGGGCTGCGGGTGGAGCTCGCCGTAGAGGAGGGTCAGGAAGCGGCTGCGGGCGCCCTCGTCGAGGATGGCCGCGTTGAGCCGTTCCAGGACCGCCGGGCCGCCGAGGCCTTCCCGGGCCAGGAGGCGCAGGGCGTGCCGGGCGAGGCCGGTGACCGCGGCCGCCTCCGGTCCCGTACCGCAGACGTCGCCGATGGCGAAGCCGTACACGCCTTCCCGGATCGGGAAGACGTCGTAGAAGTCGCCGCCCACCTCGTTGCCCTCGCCGGCCGCCCGGTAGATGACCTCGACCTCCATGCCGGGGATGGCGGGGGAGCCGGGAGGCAGGAGGCTGCGCTGGAGGGAGCGGCTGATGGCGGTGCGCTCGGAGTAGAGGCGGGCGTTGTCCAGGGCGAGGGCGGCTCGGCGGGAGAGGTCCTCGGCGAGTTCGAGGATCTCCTGGCGGAAGTGCTCCTCGCTCGGCTTGCCGAGGGTGAGCAGGCCGATCACGCGGTTGCGGGCGAGCAGCGGCAGTACGACGGTCTCGCCGCCGACCGCGAGGGCGGTCTCCGGCCAGGGGCGGGCGCCGGCCTCGCGGACCGGTTCGGGCGGGCTGACCCGGGAGAGCAGGTCCTTCAGGCCGTCGATGCGCTCCTCGTCCTCGTGCAGGACGTAGGAGAGGTACGGGTCGGAGGTCTGGTCGGCGATGGTGTAGACGGCGCACCAGGTGGCGAGGGTGGGGACGGTCATCTGGGCCATGAGGGCCAGGGTCTGGTCCCGGTCGAGGGTACCGGCCAGCAGGTCCGAGGCCTCGACGAGGAAGGAGAGGGAGCCGCGGCGCAGGCGTTCCAGCTCGCCGAGCCGGGCGGATTCGACGGCGAGGGCGATGCGGTCGGCGGCGAACTGGAGACGCAGGGCCTCTTCGTTGGAATAGCGGCCGGGGACCTCAGCGGCGACCCCGAGGGAGCCGGTGAGCCGGCCTTCGACCTTGAGGGGGACGGTGACCACGGAGCGCATGCCGGTGGCTTCCAGGAGCGGGACGGCTCCGGGGACGGCGGCGAGGTCGTCGTGGACGGCGGGCATGCGGGCGGATCCGTACCGGTTGGTGCCGGCCTCGACGGGGACGCGGGCGAAGCGCTGGCGGGTGGAGGGCAGCCCGGTGGTGGCGCGGACCTCCAGCTCGGTCTCGTCGTCGGTGGCCAGCAGCAGGAAGGCGGCGTCGGCGTCGAGGAGGTCGCGGGCCCGTTCGACGATCCGCTGGAGGAGGCCGTCGAGGTCGTCGGGGGCGGGGGAGCCGATGAAGACCTCGAAGGGGTCCGCGGGACGGGGCTCGGTGAGATGGCCGCTGTCGGAGGCGGGGACGCGTACGGGGGTCTGGAGCAGGGCGCGCTCGTCGTCGTGGACGAGGAGGCAGACGATGGACGGCTCGCCGTGGGCGTCGCGGACCCGCAGGTGGGAGGCGTAGACGGGGATGACGCGGCCGTCGGCGCCGCGGATGCCGTAGCTCCCCTCCCAGCGGGACAGGCGCAGGGCCTCGGCGATGCCGGTGCCGGTGCCGGGGGTCTGCGGCCAGGCGGCGAGCTCGGCGAGCGGGCGGCCGACGGTCTTCTCGGAGGGGTAGCCGAAGATGTGCTCGGCGTCCTCGTTCCACGCGGCGATGGAGTCGGCGGAGTCGATCTGGAGGACGGCGACGCGGACCCGGCTGTCGGCGAGGGGGAGCAGCTGGTCGGGGACGACGGGGCCTGCCGAGCGGGTACCGACCGGCCGGTCCGGGAGGTCCAGGCGGAACCACACGTGCTTGTGGGTGGCGGTGTACTCGACGCCCCAGCGGGTGGCGAGGGCGGCGCAGAGCATCAGCCCGCGGCCGTTCTCGCGGTCGGGGTCCGCGTACGGGCGCTCGCCGGGGTGCTGGAGCGGCAGCTCGCGCTCCGGATACCGGTCGGCGACCTCGACCCGTACGCCGCCGGCGGCGCGCAGGCACAGGACCTCGGCCCGGGTTCCGGCGTGGACCACGGCGTTGGTGACGAGCTCACTGGTGAGGACCACCGCGTCGTCGACGATGTCCGCGAACCCCCAGCCGTGCAGGGTATCGCGGACGAACGCGCGAGCGGCGGCGACCGAACGCCCGAGGGGGTCGAAACTGGCAGCCGCCCGTGCCGTGATCACGAGTCTCCTTGCGACGCGGTTGGACATCGAGTGCCAGGTTACTTACCTTCGCGGTCGGCATGGTGCCCTCGTGGGGGATTCCACCCGCAGGGTACGGCCGGTGTGCGATGGTGCCGAAGTGTTATGGCCTGGTTCGGCCAGGGTGAAACACTGGGCAGGCTTGTAGAGCCGGCTTGTGAGAGTCAGGTGTCCGGTGGAAATGCGGTCGACCCTTTCGGGAGGGACACGGTGGAGTCTGGCGCAGCGGTGCGGCGTACGGGAACGCGCCCCAAGGGGGGGCGGTCCCGGCGGGGCGGTACGACGGAGGTCGATACCGCTGCCCTGAACCGGCTGCTCACGGCCCTGGTGTCGATGCGGGACGGGAATTTCCGCAAGCGGCTGACGGTGTCCGGCGAGGGCGTGATGGCGGAGATCGCCGCCGTCTACAACGAGGTCGCCGACCGCAACCTGCACCTGACCGGGGAACTGTCCCGGGTCCGGCGGATGGTGGGCCGTGAGGGGAAGCTCAGCGAACGGCTGGAAACGGGTGCCTGTGAGGGCTCCTGGGCGGCCGCGATCGATGCCTCGAACCAGTTGGTGGACGATCTGGCCCGGCCGGTGTCCGAGGTCGGCCGGGTGCTGTCCGCGGTGGCCGAGGGTGACCTGGACCAGCGGATGGACCTGCGGACGCAGACGGCCGACGGGGCCGGGCATCCGCTGCGCGGGGAGTTCCTCAAGGTCGGGCGTACGGTCAACAATCTGGTCGACCAGCTGTCCGCGTTCACCGACGAGGTGACGCGGGTGGCGCTCGAGGTGGGTACCGAGGGCAAGCTCGGCGGCCAGGCCCAGGTACGCGGGATGTCGGGTTCTTGGAAGGATCTGACCGACTCGGTCAACACCATGGCGTACCGGCTCACCGCTCAGGTGCGAGATATCGCACTCGTCACGACGGCGGTGGCCAAGGGCGATCTGTCGCGCAAGGTCACGGTCCACGTGGCCGGTGAGATGCTCCAGCTGAAGAACACCGTCAACACGATGGTGGACCAGCTGTCGTCCTTCTCCTCCGAGGTGACGCGAGTCGCCCGCGAGGTGGGTACGGAGGGCGAGCTGGGCGGCCAGGCGAAGGTGCCCGGGGTCGCGGGTGTGTGGAAGGACCTGACCGACTCCGTCAACACCATGGCGGGCAACCTGACGGCCCAGGTGCGCGGAATCGCGCAGGTCACGACGGCGGTGGCCAACGGAGACCTGTCGCAGAAGGTCCGGGTCAGCGCGCGCGGCGAGGTGGCGCAGCTGGCCGAAACGATCAACCAGATGACCGAGACGCTGCGGACCTTCGCGGACGAGGTCACCCGCGTGGCCAGCGAGGTCGGCGCGAAGGGCCTCCTCGGCGGTCAGGCGCAGGTGCCGGGGGCCGCGGGGACGTGGAAGGACCTCACCGATTCGGTGAACACGGTCTTCCGCAATCTCACCACGCAGGTGCGGGACATCGCGCAGGTGACGACGGCCGTCGCGAACGGCGACCTGTCGCAGAAGGTCACCGTCGACGTGGCCGGCGAGATGCTGGAGCTGAAGAACACCGTCAACACGATGGTGGACCAGCTCCAGTCCTTCGGTGCCGAGGTGACGCGGGTGGCCCGCGAGGTCGGCGTCGAGGGTGAGCTGGGCGGTCAGGCGCAGGTGCCGGGGGCAGCCGGTACCTGGAAGGACCTCACCGATTCGGTGAACACCGCCTTCCGCAACCTCACCGGGCAGGTGCGCAACATCGCGCAGGTGACGACGGCCGTCGCGAACGGCGACCTGTCGCAGAAGGTCACGGTGGACGTCTCCGGCGAGATGCTCCAGCTGAAGAACACCGTGAACACGATGGTGGACCAGCTGTCCTCCTTCGCCGACCAGGTCACGCGGATGGCCCGGGACGTGGGCACGGAGGGCCGGCTCGGCGGCCAGGCCCGGGTGGAGGGGGTGTCCGGCACGTGGAAGGAGCTCACCGACTCCGTCAACTTCATGGCCGGGAACCTGACCTCTCAGGTGCGGCAGATCGCCCAGGTGACCACGGCGGTGGCGCGTGGTGATCTCTCGCAGAAGATCGACGTGGACGCCCGGGGCGAGATCCTGGAGCTGAAGAACACCATCAACACGATGGTCGACCAGCTCTCGGCCTTCGCCGAGCAGGTGACGCGGGTGGCCCGGGACGTGGGTACGGAGGGCCGGCTCGGCGGCCAGGCGCAGGTGCCCGGGGTGGCCGGCGTATGGCGTGACCTCACGGATTCCGTGAACGGCATGGCCGGGAACCTCACCTCGCAGGTCCGCAACATCGCGCAGGTCGCGACGGCGGTGGCGCGTGGTGATCTCTCGCAGAAGATCGACGTGGACGCCCGGGGCGAGATCCTGGAGCTGAAGAACACCCTCAACACGATGGTCGACCAGCTGTCGAACTTCGCGGAGCAGGTGACCCGCGTCGCACGTGAGGTGGGTACGGAGGGCATTCTCGGCGGACAGGCGGAGGTGAAGGGTGTCTCCGGCACCTGGAAGGACCTCACCCAGTCCGTCAACTTCATGGCGAACAACCTGACGTCGCAGGTGCGCAACATCGCCGAGGTGACGACCGCGGTCGCGATGGGCGATCTTTCCAAGAAGATCACCGTCGATGCCAAGGGCGAGATCCTCGAACTCGTCACCACCGTCAACACGATGGTGGACCAGCTCTCCTCGTTCGCCGAGCAGGTGACCCGGGTCGCCCGCGAGGTGGGCACCGAGGGCATTCTCGGCGGCCAGGCCCGGGTGCGAGGGGTGACCGGCATCTGGAAGGACCTCAGCGACAACGTCAACACCATGGCCGGCAATCTGACGGCCCAGGTGCGCGGGATCGCGCAGGTCTCGGCGGCGGTCGCCAACGGCGACCTGACGAAGAAGGTCACGGTCGAGGCGCGCGGCGAGGTCGCGCAGCTCGCCGACACCGTCAACACGATGGTGAAGACCCTGTCGTCCTTCGCCGACGAGGTCACGCGAGTGGCCCGTGAGGTGGGTACGGAGGGCCGCCTCGGCGGTCAGGCGCACGTGCCGGGTGTCTCGGGGACGTGGAAGGACCTCACCGACTCGGTGAACTTCATGGCCTCCAACCTCACCGGTCAGGTGCGGCAGATCGCCATGGTCACGACCGCCATCGCCAAGGGCGACATGACCAAGAAGATCGACATCGACGCGCGCGGCGAGATCCTGGAGCTCAAGACCACGATCAACACGATGGTGGACCAGCTGTCCTCCTTCGCCGACCAGGTGACCCGGGTCGCCCGCGAGGTGGGTACGGAGGGCATCCTGGGCGGCCAGGCCCGTGTCCGGGACGTCGACGGCACCTGGCGGGACCTCACCGAGTCCGTGAACGAGATGGCCGGCAACCTCACCCGGCAGGTGCGCGCGATCGCGGCCGTGGCCACCGCGGTGACCCGCGGCGACCTGAGTCTGAAGGTCGACGTGGACGCGGCGGGCGAGATCCAGGTCCTCCAGGACAACATCAACACGATGATCGTCAACCTGCGCGACACGACCTTGGCCAACAAGGAGCAGGACTGGCTCAAGGGCAACCTCGCGCGGATCTCCGCCCTGATGCAGGGCCGCCGCGAGCTGGACGACGTGGCCTCGCTGATCATGAGCGAGCTGACCCCGGTGGTCTCCGCGCAGCACGGCGCCTTCTTCCTGGCGCTGCCGACCGGCGGTACCACCGAGATCGGGACGGAGGGCGGCGCGGACGGCTCGTACGAGCTGCGGATGCGCGGCAGTTACGCGTACGGGGGCGGTCAGATGCCCACCTCCTTCCGGCCGGGGGAGGGACTGATCGGGACCGTCGCCGAGGAGAAGCGGACCATCCTCGTCGAGAACACCCCGCCCGGCTACCTGAAGATCTCCTCCGGTCTCGGTGAGGCCCCGCCGGCGCATGTGATCGTGCTGCCGGTGCTCTTCGAGGGGAAGGTGCTCGGCGTCATCGAGCTGGCCTCCTTCACGCCCTTCACGCAGATCCAGAAGGACTTCCTCAGCCAGATCGCCGAGATGATCGGTACGAGCGTCAACACCATCAGCGTCAACTCCAAGACGGAGATGCTGCTCAAGCAGTCGCAGGAGATGACCGAGCAGCTGCGCGAGCGCTCCGACGAGCTGGAGAACCGGCAGAAGGCCCTCCAGGCGGCGAACGCGGAACTGGAGGAGAAGGCCGAGCTGCTGGCCCAGCAGAACCGGGACATCGAGGTGAAGAACACCGAGATCGAGGAGGCCCGGCAGGTCCTGGAGGAGCGGGCCGAGCAGCTCGCGGTCTCGATGCGCTACAAGTCCGAATTCCTGGCGAACATGTCGCACGAGCTGCGGACCCCGCTCAACTCGCTGCTCATCCTGGCCAAGCTGCTCGCGGACAACGCGGAGGAGAACCTCTCGCCGAAGCAGGTGGAGTTCGCCGAGACCATCCACGGAGCGGGTTCGGACCTGCTCCAGCTGATCAACGACATCCTCGACCTGTCGAAGGTCGAGGCAGGGAAGATGGACGTCTCGCCGACCCGGATCGCGCTGGTCCAGCTCGTCGACTACGTGGAGGCCACCTTCCGGCCGCTGACGGCGGAGAAGGGCCTGGACTTCTCGGTCCGGGTCTCCCCGGAGCTGCCCGCCACCCTGCACACCGACGAGCAGCGGCTGCTCCAGGTGCTGCGCAACCTGCTGTCGAACGCGGTGAAGTTCACCGACAACGGTGCGGTGGAGCTGGTGATCCGGCCGGCCGGGGCGGATGTGCCGCAGGCCATCCGGGAGCAGCTGCTGGAAGCCGGCTCGCTGCGGGAGGCGGACGGGGACCTGATCGCCTTCTCGGTGACCGACACCGGGATCGGGATCGCGGCGAGCAAGATGCTGGTGATCTTCGAGGCGTTCAAGCAGGCCGACGGGACGACGAGCCGCAAGTACGGCGGCACGGGTCTGGGCCTGTCCATCAGCCGGGAGATCGCCCGGCTGCTGGGCGGCGAGATCCACGCGGCCAGCGAGCCCGGCCGCGGGTCCACCTTCACGCTCTACCTGCCGCTGCACCCGAGCGAGCTGCCGCCGCAGGGGTACGCGCCCCCCGCGCCCGGCAGCGCCCGGAGCGACTTGTACCGCAGGCCGGCCGAGGCGGCGCGGCCCTCGTCGGCGGCGCCCGTACCGGCGGCGAAGCCGGTGCAGGCACAGCCGGCGCGGGCCGCGCTGCCCGCCGCCGAGCCGGCCGGGCAGGGGCAGGGCGGTGCGGCGCTGTTCCGGCGGCGGCGCAAGGCGCTGAGCGACCGGGAACCGCGTACGGCGGTGCCCGGGCAGCCGAACGTCCAGGGGGCCGAGGACGCGTGGGGAAACCCGGAGGAGGCACTTCCGGTGGTGCCCCGGACGTACGACTTCCACGGTGAGAAGGTCCTCATCGTGGACGACGACGTCCGCAACGTCTTCGCGCTGACCAGCGTGCTGGAGCAGCACGGACTGGCCGTGCTGTACGCGGAGAACGGGCGGGAGGGCATCGAGGTCCTGGAGCAGCACGACGACGTGACGGTCGTCCTGATGGACATCATGATGCCCGAGATGGACGGGTACGCGACGACCTCGGCGATCCGGCGGATGCCGCAGTTCGCGGGGCTGCCGATCATCGCGCTCACGGCGAAGGCGATGAAGGGGGACCGGGAGAAGGCCATCGACTCCGGTGCTTCCGACTACGTCACCAAGCCGGTCGACCCCGACTATCTGCTGTCGGTGATGGAGCAGTGGATGCGAGGGAAGTGATCGGCTGGCGGACGTACCGGTACCCATTGCTGACGCAGTGTGGCGGCCGCGGTGCGGGAGAGCGGTACACCGGGAACCTTCTGCTCTCCCGCCACGTTTCTGCTTCGTGCACAGTGACATCTTGGTGACAGGGTGTGGCGATCTCGGGACTGGGGCTACGATGACCGGCACAAGGACGGACGGCGCAAGGATGCCGTCCTCTGGGGCGGGGCCCGGCGCACAAGCCGGAGCCAGGAGCCGGGGAGGCCCCATGCCGGGGCGAGGAGGACAGGGCATGGTGCAGAAGGCCAAGATCCTCCTGGTCGACGACCGGCCGGAGAATCTGCTGGCGCTGGAGGCCATCCTCTCCGCGCTCGATCAGACACTGGTCCGGGCGTCGTCGGGGGAGGAAGCGCTCAAGGCGCTGCTGACGGACGATTTCGCGGTCATCCTGCTGGATGTGCAGATGCCGGGAATGGACGGATTCGAGACGGCCGCGCACATCAAGCGGCGGGAACGGACCCGGGACATCCCGATCATCTTCCTCACCGCGATCAACCACGGTCCGCACCACACCTTCCGCGGCTACGCGGCCGGTGCGGTCGACTACATCTCCAAGCCCTTCGACCCGTGGGTCCTGCGGGCCAAGGTCTCGGTCTTCGTGGAGCTGTACACGAAGAACTGCCAGCTCCGGGAGCAGGCGGCGCTGCTGCGGCTCCAGCTGGAGGGCGGCGGCTCGAACGGCGTGGACGGCAGCAAGGAGACGGCCGGACTGCTGGCCGAGCTCTCCGCGCGGCTCGCGGCGGTCGAGGAGCAGGCCGAGGCGCTGACGAAGCAGCTCGGCGAGGAAGCCGCCGATCCCGCCGTCGTGGCGACCGCGGCCCATCTGGAGCGAAAGCTCACCGGACTGCGCCGGGCACTCGACGCGCTGGAGCCCGGGGCCGGCGGCGGAGCGACGATGCTGCCCGCGCAGAACTGAAGGCGGGGCCCCGTCCGCGGACGGGGCCCCGGCCGTGGGCGCCTGCGAGCGCGTCAGGTCTGGCGGCGCGTCAAAGTGCCGACAGAGCGGGCGACACGAACGGGTGAAGGGGTGGGCACGCGTGTCCACCGGCGTGCGCACCGGTAATCTCGGGCCCATGGCCTCACGTACGTCCGGTAAGGGTTCCCCGAGCACCGCGGGCACCGCGAAGGGCCGCACCGGCCGTACTACGGCGCCGGCGAAGAAGGCGGCTCCGGCGCGCAAGCCGCCCGCGAAGAAGGCGGCGGCCGCCAAGCGTGCCCCGGTCAAGAAAGTCGCGGCCAAGCCCGCCCCCTCCCCGACCGGGGGTGTGGTGCGGCTGGTGCGCGCCCTGTGGCTCGGCTGCGCGCACGCCATCGGCGCGGTCTTCCGGGGAGTGGGCCGCGGAGCCAGGAACCTCGACCCCGCCCACCGCAAGGACGGCGTCGCGCTGCTGCTGCTCGCCCTCGCGCTGATCGTCGCCGCCGGAACCTGGTCGAATCCGAGCGGTCCCGTCGGGGACCTGGTCACCATGCTGATCACCGGTGCCTTCGGCCGACTGGATCTGCTCGTGCCGATCCTGCTCGGGGTCATGGCGGTTCGTTTCATCCGCCACCCCGAGCAGACCGACGCCAACGGCCGGATCGGCATCGGGCTCTCCGCACTCGTCATCGGCGTCCTCGGCCTGGTCCACATCGGCTGCGGAGCGCCCGGCCGGGACGAGGGCACCACCGCGATGCAGAACGCGGGCGGGCTCATCGGCTGGGGCGCCTCGAAGCCGCTGATCTTCACCATGGGCGCGCCGCTGGCCGTGCCCATGCTGCTGCTGCTCACCGTCTTCGGGCTGCTCGTGGTCACCGCGACGCCCGTCAACGCGATCCCGCAGCGGCTGCGGCGGCTCGGCATCAGGCTCGGGATCATCGCACCGAACGAGGATGCCGACGGCTATGACGCGTACGAGGGCGCGGCCGGCGCCGGCGCCCGGCACGACCCGGAGCGGTGGCGGGGCCGCACGGGCGCGGGCACCGGCCCCGACGACCCGGCCGACGCCGTCGAGGAGGAGGCGCTCGCCCGGCGGCGCAGGCCGCGGCGCACTTCGGCCCGGCCGGCCGCGGACCGCCCGGCCATGGACCGGGAGATGGACGCCGTCGACGTGGCCGCGGCGGCCGCCGCCGCGCTGGACGGCGTGGTGTACGGCGGGCTGCCCCCCTCCCCGCTCGTCGCCGACCTCACCCAGGGGATCGGCGTCGGGCGGGAGGGCGCACAGGCCACCGCTCCCGTGCCGCCCGCCCGCGAGGAGCGACCCGTACCGCCCACGGCTTCCGTCCCGCCCACGGCTCCCGCACCGCCCGCCGAGAAGCCGCACGCGACCACCTCCGCGGCGTCCGGGACGCTGTCGGTGCCGGACCTGACGAAGACCCCGCCGCCGGCCCAGCCCCTGCCGCCCCGCGCGGAGCAGCTCCAGCTGCGCGGGGACATCACGTACGCCCTGCCCTCGCTGGACCTGCTGGAGCGCGGCGGCCCCGGCAAGACGCGCAGCGCCGCCAACGACGCGGTGGTCGCCTCGCTGACGAACGTCTTCACGGAGTTCAAGGTCGACGCGACGGTCACCGGCTTCACCCGGGGCCCGACGGTCACCCGTTACGAGGTGACGCTCGGCGCGGCGGTGAAGGTCGAGCGGATCACGGCCCTGGCGAAGAACATCGCCTACGCGGTCGCCTCGCCGGACGTCCGGATCATCAGCCCGATCCCGGGCAAGTCGGCGGTCGGCATCGAGATCCCGAACACCGACCGCGAGATGGTCAACCTTGGCGACGTACTGCGTCTGGCGGACGCGGCCGAGGACGACCATCCGATGCTGGTCGCGCTCGGCAAGGACGTCGAGGGCGGCTACGTCATGGCCAACCTCGCCAAGATGCCCCACGTGCTGGTGGCCGGCGCGACCGGCTCCGGCAAGTCCTCCTGCATCAACTGCCTGATCACCTCGGTGATGGTCAGGGCCACCCCCGAGGACGTGCGGATGGTGCTGGTCGACCCCAAGCGGGTCGAGCTGACGGCGTACGAGGGCATCCCGCACCTGATCACGCCGATCATCACCAACCCCAAGCGGGCCGCCGAGGCCCTCCAGTGGGTCGTGCGCGAGATGGACCTGCGCTACGACGACCTGGCCGCCTTCGGCTACCGGCACATCGACGACTTCAACCAGGCCATCCGGGACGGCAAGATCAAACTCCCGCCGGGCAGCGAGCGGGAGCTCAGCCCGTACCCGTACCTGCTGGTGATCGTCGACGAGCTGGCCGACCTGATGATGGTGGCGCCGCGCGACGTCGAGGACTCGATCGTCCGCATCACCCAGCTGGCCCGCGCGGCCGGCATCCACCTGGTGCTCGCCACCCAGCGGCCCTCGGTGGACGTGGTCACCGGCCTGATCAAGGCGAACGTGCCTTCGCGGCTCGCCTTCGCCACCTCCTCGCTCGCCGACAGCCGGGTCATCCTCGACCAGCCGGGTGCCGAGAAGCTCATCGGCAAGGGAGACGGACTCTTCCTGCCCATGGGGGCGAACAAGCCGGTCCGCCTCCAGGGCGCCTTCGTCACCGAGGACGAGATCGCCGGAATCGTCCAGCACTGCAAGGACCAGATGGCGCCCGTCTTCCGCGAGGACGTCACCGTCGGGCAGAAGCAGAAGAAGGAGATCGACGAGGACATCGGCGACGACCTGGACCTGCTGTGCCAGGCAGCGGAGCTGGTGGTCTCCACACAGTTCGGCTCCACCTCGATGCTCCAGCGCAAGCTGCGGGTGGGCTTCGCCAAGGCCGGCCGGCTCATGGACCTGATGGAATCCCGGGGAATCGTCGGCCCGAGTGAGGGTTCCAAGGCGCGGGACGTCCTGCTGAAGGCGGACGAGCTGGACACGGTGCTCGCCGTCATCCGGGGGGAGGCTCACCCGTAAGGCGAGTTCCGCCGACCCGATGGGGCGGGCAACCGTTTCCCTTGGGCGTGCGTCCAGTTGAGGGAGGTGGCGGCAGCGCGCACGGCGCGGGGCCGCCACACCGGTCCGGACCTCCCGTCGCCATTCGGATGGCGTAGGAAGTGCACCCTCCGGTTGCTCCACCCTTTCGTCACCCCCCTAGACTGGACATCCAGCAGGTGGCTACACGCTCGAAAGGCGCCCTCGTGTCCATCGGCAACGCCAACTCCCCCGAAGAAGAGCGGCCTTCGACCGACGACCGGTCCGAGGACCTCATCGTCGAACGTCCCGTCGAAGGACCGTCCATCGGGACGGCCCTCAAGAAGGCCCGGATCGCCGCCGGGCTCACCGTCGACGAGGTCAGTTCCACCACCCGCGTGCGCATTCCGATCGTGCACGCGATCGAGGAGGACGACTTCACGCGGTGCGGCGGCGACGTCTACGCCCGCGGTCACATCCGTACGCTCGCCCGCGCCGTCCACCTCGATCCGGTCCCCCTGGTCGAGAGCTACGACGCGGCCCACGGCGGCCGGCCGGCACCCACACCCGCCGCGCCGATGTTCGAAGCAGAGCGCATCCGCCCCGAGCGGCAGCGGCCCAACTGGACCGCCGCCATGGTCGCCGCCATCGTCGCCGTCATCGGCTTCGTGGGCTTCACCGCCTTCGGCGGCGGCGACGAGAATGCCAAGCGGCCGGTGGCGCAAGGTTCCGCCTCGCCCAAGCCCGCACCCAAGCAGAGCGGCGGGAATCCGGCCGTCGCCCAACCCCAGCAGACCCCCAAGGCGCCCAAGCCGGAACCTTCGGACAGTGCCATCGCCGCCGCGCCCAAGGACCTCGTCACGGTCGTCCTGACGGCCGACACCGGCGAGAGCTGGATCTCCGCGAAGGACCACAGCGGCCGGCTGCTCTTCGACGGCACCCTCAGCCAGGGTGAGTCCAAGACCTTCACGGACAAGGAGTCCGTCGACCTCGTGCTCGGCGACGCCGGCGCCGTGAAGCTCTTCGTGAACGGCAAGGAGATCAAGGACGACTTCCAGCCGGGACAGGTGGAACGCCTCACATACACCAAGGAGGACCCGCTCCAGGACCAGCCCCAGGCGGGCTGATCCAGGGCGGCCCCAGGGCTGAACACGTGATTCCGGATCCCCGGGGTGCCGCGTCGCACCCCGGGGATCTCGCTGTGCGGGCCCGTAGCGGGGAACGGGGGCGGGGGCCGGCGCCGGGACGAAGTAGTCTTGAGCCCATGCCCGAACGCCGTACCGTCGCCCTTGTCACTCTTGGCTGCGCCCGTAACGAGGTGGACTCGGAGGAGCTCGCAGGCCGCTTGGCGGCGGATGGCTGGGAGCTCGTCGAGGACGCCGCCGATGCGGACGTAGCCGTCGTCAACACCTGCGGCTTCGTCGAAGCCGCCAAAAAAGACTCCGTGGACGCCCTCCTGGAAGCCAACGATCTCAAGACCGCGGCTCGTGAGGGGGGCGGCAGGACCCAGGCCGTCGTCGCGGTCGGCTGTATGGCCGAGCGCTACGGCAAGGAGCTCGCCGAAGCGCTGCCCGAAGCCGACGGTGTGCTCGGCTTCGACGACTACGCCGACATCTCCGACCGCCTCCAGACCATCCTGAGCGGCGGCGTCCACGCCTCCCACACCCCGCGCGACCGGCGCAAGCTGCTGCCGGTCAGCCCGGCGGCGCGCCAGGGCGCCGGGGTCGCACTTCCCGGCCACGCCCAGCCCTCCTCCGGTGGGCTGCCGGAGGTCGCCGAAGCGCCCGCCGACCTTCCCGATGGGCTCGCGCCCGCCTCGGGGCCGCGCGCCCCGCTGCGCCGCCGCCTGGACAAGAGCCCCGTCGCCTCGGTCAAGCTGGCCTCCGGCTGTGACCGGCGCTGCTCCTTCTGCGCCATCCCGTCCTTCCGCGGCTCCTTCGTCTCCCGCCGCCCCAGCGACGTGCTGGGCGAGACCCGCTGGCTCGCCGAGCAGGGCGTCAAGGAGATCATGCTGGTCTCCGAGAACAACACCTCGTACGGCAAGGACCTCGGCGACATCCGGCTGCTGGAGACCCTGCTGCCCGAGCTCGCCGAGGTGGACGGCATCGAGCGCGTCCGCGTCAGCTACCTCCAGCCCGCCGAGATGCGGCCCGGGCTGATCGACGTACTCACCTCGACCCCCAAGGTCGTCCCGTACTTCGACCTGTCCTTCCAGCACTCGGCCCCCGATGTGCTGCGCGCCATGCGCCGCTTCGGTGACACCGACCGGTTCCTGGAACTGCTGGACACCATCCGCACCAAGGCCCCGCAGGCCGGCGTACGGTCCAACTTCATCGTCGGCTTCCCCGGCGAGAAGGAGTCGGACTTCGCCGAGCTGGAGCGTTTCCTCACCCACGCGCGCCTCGACGCCATCGGTGTCTTCGGCTACTCCGACGAGGACGGCACCGAGGCCGTCACCTACGAGAACAAGCTGGACGCGGACACCATCGCCGAGCGGCTCGCGCACATGCAGCGGCTCGCCGAGGAGCTCACCTCGCAGCGCGCGGAGGAGCGGATCGGGGAGACCCTGGAAGTACTCGTCGAGACCGTGGAAGCGGTCGGCGGGGACGAGGACGAGGCCGGCGCCTACGGGCGCGCCGCGCACCAGGCGCCCGAGACCGACGGCCAGGTCGTCTTCACGGACAGCACCGGCCTGGTCCCCGGGCGTATCGTCACGGCAAAGGTGGTCGGCACCCTGGGTGTGGACCTGGTGGCCGAGCCCCTGGGCATGGATCTTGAGGAGGCGGCCGGATGAGCGGAGTCCCGGCATCCGCGGCGGGTGGGACCGGCCGCCGGCCCGCGCCCGGCGCGAAGCTGGGAGCCGCGGCGGTCAATCAGGCCAGCCTGTGGAACATCGCCAACATCCTGACGATGATCCGGCTCGTGCTCGTGCCGGGATTCGTCCTCCTGCTGCTGGCCGAGGGCGGGTACGACCCCGCCTGGCGGGCCTGGGCCTGGGCCGCGTTCGCCGTGGCCATGATCACGGACATCTTCGACGGGCATCTGGCCCGGACGTACAACCTGGTCACCGACTTCGGCAAGATCGCCGACCCGATCGCCGACAAGGCGATCATGGGCTCGGCGCTGATCTGCCTCTCCTGGCTCGGAGACCTGCCCTGGTGGGTGACCGGAGTGATCCTCGGCCGGGAGCTCGGGATCACGCTGCTGCGCTTCTGGGTGATCCGCTACGGCGTGATTCCGGCCAGCCGCGGCGGCAAGCTGAAGACCCTGGCCCAGGGCACGGCCGTGGGCATGTACGTGCTGGCGCTGACCGGACCGCTGGCGACCTTGCGCTTCTGGGTGATGGCGATCGCCGTCGTGCTGACCGTGATCACCGGTTTGGACTACATCCGGCAGGCGGTCGTGCTGCGCCGCCAGGGAATCGCCGAGGAGCGGACCGCGAGGTGACATACGCGGTGGGGGATTCTCCGGAGGCCGGCGGTGCGGCACAAGGTGCCGCGGGTGCCGAAGGCGTGACCGGGGTGGCCACGGCGGCCGGGGACGTGCTGCGCCTGCTCGCGGAGCGTGACCAGACCCTCGCCGTCGCCGAATCGCTGACCGGCGGCATGGTCGCGGCCGAGCTCACGGCCGTTCCCGGCGCCTCCCGGTCCTTCCGCGGCTCGGTCACGGCGTACGCGACGGAGCTCAAGCACCGGGTGCTCGGGGTGGACGCGGGCCTGCTGGCGGCCGAAGGCGCGGTGAACGCGCAGGTCGCGGACCAGATGGCGGTCGGTGTGCGGCGCGTGATGGACGCTTCCTGGGGGATCGCGACCACCGGAGTGGCCGGTCCGGATCCGCAGGACGGGCAGCCGGTGGGCACGGTTTTCATTGCCGTGGCCGGTCCCGGGGGCAGGAAAACGGCCCGGCTGAGGTTGAACGGCTCCCGTGCGGAAATCCGTAGGGAGAGTGCACGGATAGTGCTCCAACTCCTCTCAAGCCAACTCCGCGAGAATGCGCGGAGGCAGGATACGGAACAGAACGGGGGGATTTGATGTTTGCAGCCCTGAGTGAACACGACATCGCTCCCCGCACGGCCGCGGCGCGAGGCGGTACGGTGGGGCGTGAAGGATGCGGCTACACGGTCAGAGGAGGGAGCCACCGATGATTCTGCTCCGTCGCCTGCTGGGTGACGTGCTGCGTCGGCAGCGCCAGCGCCAGGGCCGTACTCTGCGCGAAGTCTCCTCGTCGGCCCGAGTTTCGCTCGGCTATCTCTCCGAGGTGGAGCGGGGGCAGAAGGAGGCATCCTCCGAACTGCTCTCCGCGATCTGCGACGCGTTGGACGTACGGATGTCCGAGCTGATGCGCGAAGTCAGTGACGAACTGTCGCTGGCCGAGCTGGCACAGTCGGCCGCGGCCGGGGAACCGGTGCCTGCGCCGGTCCGCCCGATGCTCAATTCGGTCTCCATGGCTTCGGTCGCGGGTGGACCGGAGCGGGTGACCATCAAGGCGCCTGCGGAAGCGGTGAATGTCGTAGCCGCGTGAGTGAGTCCGTGAGCATGAGTGCGTGAGCTTGTGCGTGTGAGCTTGTGAGTGTGGCCGGAGCCCCGGGTGGTGCGTGAAGCACTGGCCGGGGCTCCGTGCCGTATGCGGCGCCGGTGCTGGGCCGGGGGCTCTCGTACGTCGGCTCCTGCGCGGGCTCGTGGTGGGCCGTTCTGGGTGCGGGGGTGGGAGGGGTGCGGGAAGATGGGGCGGTCCGTGTCCCGGCCTCCTGGGAGATAGCCGTGCGGCGGTTACTGATACCCCTTGCCGTGGCGGTGGGGGTGCTGTGGTGGTGGGCCGTGCTGCGGCTGGCGCTGGCGCCGGCGGAGTCCGGACCCGTGGAGGGCGCTGTGGCCGCGGGCGGATGGGGGCTGGGGCTGCTGCCGGTGCACTGCGTGCCGGGCCCCGTGCGCAGGGCGCGGCGGTCCGCGGCCGGCGCCGGCGCCCGCGCGGCCAGGGGGGCTGAGGCGGCTACCAGGGCATCGCCACTCCGCCGTTCGGGCGAAGAATCTGGCCCGTCATGAAGGACGAGGCGTCCGAAGCCAGGTAGAGCACGGCCTGGGCGATGTCCTCGGGCTCGCCGACCCGGCGCAAGGGGGCCATGCGCGCCATCATCGCCTCCGTCCGCTCCTGGGCCCCGACGCCGTGGCGGCCGGTCATCGGCGTCCGGATCCAGCCGGGCGCGACGGCGTTGACGCGGATGCCGTGCGGGCCCGCCTCGGTGGCGAGGGTCTTGGTCAGCTGGACGACGGCGGCCTTGGCGGCGCTGTAGCAGAGCAGGCCCGGCTGGGCGGCGTCCACGGCGCCGGAGGCCATCGTGATGATCGAACCGGGGCGGCCGGCCGAGATCATGGAGATGGCGGCTTCCTGGCAGGTGCGCAGGACGCCCTTGAAGTTGATGTCCAGGACTCGGTCGAGGTCCTCGTCGGTGGTCTCCAGCACGCTGCCGGTGTGCATGATCCCGGCGATGGCGGCGGTGACGTTGAGGGGGCCGGCGGCTTGGACGGCGGCCCGCAGAGCGGCTCGGTCGGTGACGTCGAGGGGGTGGACGGTGGCGGCGCCACCGGCCTGGGTGACGAGCGCCGCCGTCTCGGCGAGGCCTTGTTCGTCGCGGTCCGCGCAGTGCACGGCAGCGCCCGCCTCGGCGAGGAGCAGGGCGGTGGCGCGGCCTATGCCGCTCGCGGCGCCGGTGACCAGGGCGGTGCGGCCGGTGAGGTCGTACGAGGCTGTGGGGGTGGGCATGCGGGGACGGTACGACTGAATCTGACGGGGCGTCAATTGGTGGGGCCTCCGCGCCGCGCTGCGCTGCGCCGTGCCTGTCAGGGGGTAGGGCCCGTCTGGCAGCGCGGGCACCAGTAGGTGGGGCGGTCGTCCTGGGGGGCCTCGCGGACGGGAGTGCCGCAGCGCAGACAGGGGCGGTGGGCGCGGCCGTAGACGAAGAGGTTCCGGCCGGGGCGGCGGATGCCGGTGGTGTTGCGGCGCTCGATGTCGCGGGTGATGTCGCGGGCGCCGGCGGTGGCGGCGGTGCCGCCGATGGGGCCGCCGATGTTCGCGGCCAGGAGGCGGTGGGCGGCGGCGGCCAGGCGGGGGAGGGTCGCCTCCGGGAGCGCGCCGACCGGGGTCCACGGGGTGACCTGGGCGAGGAAGCAGAGCTCGGCCTTGTAGATATTGCCGATCCCGGCGAGGTTGCGCTGGTCGAGCAGGGCCTCGCCGAGGGGGCGGTTCGGGGCGGCGAGGAGGTTGGCGGCAGCGACGTCGGGATCCCAGTCCGGGCCGAGGAGGTCGGGGCCGAGGTGGCCCACGACCCGCTCCTCGTCGGCGGTGCGGAGCAGCTCCAGGACGGGGAGGCGATAGCCGACGGCCGTGTGCTCTGCGGTGCCCAGGATGACCCGGATCTCGTGGGTGGGGCCGCCGTGCCACCTCTGGCCGGCTGCGAAGACGCGCCAGGCGCCGTCCATGCGGAGGTGGCTGTGCAGGGTGAGGCCGCCCTCGAAGCGGGCGAGGAGGTGCTTGCCGCGGGGAGTGACGTCGAGGGTGGTGCGGCCGGTGAGATCGGCGGTGGCGAAGCGGGGGACGCGGAGGTCGCTGCGGATGAGGGGCTTGCCGGCGAGGGCGGTGTGGAGGCGGGCTGCGGCTCGCCAGACGCTGTCTCCTTCGGGCATACCGCCATTGTCGCTCCCGCGGGGGCCTGGGGGGCCGCTGCGCGGGGCCGTCCCCCACCCTGCCCCTTCCCGAAACCGGGGCCCGCGGCCCCGGCCCCGCCGAGGGGTGCGGGCTTCGCACTGAACCTGCACCCCTCCTGGGGCTGCGCCCCAGACCCCGCGCCTCAAGCTCCCGCCAGGGCCGCTGGGAGGTGGCCCTGGCGGGGCTGGGTGGGGGGCGGGGGGCGGCCCCCGGCGGTGGTGGGGGCCGTGGGGGGCTTGGGCGCCGGCGGTGGTGGGGCGGGTGCGGTGCGGGGTGGTGAAGCTGGGGTGGGGTGCCGGGTGGGGTGCCGGGTGGGAGCGGTTCGGGGTGCTGCGGGGTGCGGGCGGGAGCGGTGCGGGGTGGGCGGTGGTGAAGCTGAGGTGGGGGCGGGGCGGGTGCCGGTGGGTGGCGGTGCTGGTTCGGCGGCGGCGGTGGGGCGGGAGGCGGGTGTTGGTTGGGGGGATCGGTTGGGGTGGGATAGGGCGGGTGCGTTCGGAGCGGGCGTCGGGTCGGGCGGGCGTGGGTGCGGGGGAGTCCCGTCCGGCAGGGGCGGTGGTACGGGGGCACCGGGCCCCCGTGGCCGGGGGGGGGGAGCAGGCGTCTTCGGGCGGCCGGGCGCGGACGGGCCGGGCTACGGGCGGAGGCGGAGGCCGCGGGGGGTGGCGTGGAAGCCTGCCGATTCGAGGGACGGGCCGAGGGGGGAGGTGAGGGCCGCGGCGGCGTTGATCCGTTCCACCGTGAGGGAGGGGAGTGTGCCCGCGCGGGAGGCCGCCGCCAGGGCTGCCGTGGCTGCCGTGAGGCGAGGGTCTTCCGGCGGGGGCCAGGCCAGGAGGGTTTTGCCGCCGCGCTCCAGGTACAGAGTGAGCTCGCCGTCAACCAAGACCACCAGGGAGCCCGCCTTGCGGCCGGGCTTGTGGGTGGCCCCGGCCGGGGGATCCGGCCACGGCAGAGCGGCACCGTACGCGTTCGCCGGGTCGGCCGCGGCCAGGACCACCGCCGCCAGCGGGGGCGGGGTCCGCTCCGCCGCCCGGAGCCGGTCCACCGCGCCGTCCATCGCGAACTGGGCCGCGCCCAGCCCCTCGACCACATAGCCCCGGCGGGCCTGCCCGCTGTCCTCGAAGGCCGACAGGACGCGGTAGACCGCGCTGAAACCGCCCTCCACCCCCTCCGCCGCGACCGCGCCCCGGGTGACCACCCCGTGCCGGTCCAGCAGGGTGCGGGCCAGGGCGTGGGCCCGGTGGGTGGGGTCGGGGGCCTGGGCCGGCAGGAGTGACCAACGACCGGAGACCGTGGGCGGGCCGGTGCGGGACACGGTGGAGCTCAGCGTGCCGTACCGGCCGCGGGGGACGGTACGCCTCGCCCGGTGGGCCGTCGCCCCCGCCGTGCGGCCCGAGCCCAGCAGGGACCGCAGCGGGGCGAGGGTGTCGTTCGTGAGGCGGCCCGACCACGCCAGGTCCCACACCGCCTCCGACAGCTCCATGTCCGTGGCCTCAGGCCACCGCTCGCGCACCGACTGGGTGAGCTGGCGGAAGAACAGGCCGTAGCCACCCGACAGGGCGTCCAGCAGCGCCTGGTGGAGGGGGGTGAGCTCCAGGGGGTGTACCGGGGGCAGGAGCAGCGGGGCGGCGTCCGCCAGGTAGAGGGAGATCCAGCCGTCCTTGCCCGGCAGGGCTCCGGCGCCCGCCCAGACCACCTCACCGGTCGTCGTCAGTTCGTCCAGCATGCCCGGCGAGTAGCCGGCCACCCGCGAGGGGAGGATCAGGCGCTCCAGCGCCGAAGCCGGGACCGGGGCGCCTTGGAGCTGCTCGACCGCGCGGGCCAGGCCGTCGATGCCGCGCAGCGCTCCGCCCATGTGCTGCCACTGCGGGAGGAAGGTGGCCAGCGAAGCCGGGGGGACTGGTTCCAGTTCCTGGCGCAGCGCGGCCAGCGAACGGCGGCGGAGTCTGCGCAGCACCGCCGCGTCACACCACTCCTGGCCGATGCCCGCGGGATGGAACTCGCCCTGGACCACCCGCCCGGCCGCCGCGAGCCGGTGCAGGGCGCCCTCGGTGACGGCCGTCCCCAGGCCGAAGCGGGCGGCGACGGCGGTCGTGGTGAACGGCCCGTGCGTGCGCGCGTACCGGGCCAGGAGGTCGCCCAGCGGGTCCTTGACCGGCTCGGTGAACGCCTCCGGGACTCCGACCGGCAGCGCGGTGCCCAGCGCGTCCCGCAGCCGGCCCGCGTCCTCGATCGCCGCCCAGTGATCCTCGCCGCCGATCCGGACCCGGATGGCGCGGCGGGCCGCGGACAGTTCGTGCGCCCATGAGGGGTCCGCCCCCCGCTCGGCCAGCTGGGCCTCCGTCAGCGGGCCCAGCAGGCGCAGCAGGTCGGCCGCGGACTCGGTGTCCTTGGCCCGGCGGTCCTCGGTCAGCCACTGGAGCTCCCGCTCCAGCTCCTCCAGTACCTCCGCGTCCAGCAGCTCGCGCAGCTCCGCCTGACCGAGCAGCTCCGCGAGCAGGCGGGAGTCCAGCGAGAGCGCCGCCGCCCTCCGCTCGGCAAGGGGCGAGTCGCCCTCGTAGAGGAACTGGGCGACATACCCGAAGAGGAGGGAACGGGCGAAGGGGGAGGGCTCGGGGGTGGTGACCTCGACGAGGCGGACGCGGCGCGCCTCGATGTCGCCCATGAGCTCGGTCAGGCCGGGGACGTCGAAGACGTCCTGGAGGCACTCCCGTACGGCTTCCAGCACGATCGGGAAGGAACCGAACTCCGAAGCCACCTGGAGGAGTTGGGAGGCGCGCTGGCGCTGCTGCCACAGGGGGGTGCGCTTGCCCGGATTGCGGCGCGGCAGCAGCAGGGCGCGGGCCGCGCACTCGCGGAACCGGGAGGCGAAGAGGGCCGAGCCGCCGATCTGGTCGGTGACGATCTGGCTGATGTCGCCGTGGTCGAAGGCGACATCGGCCGCGCCCAGGGGTGCCTGCTCGTCGTCGAACTCGAACGCCGGCGCCCCCGCGACGTCTTGGCGGGGCGCGGCGTGGTCGAGCAGGTCCATGCTCAGCAGGTCGGCGTCCGGGAGGCGCAGCACGATGCCGTCGTCGGCGTGCATCACCTGCGCGTCCATCCCGTACCGCTCGGCGAGGCGGGCTCCGAGGGCGAGGGCCCACGGGGCGTGCACCTGGGCGCCGAAGGGGGAATGGACGACGACCCGCCAGTCGCCGAGCTCGTCGCGGAACCGCTCGACGACGATGGTCCGGTCGTCCGGCACGTGGCCGCAGGCCTCCCGCTGCTCCGCGAGGTACGCCAGGACATTGTCCGAGGCCCACGCGTCCAGGCCGGCGGCGAGGAGCCGCAGCCGCGCGTCCTCCTCGGTGAGGCCGCCCAGCTCGCGGAGGAACGCGCCGACGGCGCGGCCCAGTTCGAGCGGACGGCCCAGCTGGTCGCCCTTCCAGAACGGCAGCCGCCCCGGCACCCCGGGGGCGGGGGTGACCAGGACGCGGTCGCGGGTGATGTCCACGATCCGCCAGGAGCTGGTGCCGAGGGTGAAGACGTCCCCGACCCGGGATTCGTAGACCATCTCCTCATCGAGCTCGCCGACGCGGCCGCCGCCCTTCTTCGGGTCCGAGCCGGCGAGGAAGACGCCGAAGAGGCCGCGGTCCGGGATGGTGCCGCCGGAGGTGACCGCGAGGCGCTGGGCACCCGGCCGGCCCGTGATGGTGCCCGCGACGCGGTCCCAGACGACACGCGGTCTGAGCTCGGCGAACGCGTCCGACGGATAGCGGCCCGCCAGCATGTCCAGCACCGCCGTGAACGCGGACTCCGGCAGCGCCGCGAAGGACGCCGCCCGCCGCACCAGGGCCAGCAGGTCGTCCAGCTGCCAGGTGTCCATCGAGACCATCGCGACCAGCTGCTGCGCCAGTACGTCCAGCGGATTCGACGGGATGCGCAACGACTCGATTGACCCGGTCCGCATCCGCTCGGTGACCACGGCCGCCTGCACCAGGTCACCGCGGTACTTGGGGAAGACCACGCCCGTGGAGACCGCGCCCACCTGGTGCCCGGCCCGGCCCACCCGCTGGAGCCCGGAGGCCACCGAGGGCGGGGACTCCACCTGCACCACCAGGTCCACCGCGCCCATGTCGATGCCCAGTTCCAGGCTGGAGGTGGCGACCACGGCGGGCAGCCGGCCCGCCTTCAGGTCCTCCTCCACCAGCGCCCGCTGTTCCTTGGACACCGAGCCGTGGTGCGCGCGCGCCAGCAGGGGCGGTGCGCCCTGCGCGGCGCCCGACTGGGCCATGATCTCGGCCGGCGGCGATCCCTCCGGCAGCTTCTCGCCCATGGCGCGCTCGTACGCGATCTCATTGAGCCGGTTGCACAGCCGCTCGGCGAGGCGCCGGGAGTTGGCGAACACGATCGTGGAGCGGTGCGCCTGCACCAGATCCGCGATGCGCTCCTCCACATGGGGCCAGATCGACGGCTTGTCGCCGCCCTCGCGGCCCTCGGTGGCCGGGGAGCCGCCCAACTCGCCCATGTCCTGCACCGGGACGACCACCGACAGGTCGAACTCCTTGTCCGACGGCGGCTGGACGATCGTCACCTTGCCGCGCGGCGCGAGGTACCGGGCCACCTCGTCCACCGGCCGGACCGTCGCCGACAGCCCGATCCGGCGCGCCGGGCGCGGCAGCAGCTCGTCGAGCCGCTCCAGGGAGAGCGCGAGGTGGGCGCCGCGCTTGGTCCCGGCGACCGCGTGCACCTCGTCCAAGATCACCGTCTCGACCCCGGCGAGGGCGTCCCGCGCCGCCGAGGTCAGCATCAGGAACAGTGATTCGGGGGTCGTGATGAGGATGTCCGGCGGACGGTTGGCGAGCGAGCGCCGCTCGGCGGGCGGGGTGTCTCCGGAGCGGATCCCGACCCGGATCTCCGGTTCGGTCAGCCCGAGGCGGACGGACTCCTGCCGGATCCCGGTCAGCGGGCTGCGCAGATTGCGCTCCACGTCGACGGCGAGGGCCTTCAGGGGGGACACGTACAGCACGCGGCAGCGCTTCTTCGGCTCCGCCGGCGGCGGGGTCGACGCCAGCCGGTCGAGGGCGGCGAGGAAGGCGGCCAGGGTCTTGCCGGAGCCGGTGGGCGCCACCACGAGCACGTCGGAGCCCTCGCCGATTGCTTCCCAGGCGCCCTCCTGCGCGGAGGTGGGCGTACGGAAGGCCCCCGTGAACCAGGAGCGGGTCGCGGGGGAGAACGATTCGAGCGCGGAGCCGGCCATGCCCCCATCGTGCACCCCGGCACTGACAACGGGCCGGACCTGCGAGAACACCCCAGTCCGGCGGGGCGCAGAATGGGGGGATGGGGACGGACGGCGGGCGCGGTCGGGAGTGGGCGCGGCACTGGCGGTACGCGGAACTGCCCGGGCTGGACCTGCTGCGCGCCCACTACGTACGCCACACCTTTCCGCGCCACGCGCACGACGGGTACGTCATCGCCGCCGTCACGGGCGGCGTCGAGGAGGTCGGACTGCCGGGCGGGACGGTACGGGCCGGACCGGGGAGCGTCATCCTGATCAACCCCGAGGTCGCGCACACCGCCCGCGCCGGAGTTCCGGAAGGCTGGGCGTACGCCACCCTCTATCCCTCACGGGAGCTGATCACCGAGGTCGCCGCCGAGATCGGCACGCTGCGCGGAACCCCCGGCTTCACCGCCGACATGGTCGCCGACCCGCAGGCCTCGCACGTGATCACCGAGGTGCACCGGGCCGCCGAGGCCGGGAACGCGCTGGCCGCCGACACGCTCCTGCGGGGTGCGGTGGCGCGGATGCTGGAGCGGCACGCCGGGCCCCTGCCCACCCGTACGGTGCGCGGCGCGGCCGCCGCCGACGCGGCGGCGGCCCGGGCCGTCCTGGAGGAACGGATGGCCGACCCGCCGTCGCTGGAGCAGCTGGCCGCGGGACTGGGGACGAGCCCGTTCGCCCTGCTGCGGGCGTTTCGCGAGCGGTACGGGATGCCGCCGCACACCTGGCTGACCGACGCCCGCGTCCGGCGGGCGCGCCGCCTGCTGGACGCGGGCACCCCGCCGGCGGAGGCGGCCCTCGCCGTCGGCTTCACCGATCAGCCCCACCTGAACCGGCACTTCACACGGATCGTGGGGGTGCCGCCGGGCGCGTACCGGCGCGGACGGACCGCCGGTCGGGCAACGGACACGCCTCCGGCACCACCCGACGACCGCGGGCGCGCAAGAACGTACAAGACGGCTCCCACCCGCCCCGCCTAGCTTCGGCGGGTGGGAGAACAGATGGTGACGGCGTCAGGGAAACGAGAACCCGGCATACGGCAGACCCCGGCCGCGCGGCCGCGCGCCGCCGTGGTGCGGGACGCGCTCGGGGTCGGGGTGGCCGTCGGGCTGTCCGGGTTCGCGTTCGGGGTGACGGCGGCCGGCTCCGGCATCAGCGTGGCGCAGGCCTGCGTACTGAGCCTGCTCGTCTTCACCGGAGCCTCGCAGTTCGCCCTGGTCGGAGCACTCGCGGCGGGCGGGAACCCCTTCACGGCCGCCGCCGGCGCCTTCTTCCTCGGCACCCGCAACGCCTTCTACGGGTTGCGGCTGTCCCAGCTGCTCGCGCTGCCGCGCGCGGTGCGGCCCTTCGCCGCGCACTGGGTGATCGACGAGACGACCGCCGTGGCGCTGGCCCAGCCCGACCGCAAGGCGGCCCGGCTCGGCTTCGCCGTCACCGGACTCAGCCTCTACGTGCTGTGGAACCTCACCACCCTGCTGGGCGCCCTCGGCGCCGAGGCCATCGGCGACACCGCGGCGTGGGGCCTGGACGCCGCCGGGCCCGCCGTGTTCCTGGCCCTGCTCGCGCCGATGCTGAAGACCTCCACCGAGCGGGCGGTCGCCGCCCTCGCGCTCGTCCTCGGACTCGGCTTCCTGCCCGTGCTGCCCGCCGGAGTGCCCGTACTGATCGCCGCGCTCGCCGCGCCCGCCGTGCTGTGGATGAAGGGACGCCGCTCGTGAACGTCTGGATCGCGATCGGGCTCACCGTCGCCGGCTGCTACGCCGTCAAGCTCGCCGGGCTGCTCGTCCCCGCCGGCGCGCTGGAGCGACCGGTGGTGTGCAAGCTTTCCGCCCTGCTGCCCGTCGCGCTGCTCGCCGCGCTCACCGCGCAGCAGACCTTCAGCACCGGGCCCGAGCTGGTACTGGACGCCCGCGCCGCCGGGCTCGCCGCCGCCGGGCTGGCGCTGCTGCTGCGCGCCCCGTTCCTGGTGGTCGTCGCCGCGGCGGTGGTGGTCACCGCGGGCGTACGAGCCCTGGGCGGGTAGCACCCGCGGCCGGCGTTGGAGGAGCGCACTCTCCGGGGCGGGATACTGGAGGCATGCGGTTGACGATTTTCTGGGAGCGGATGGCCGAGTACTTCGGTGCGGCCTACGCGGACTCCTTCGCGCGGGACCACGTCATGACGGACCTGGGCGGGCGGACCGTCCACCAGGCGCTGGAAGCGGGCTGGGAGGCCAAGGACGTGTGGCGCGCGGTGTGTTCCGCCATGGACGTGCCGGCCTCGCTCCGCTGAGGCTGCGTCCGCGGGCCGCTGCTTCGCCGTACCGGCGGCCGGTGGGCCAGACTTGTCAGCGTGGCAGCCACTGATGAGACGACCGACCGGCCCGAACCCGCACCGTCCGCACCCGCCGAACCGCCCGCGGACGGCCCACCCGCCGACCGCGCCGCCGCCCCGGCGGGGGACGATGCGCGGATGCCGCGCTGGCTGCCGCGTGCGGTGGTCCTCGTACTGGCCCTCGTCGCCTGCTTCCAGCTCGGCAGCTGGGCCTTCCACCAGCTGATCGGGCTGTTGGTCAACATCCTGATCGCGTTCTTCCTCGCGCTCGCGATCGAACCGGCCGTCTCCCGGATGGCGGCCCGCGGCATGCGCCGCGGACTCGCCACCTTCCTGATGTTCCTCTTGGTGTTCGCCACGAGCGTCGGCTTCGTCGTCCTGCTCGGCTCGATGCTCGCCGGGCAGATCGTCGACATGGTGGGAAGTTTCCCGCGCTACCTCGACTCGGTGATCGTCTCCATCAACCGCACCTTCAACACCGACCTGTCCCGGTTGCAGATCCAGGACAGCCTGCTGCACTCCGACTGGCTGCAGAGCTATGTACAGAACAGCGCGACGGGCGTGCTCGACGTGTCCGCCACCGTGCTCGGCGGACTGTTCAAGCTGCTGACGATCGCGCTGTTCTCCTTCTACTTCGCCGCCGACGGGCCGCGGCTGCGGCGCGCGCTGTGCTCCGTACTGCCGCCCGCGAAGCAGTCCGAGGTGCTGCGCGCCTGGGAGATCGCCGTCGTCAAGACGGGCGGCTACCTCTACTCGCGCGGGCTGATGGCGCTGATCTCCGGCGCCGCCCACTACATCCTGCTGGCCGTCCTCGGCGTGCCGTACGCGCCGGCGCTGGCGGTGTGGGTGGGGCTCGTCTCCCAGTTCATCCCCACCATCGGCACCTACCTCGCGGGCGCGCTGCCGATGCTGATCGCCTTCACGATCAACCCCTGGTACGCGCTGTACGTACTGGGATTCGTCGTGGTCTACCAGCAGTTCGAGAACTACGTCCTCCAGCCCAAGCTGACCTCGAAGACCGTGGACATCCATCCGGCGGTGGCCTTCGGCTCGGTCGTCGCGGGTACCGCCCTGCTGGGCGCGGTCGGGGCGCTCATCGCGATTCCGGCCGTCGCCACGCTGCAGGCGTTCCTCGGCGCGTACGTGAAGCGGTACGAGCTGACGGAGGACGCGCACGCTTCTACGGCCGGCCGTCGTCCGTGGCGACGCCGAGTACGGATGCCAAGGCTTCGCTGACGGTGGCCTCGACGCCGGCCTTCTCCACGCCGAGGCCGCTGAGCAGCCCCTCGCCGTTCTCCAGCTCCAGGAGCGCGAGCAGGACGTGCTCGGTGCCGACGTAGTCGTGGCCAAGGCGCAGGGCCTCGCGGAAGGTGAGCTCCAGGGCCTTCTTCGCGGAGGCGTCGAAGGGGATGAGGTCGGGGACGTGGGCCTGCGCCGGGGGCAGGGCCGCGAGGGCGGCGGCGCGTACGCCTTCCGCGGAGACCCCCTGGGCGCGCAGGGCGAGCGCCGCGAAGCCCTCGGGCTCGGCCAGCAGGCCCAGCGCGAGGTGCTCGGTGCGGATCTCGGTGCCGCCGGCCGCGCGGGCCTCGTTCTGCGCGGCCATGACGACGTTGCGGGCGCGGGGGGTGAACCGGCCGAAGCCCTGGCTGGGGTCGAGGGCGCCGTCGCCCTTGTCGCCGGCCTTGTCGGCCTTGGGGACGAAGCGCTTCTGGGCGGCCTGCCGGGTGACGCCCATGCTCCGGCCGATGTCGGTCCAGGAGGCGCCGGAACGACGGGCCTGGTCGACGAAGTGGCCGATGAGGTGGTCCGCCACGTCACCGAGGTGTTCGGCGGCGACGACGGCGCCGCTGAGCTGCTCCAGGGTGTCGGGGTGGACCTTCTTGATGGCCTCGATGAGGTCGTCGAGGCGTACCGGGTTGGTCATGCGAACGGGTTCCACTGAAGGGTTCGTCATGAATGCAACCGTAGGTTGACAGTCGGAAGAGTGTCAACCCTGGGTTGTCACTCGCCTTGCCCGGGGGGTGGGGCGTGGTGCGCTTGACAGGAAAATCGAACATCCATTCTGATGAGTTATCCACAGCCGAACCGGTCGTGGGGCGCATTGTCAGTGGCAGGCATTAGCGTCAATGGCGTGAAGCGATCGACTCAAGCAAACCGGGTGGAACCCATGGCAGGCACCGACCGCGAGAAGGCTCTCGACGCCGCGCTCGCACAGATTGAACGGCAATTCGGCAAGGGTGCGGTCATGCGCCTCGGCGACAAGCCGAACGACCCCATCGAGGTCATCCCCACCGGGTCGACCGCACTGGACATCGCCCTCGGTGTCGGCGGGCTGCCCCGCGGCCGTGTGATCGAGGTGTACGGGCCGGAATCCTCCGGTAAGACGACCCTGACCCTCCACGCCGTGGCCAATGCGCAGAAGGCCGGCGGCACCGTTGCCTTCGTGGACGCCGAGCACGCGCTCGACCCCGAGTACGCGAAGGCCCTCGGCGTCGACACCGACAACCTCATCCTGTCCCAGCCGGACACCGGCGAACAGGCGCTGGAGATCGTGGACATGCTCGTCCGCTCCGGTGCCCTCGACCTGATCGTCATCGACTCCGTGGCGGCCCTGGTGCCGCGTGCGGAGATCGAGGGCGAGATGGGCGACTCCCACGTGGGTCTCCAGGCCCGCCTGATGAGCCAGGCGCTCCGGAAGATCACCGGTGCGCTCAGCCAGTCCAAGACCACCGCGATCTTCATCAACCAGCTCCGCGAGAAGATCGGTGTGATGTTCGGCTCGCCGGAGACCACCACCGGTGGCCGCGCGCTGAAGTTCTACGCCTCCGTACGCCTCGACATCCGCCGCATCGAGACCCTCAAGGACGGCACGGACGCGGTCGGCAACCGCACCCGCGTCAAGGTGGTCAAGAACAAGGTCGCGCCGCCCTTCAAGCAGGCCGAGTTCGACATCCTCTACGGCCACGGCATCAGCCGTGAGGGCGGCCTGATCGACATGGGCGTCGAGCACGGCTTCGTGCGCAAGGCCGGCGCCTGGTACACGTACGAGGGCGACCAGCTCGGCCAGGGCAAGGAGAACGCGCGGAAGTTCCTCTGCGACAACCCCGCCCTGTCCGACGAGATCGAGCGGAAGATCAAGGAGAAGCTGGGCGTGGGGGTCCGCAAGGACGCCGCCACCGCAGAGGCCACCACCGACGCGGCGGGTGCGCCCGCCGACGCCGCGGCCGTACCCGCCCCGGCACCGAAGGCCAAGACGACGGCCAAGGCCGCCGTGGCCAAGAGCTGACCCGTGCGGGAGCAGGAAAGGGGCGGCGGTGAGAAGCGAGGCGGTCGCGAAGGCCGTCAGGAGCTGCCGCCCCAGAGCCCCGAGGAGCAGGCGCGGGCGATCTGCCTGCGCCTGCTCACCGGGAGCCCTCGCACCCGTCGCCAGCTCGCGGACGCCCTGGACAAGCGGGGCATCCCCGAGGAGGTGTCGCAGCAGGTCCTCTCCCGGTACGAGGAAGTGGGCCTGATCGACGACGCCGCCTTCGCCGGAGCCTGGGTCGAGTCCCGGCACCGCGGCCGGGGCCTGGCCCGCCGGGCGCTCGCGCAGGAGCTGCGGACCAAGGGGGTGCACGCCACCCTCGTGGAAGAGGCCCTGGAACTGCTGGACTCCGAACAGGAGGAGCAGACCGCCCGGGAACTCGTGGAGCGCAAGCTCCGCGCCACCCGGGGCCTGGACCGGGACAAGCGGATCCGGCGCCTCGCCGGGATGCTCGCCCGCAAGGGGTACCCGGAGGGCATGGCCCTGAGGGTGGTCCGCCGCGCGCTGGAGGCGGAGGCCGCGCACGAGGGCGAGGACCAGTACGAGGGCGAGGACCAGTAGGGGACAGGCGTTCCGGGGTACCTGGGGGAGTGACGGCCGCCGTTCCGCGGCCGTCTCCCCGGGGCCGGCGGCCGCACCCTGGGGCGGCCTGAGCGCGGCCACCCCCCGCCTCGACGGACACAGTCCCTCAGGAAACGGGCAGGCCCGCCGACTTCCAGGCCTGGAAGCCGCCGGTCAGGTCCGTCGCCCGGCGAAGGCCCAGGGCGTGCAGCGAGGCCGCGGCCAGGGTGGAGGCGTAGCCCTCGTTGCAGATCACCACCACCTGGAGGTCGTGGCTCGTCGCCTCCGGCGCACGGTGACTTCCCCCGGGGTCCATGCGCCACTCCAGTTCGTTGCGTTCGATCACCAGCGCGCCCGGGATCAGGCCGTCGCGCTCACGCAGGGCCTGGTAGCGGATGTCCACGAGAAGCGCGCCGTGGTGGGAGGAGGCGGCGTAGGCCTCCTGCGGCGTGACGCGGGTGTAGGTCGCGCGGACCCGCTCCAACAGTTGGTCGATGCCGATCCGGGCGCTCACTGCCAGTCCGCCGGACGCTCGACGTGTTCCAGGGTGAGCACGGGACCGCTGCGGCTGTAGCGGCGGATCAGCGGCAGCGGCGGGTAGTACGCGTGCACCGAGATCGCGTGCGCGACCGGGGACTCGTTGACGACCTCGTGCACATGGTGCCGCCCGAAGGCCCGCCCGGTGCCCGCACGCAGGCTGCGCCTGCGGTCCACGGCCGGGGCGAGGCGCAGCGACTGCCAGCCCTCCGAGGGCAGGCGTACGGACAGCGAGTGCTCGGTGAGCCGGCCCCGGGCGGTGGCGAACGCGCCCCGCGACTCGGCGTGGTCGTGCCAGCCGGTGCCGGTTCCCGGCGGCCAGCCGATCAGCCAGGCCTCGCCGCCGGCCGGGCCGTCCAGCCGGATCCAGGTGCGGCCCTGCGGGTCGAGCGGCAGCGAGCCGACGACGTCGGGGTCGGCCGCCGTCCGGAGGGCGAAGTCGAGCAGTTCGGCGGCTTTGGGCCCACCGGCCACCACAGCGCCGGCGGCAGGGGCAGGGGGAGCGGCGGCAGCAGAGGTACGGGCGCGCGGGGATGCGGACATGGGAGAGGACCGTTCCTGGGGTTCGCGGAAGCGCGCGCAGGCAGGTGAGGGCACGGGGCGCGCGGGGGGAAAGGCGAATCAGCAGGAAGAGCGACACACGCAGCCCGCGTAGCGGAGCAGGTCCATATGGACCCTCCGCCACAGGCGTACGTCGTTGCCGGTCATGCGCGGAGTGAACCACGACCGGGCGGAGGGGGTCAATCGACCACGGCGGTAGGTGTCGTGGACGGTTTCGCCCCGGGCTGCGCGGCGGACGGCGCTCCGGGCTGCGCTCCGGGCCTGGCGGCCGGCGGCGCGAACGGCTCCGGCGCGCCCGCGCGGACCGAGTCCGCAGCCTCGTACAGCTCCGCCGGGCGGACCCCCGCGAACGTCGCCGCGAGGTGCCCGTCGGGCCGGACGAGGAGGACGGTGTGCGCCGGCGCCCCCGGGTAGCCGTCCGCGACCACGAGATCCGTGCGCACCGGCAGGGCGCTCACGGCCGCCGCGAGGCGGGGCATCAGCCCGGCGCCGAGCCAGTGGCGCCGGTCCCAGACCCCGGTGCCGGGAGCGACCAGGACCACCAGCAGCCGGCCGCGCCCCAGCAGGTCGCGCAGGGGGACGGTCGACCCGTCGGGCGCGGTCACCGGTACGTTCGCCACCGGACCGCCCGGCTCCGTGGCCGTCGGGACCTCCCGTACGGCCACCGGCGGGGCGTACGTCGGCTCCGCGCCCAGCGGTCCCCGCCCCAGGTGACCGTCGGTGAGCAGGAGTTCACCGCTGCGGCCGGCTCCGGGCAGGTAGCCGCGGATCCCGCCCCCGCCGCGCAGCACGGGCACGGCCTGGTCGGCCGCGCGCAGCCGGGCCGCGACGGCGGTGCGCCGCTCGCTCTCGTAGCTGTCGAGCAGGGCCTCGGAGGCCCCCTGGTGCCAGGCGAGGGACAGCTTCCACGCCAGGTTCTCGGCGTCCCGGAGCCCCTCCTCCACTCCCTGGGTGCCGACCGCGCCCAGCAGGTGGGCGGCGTCCCCGGCGAGGAAGGCGCGGCCGTCGCGCCAGCGGCGGGCGAGGCGGTGGTGCAGGGTGTGGACGCCGGTGTCGAGGAGGTCGTACGGGGGCGTCGTGCCCCCGCACCACATCGCGAGGCTGTCCCGGATGAGGGTCACCATCATGTCGGGGGTCACCAGGTCCCCGCGCGGCGGCAGCAGCCAGTCCAGCCCCCACACCCCGTCGGGCAGCGGGCGCGCGGTGACCTCGGAGAGTCCGTCCGTCCGGCTGCGGTGCAGCAAGGCCTCGCCGGGCCAGGGGAGTTCGGTGCGCAGCGCGGCCACGGCGTGCCGTTCCACGGCGGTGCGGCCGGGGAAGCGGATGCCGAGCAGTTTGCGCACGGTGGAGCGGGCGCCGTCACAGCCGACCAGGTGGCTTCCGCGCCACCACGTGGTCTCGGCACCCCGGGTGTGGGCGGTGACTCCGTGGCCGTCCTGCTCGACGGCGTCCAGGCGGCTGTCGGTGATCAGCTGGACCAGCGGGTGCGTGGTGGCCGCTTCGCGCAGGCCGCGGGTCAGGGCGTGCTGCGGCAGGTGCAGGGGGGCGGGGTGGTCCTCGAAGGTGATCCGCTGGGTGGGCTGCCGTCGCCGCATGGTGCGCCAGGCGGCGAAGTACGCGCCCTCGTCGCGCAGCGTCGTACACCCCAGCCGGTGCACCATGGCCGCGGTGTCGGCGTGCAGGACGACCGTACGGGCGGGCCGGGGTTCCTCCTTGCCGGGCCCTTCGTCGAGCACGAGGGAGGGCACGCCCTGGCCGGCCAGCGCGAGGGACAGGGACAGTCCGACGGGGCCCGCGCCGACGACGATCACCGGGTCCATGATGCGGCTCCCGATGTCCGGTATGTGATCACAGAACGTATGCAACCCACTGGAGGTGCCTGCGTCAAGTGACGCCGGTCCGGACAACGCCGTGTGGTGCGGCGGAAGAGTTCCGCCGCACCACACGGGTTACGCGCTATGACTGACCGTACGTCAGGCCACTGTCAATGCTTGTCAGGACCGCCGGGCGGGTTCGCCGTGGCGCCGGCCACGTCCTCCATCTCGGCGACGACGACCACCGCGCCGCTGCTCTTCGTCGACGCGCGCAGCCGGCCCTCGAGCCACGAGGCGAAGCTGGTGAGGGCGAAGTTCACCGCGATGAAGAGCAGCGCGATCACGACGAGGGTCGCGATGGTGTTGCTGTAGTTGGCCGAGATCTGCCGGTTCATCGACATCAGTTCGGCGAGGCCGAGCACCGCGCCGCCCAGCGCCGTGTCCTTGAGGATCACCACGAGCTGGCTGACCAGGGCCGGCAGCATGGCCGTGACGGCCTGCGGGATCAGCACGTACATCATGGTCTGGCCCTTGCGCATGCCGATCGCCTTGGCCGCGTCCGTCTGGCCCGAGGGCAGGGACAGCACGCCCGCCCGGACGATCTCGGCGATGACGGCGGCGTTGTAGAGCACCAGGCCGGTGATCACCGCGTACAGGGGCCGGATGTCGGAGGAGACGCCGGTGAACTGCACGTAGAACGCTGAGCCGAACAGCATCAGCATCAGCACCGGGATGGCGCGGAAGAACTCGACCACAGCGCCGACCGGGACCCGCACCCAGGCGTGGTCGGAGAGCCGGCCGATGCCGAACAGGGCGCCGAGCGGGATCGCGATCACCATGGCGATCGCGCCGGCCTTGAGGGTCTCCAGGAGGCCGGGGATCAGGAAGGTCGTCCAGATCTGGCCGTCGGTGACGAAGGGGGTCCACTTGTCGGCGTCGAGCTGGTTCTTCTCCGCCATGACGGACAGCACCCACCACAGGGCGAGGCCGAACAGGACGAGGAAGCCCCCGCTGTAGATCCAGTTGCGCGCCTTGGCCTTGGGGCCCGGGGCGTCGTACAGCACGGAGGTCATCGCTTCACCGCCACTCGCTTGGCCACCCAGCCCAGCAGCAGGCCGGTGGGCAGGGTCAGCAGACAGAAGCCGAGGGCGAAGACGCCGAAGACCGCGAAGAGCGCGTCCGCCTCGTTCTCGACCATTTCCTTCATCAGCAGGGCCGCTTCGGCCACGCCGATGGCCGCCGCCACCGTGGTGTTCTTGGTGAGTGCGATCAGTACGTTGGTGAGCGGCGCGACGACCGCCCGGAAGGCCTGTGGGAGCACGATCAGGGTGAGTACCTGGAAGAAGCTCAGCCCCAGCGCGCGGGCCGCTTCTGCCTGCCCCACGGGCACGGTGTTGATGCCCGAGCGCAGCGCCTCGCAGACGAAGGTGCCGGTGTAGGCGATCAGTCCGAGGACCGCGAGCCGGAAACCGGTCTCCTTGAAGGTGCCGCCGCCCAGCGTGATGCCGAGCGTCTGGCTCAGACCCAGCGAGCAGGCGATGATCAGCACGGTCAGCGGGGTGTTGCGCACCACGTTGACGTAGGTGGTGCCGAAACCGCGCAGGAGCGGGACCGGGCTGACCCGCATCCCGGCCAGGACGGTTCCCCAGATCAGGGATCCGACCGCCGAGTACAGGGTGAGCTGAACCGTCACCCAGAAGGCTCCGAGCAGGTCGTACTGCCCGGAATTAAGAAAATCGAACACGATGCCCTGCGCTCTCCCCAGGATGGCCGGTGAGGTGCGCCGCCGCCCGTGGCAGGCGGGCGGCGACGTCCCTCACCGATGAATCAGCTGCCTTCGGTGATCTGCGGAGCAGGCTCGCTCTTGTAGTCGGCCGGGCCGAAGTTCTTCTGCACGGCGGCCTCCCAGGCGCCGTCCGCGACCATCTTCTTGAGCGCGGCGTTGACCTTGGTCTGGAGCTCCTTGTCGCCCTTCTTCAGACCGATGCCGTAGGGCTCGTTGCTCATGCTCAGGCCGACCAGCTTGAACTTGCCCTTGTTCTTCTCCTGCGCGGCGTAGCCGGCCAGGATCGAGTTGTCCGTGGTCAGCGCGTCCAGGGCCTTGTTCTCCAGGCCGGTGAGGCACTCGGAGTAGCCCTGAGCCTGCTGGAGGTCGGCGTCGGGGGCCAGCTTCTGCTTGATGTTCTGCGCGGATGTGGAGCCGGCGACCGAGCAGAGCTTCTTCTTGTTCAGGTCCTCGGGCTTGGTGATCGAGGTGTCGTCGGCGCGGACCAGCAAGTCCTGGTGGGCCAGGAAGTACGGGCCGGCGAAGTCGACCTTCTCCTTGCGCTTGTCGTTGATCGTGTAGCTCGCGACGACCAGCTTGACGTCGCCGTTCGAGATCAGATTCTCGCGCTCGGAGCTGACCGCCTGCTTCCACTCGATCTGGTCCGGCTGGTAGCCGAGCTCCTTCGCCACGTACGTGGCGACGTCGACGTCGAAGCCCGAGACCTTGCCGTCGGGGCTCTTCAGGCCCAGACCCGGCTGGTCGAACTTGATGCCGATGACGAGCTTGTCGTTGCCGCCGGCTTCACCGCCCTTGTCGCTGCCGCCGCCACAGGCGGTCGCGGTCAGGGCAAGGGTGACGGCGACGGCCGCGGCCGCACCGGCCTTGAAAACCTTCATGGTGAACTTCCCTCGGATGAGACGGTTTTGAACGACGAGCGACGAGTGCGACGAGCGCACCGCCGACGGAGCCGGTTCCGGCAGGTATCCGCCACCGGATGCCTACCAGACCGAAGCGTCAGTGGTGCAGGATCTTCGACAGGAAGTCCTTGGCGCGGTCACTGCGCGGGTTGCTGAAGAACTGCTCCGGCACGGCCTCTTCGACGATCTTGCCGTCGGCCATGAAGACGACCCGGTTGGCCGCGGAGCGGGCGAAGCCCATCTCGTGCGTGACGACCACCATCGTCATCCCCTCCCGGGCGAGCTGCTGCATGACCTCCAGCACCTCATTGATCATCTCCGGGTCGAGCGCCGAGGTCGGCTCGTCGAACAGCATCACCTTCGGGTCCATGGCCAGCGCGCGGGCGATCGCCACACGCTGCTGCTGGCCGCCGGAGAGCTGCGCCGGGTACTTGTCGGCCTGCGAGCCGACCCCCACCCGGTCCAGCAGCGACTTCGCCTTCTCCAGGGCGGCGGCCTGGTCCATCTTGCGGACCTTGAGCTGGCCCAGCATGACGTTCTGGAGCACCGTCTTGTGCGCGAAGAGGTTGAACGACTGGAAGACCATGCCGACGTCGGCGCGCAGCCTGGCCAGCTCCTTGCCCTCGGCCGGCAGCGGCTTCCCGTCGAGCGTGATGGTGCCCGAGTCGATCGTCTCCAGGCGGTTGATGGTCCGGCACAGCGTGGACTTGCCCGATCCCGAAGGACCGATCACGACGACGACCTCACCGCGGGCGATGCTCAGATCGATGTCCTGAAGCACGTGCAGCGCGCCGAAGTGCTTGTTGACGTTGCTCAGTACGACCAGGTCGTCCGCGGCACCGGCCGCGTCCTGCACGTCCTTGGTCACTGATACTCCGCTCATCGGCTTCTTGCTCCGTCCTCCTCGGTTGGGAGGACAGTAGTGACGTAGTGCGCACATCGTCACCACATCTGAGGGAGAATTGAGCATAACGATCCGGCCTCGCCCGGATACGCTCAGTGCACGGACCGGCCGTGGTGCCTGTGTGCTCGTACCGGGTGCATAACGGAAGGCGCGCCGGACCGGAACCCCCTTGACGTGGGACTCCGCATCGGCGTGGATGCAGGGTGGTCATCATCTGTACGGAAACCGAAGCGGACGAAGAGGAAAGGGGGACGGCGCCATGAGGCTGCTGCTCGTCGAGGACGACGACCACGTCGCCGCCGCCCTGTCCGCGATCCTCGCCCGGCACGGCTTCCAGGTGACCCACGCACGCAACGGCGAAGAGGCCCTGCAAGCACTGCTGCCCGCCGGCGCCCAGCCCCACGTCTCTCCCTACGGGGTGATCCTGCTCGACCTCGGCCTGCCCGACCAGGACGGCTACGAGGTGTGCGGCAAGATCCGCAAACGCACCGCCACGCCCGTCATCATGGTGACAGCGCGGGCCGACGTACGGTCCCGGATCCACGGCCTGAACATGGGCGCCGACGACTATGTCGTCAAGCCCTACGACACCGGCGAACTCCTCGCCCGCATCCACGCCGTCGCCCGCCGCACCGGCGCCTCCGAGGAGGCCGCCGCCAACGGGACCGGTGCGCCCGCCGTGGTCCGCCTCGGGCCGGTCAGCATCGAGCTGCCCACCCGCCGGGTCAGCGTCGACGGCGCCGACGTGCCCCTCACCCGGAAGGAATTCGACCTGCTGGCCCTGCTCGCGCAGCGGCCCGGCGTCGTCTTCCGCCGCGAGCAGATCATCAGCGAGGTCTGGCGCACCAGCTGGGAGGGGACCGGGCGGACCCTGGAGGTCCACGTCGCCTCGCTGCGCTCCAAGCTGGGCCTGCCCGCGCTCATCGAGACGGTCCGCGGGGTGGGCTACCGGCTCGTCACCCCGGCCGCCCCCTAGCGGGCCGCTGTCGTGCGCGCCCGGCTGCTCCCGCTGCTCGTCGTCCTGATGGCGGGCGTGCTGCTCGCCCTCGGCTTCCCGCTCGCCGTGAGCCTGGCCGCCGGGCAGCAGCAGCACGTGGTGGTCGACCGGATCGACGACAGCGCCCGCTTCGCCGCCCTCGCCCAGTTCGTCATCGACGCCGAGGGCTCCGGATCCACCGGCGCCGACGAACGACGCGAGACCCTCCGGCTCGAACTGGCCCGCTACCAGGAGCTGTACGGCATCCGCGTCGGCATCTTCTACCGCGACGACAACGCCATGGAGCGGGCCCCCGGCTGGTGGCAGCTCCCGGAGGCGGGCGAGGACCGCCGCGCCTTCGAGGAGGCGCTCGCCGGGCGGCGCAGCCACGACCCCGCCCAGGTGTGGCCCTGGCAGAGCGACGGCACGCTCCTCGTCGCCTCCCCGGTCGTCCTCGACGGGGACGTCGTCGCCGTCGTCGCGACCGAATCGCCCACCGATCAGATGCGGGGCCGCATTCTCAGGGGCTGGCTGATCATCGTGGGCGGGCTCGGCGCCGCCATGCTGCTGGCCTCCGGCGCGGCCCTGCGGCTGACCAGCTGGGTGCTCAAGCCCGTGCGGACGCTGGACGCGGCGGCCCACGGCATCGCCACCGGGCGGATGAACTCCCGCGTCGCCGCCGCGGGCGGACCCCCGGAACTCCAACGCCTGGCCCGCTCGTTCAACGAGATGGCCGACAACGTCGAAGAGGTGCTGGAGCAGCAGCGGGCGTTCGTCGCCGACGCCTCCCACCAACTGCGCAACCCGCTCGCCGCGCTGCTCCTGCGGATCGAACTGCTCGCCCTCGAACTGCCCGAGGGGAACGAGGAGATCGCTTCCGTGCGTACCGAGGGCAAGCGCCTGACGCAGGTCCTGGACGACCTGCTGGACCTGGCGCTGGCCGAGCACGCCTCCGCCGAGATCAGTCTCACCGACGTCGGGGCGCTGGCCGCCGAGCGGGTGGCCGCCTGGCGTCCGTACGCGCAGGAGAAGGGCGTACGGCTCACCGAGACGGGCCGGACCGCCGTCACGGGCTGGGCCGACCCCATCGCACTCTCCAGCGCGCTCGACGCCGTCATCGACAACGCCCTCAAGTTCACCCCCGCCGGTGAGGAGGTGGAGGTGTCGGTCTCCTCCGAGGGGCGCTCCGTGCTCGTCGTCGTCGCCGACCGCGGACCCGGCCTCACCGAGGAGGAGCTGCTGCGCGTCGGGGACCGGTTCTGGCGCAGCGGCCGCCACCAGAACGTCAAGGGCTCCGGACTCGGCCTGTCGATCTCCCGCGCCCTGCTCACCGCGGGCGGCGGGTCCCTCTCGTACGAGACGAACCCGCCGCACGGGCTGCGGGTCACGGTGGCCGTCCCGCGCACCGCCCCCCACACCTCCTCCTGACCGTCGCCGCGCGCGCCTACCAGGGCAGGGCGGTGCGCACCGCGGCCGACACCGCGTACAGCTCGTCGACGGCCCGGACCTCGAATACGGCCGCCCGCTCCCGGCCGGCGCGGGGCACGTCCGGGACGTAGAGGGCGGTGCCGCAGGTGCCGCCGAGGAAGCGGCGGGAGCCGTCGGGCAGGACCCGGGACAGCTCGTAGTGGCGGACCGGCCCGGGCGCCCGGCGCCACGACAGGCGGAGCCGGACCCGGCCGTCCCGCTGGGCCGAGGCATCCACGGTGAGCGCGGTGGGCGGGGCCGGGCGCCGCTGGTGGGCGGCGTCGCGTACCGACAGAGCGCCGAGCCGCCACACCACCGGTCGCTTCCCGCGCGCGGTGATCCGTACAGCCAGTCCGTACGCCGTCCTGCCCGCCAGGGACGCGAGCGCGACCCGGGTCGTGCGCCAGCTCTGCCCGGCGTCGGGGCTTTCGGCGGGCAGCCAGGTGTACGGGACGGATTCGCCCGCAGCCACCGGCTCGCGGGTGGCCACGCCGGCCTCCACCGAGACCGGGCCCGACTCCGTGGCGTGGACCAGCTCCAGGACGGTGGAGCGGCCCAGCGGCAGCCGGGTGGAGTGCAGCCCGACGGCGGCCGGGGCGCTCAGCCGGCCCGCGACGAGCAGGCTGGATCCGCCGCGCCAGGCTCTCGCGAAGTCCAGGGTGACGGCGGGCCGTTCACCGGTGGTCTCCACGACCCAGCGGCGGCCCGGGAGCCGGTCCTGCAGGCCGAGGTGGTTCCAGGGGGCGTCGGAGGCGACCCGCCCCTCCTCGTACCAGCGCTCTCCGTGCCCGGTGTTGAAGGCGCAGGCGAACGGCAGGGCGGCGACCGTAGAGCGGTCGGCGACGGCCGTGGCGGGGGCCCGCCAGGCGCCCTCGGGCACGGGGCGGGCCGGATCCAGGGACTCGCCCGTCCAGAACCGGTCGTCGGCGCGGTGGAAAGCGCCGGGGGAGCGGTCGGTGAGGTGGTTGCGGGTCCACTCGGGCCGGTAGAAGCCGTAGCTCACGATGTGGTCGCGGTCGCGCGGGATGATCGCGTCCCAACGCCCAGGGCTGTCCCACCCGCGGGACTCCACGTCCACGCCCGCCCACAGCTCGTGGCGGCTGCGCCCGAGCCGGTCCGCGAGGGCGCCGGAGGATTCCAGCTTCTGCGGGGTCCAGCGAAAGTCCACGAACAGCGTGTCCGCGACCGTGCCCGCCCGGTCCTCGAAGAACTCCTGGTTGAGCTCGTTGAGGGCGCCCTGCCAGCCGACCCGGCCGGTGGTGTTCATGGCGTCGTACCAGGTGATCCGCAGCCCCTCCGGCTCGCCCGCCGCCCGCAGGGCCCGCAGGAAGTCCCGCATCCGCGCGGCGAGCCCGCTGTCGCCGCCCTCCGTCTCGGCGTTGACGAACCAGCCGTCGAAGCCGTACGCCGACGCCACCCGCACCAGCTGCTCGGCGATCGGGAAGCGGCCGAGGGAATCGCGCTGGACCAGGTCCCGCGTCCACTGGAGATCACCGCCGTACGGGACGGGCGGCAGGAACACATTGCCCATCACCCGGACGCCGTTGCGGTGGGCGGCGTCGACCACGGGCGCGTTCGGGGCGAGCACGATCCCCTCCCCGGACGAGCCGCCCCAGAAGACCAGCTCGTCGAGGTAAGCCCAGTGCGTGAGGGCGTAGTAGTCGGCGGTCGGGGAACCCTGGGCCGGATTCCCGGCGGTGGGCCCGAAGGAGACGAGGGAGGCGATCCGGGCCTGGCCGGCGCGGGCACCGGGATGCGGCGGGACCGGGGTGAACCGCTGCGCGAGCGGCACGCTCGCGGTGTTGTGGGCGAGGTCGGGATCCGTCTCGGGGGTCCACTGCTTGAGGGAGCGCCAGGTGATCCCCGGGCCGGGGACGCCCTCGGGAAGCGAGTCCGGGAACCAGTAGGAGGCGTACGGGGCCAGGTCGGCCGGGGTCGTCAAGCCGGCCGGCGGCCGTACCCCGGCGGCGGAGGCGCTCGCGCCCGCGCCCGGCGCGCCCAGCAGGGCGGCGGCTCCCGCCCCCGTCCCGGCGGCGAGCACCCCGCGCCGGGACGGGCGCCGGGCAGCCGGGCCCGTGGAAGCGCGGGCGGTGGTACGAGGGTCGACGCCGTTGTCGGTCTCGGACATGCGGGGGCTCCTCGGGCAGGGGTCGTCAGGTGACCTCGGGGACGCGCAGCACCTCGGTGATGCCGCGGGCGGAAAGGTGCGCGGGGTCCTCGGCCCGCTCGGCGAGGACCACGGCCGGCCGGACGCCCTCGGCGGTGAGTGCCGCCCAGGCCTCGAAGAACGCGCCGCCGGGCGCGCACACCGAGCGGCGCGGCGCCGCCTGCGCCCCGCCGACGTCGACGGCCAGCGCGGTGGACCGTACGGCCGGGCGGTGCGCGCGGCCCCGCCACTGCGCCGTGATCCGGGCGAGGGCGGCTCCGACAGGCTTGGTCCGGCGCTCGGTGGTGAGCAGCCCGAGGCCGTACTCCAGCTCCGGGAAGTCCGCGAGCTCCCGGGACACGTCGTGCGAGCACCACCAGGTCACGCCCCACAGGTCCGGGCAGTCCAGGGCGTTCGCGACGGTGGCTTCGGTGAACCGCGCCGCCTGCTCCGGCCGGATCAGCGGCGTCGGCGCGCCGACCTCCTGGAGCCACACGGGGCGGTGCGGGTCGCGGGCCCAGGCCTTGGAGAGCTCGATCAGGTACGCGGCGTGGTGCTCGGTCGCCGTGCCGGTCGGGCCGTGGCGCTGGGCGGTCCCGTTGAACACCCACGAGTGCACGGCGGTGGCCGCGCCCAGCCGGGCCGCCTGGGCCGCGGTGAACGGATGGCCGTCCTGGTACCAGGCGGCGTCGTACTCGGCGTGGAGGTGGAACCGGCCCGGCGCCCCCTTCTCGCAGGCGGCGAGCATCCGCTCGAGCCAGCGGGCGGCCTGGTCCCGGGTGATCCGGTCGGGGTCGGGGTGCGGGGCGCCGGAGAACTGGTTGATCTCGTTGCCGACGGTCACGCCGAGGAAGTTCGGCCGGTCGGCGAGGGCCGCGGCCAGGGTGCGCAGGTACTCCTCCTGCGCGGCGAGCACCTCCGGGTCGCTGAAGATGTTGCGCCGGTGCCAGGTGCGGGTCCAGGCGGGCAGGAAATCGAAGCTCGACAAGTGCCCCTGCAATCCGTCCACATGGACGTCGAGCCCGCGCTCGGCGGCCGCGTCCGCGAGCGCGACGAGGTGCTCGACGGCGCGCGGCCGGATCAGCGTCCGGTTCGGCTGGAACACCGGCCACAGCGGGAAGACGCGGATGTGGTCCAGGCCGAGCGCGGCGATCGAGTCGAGGTCGGCTCCGACCTCGTCGAGATCGAAGTCCAGCCAGTGGTGGAACCAGCCGCGGGTCGGCGTGTAGTTGGCGCCGAAGCGGAGGGTGCGAGAGGCGCGAGAGGCGGCTTCGTCGTGCACAAGGGGATCCTGGAGTTCTGAGGAATTCACCGGATGACCCACAACCTGCCGGGTTCCCGAGGGGAAAGTCAACAGGGCCCGCCCTGCCGGATGTTCCGATGCGAGGCGGTGAAACTCGCGATTTCACAGGTCGGACTACTTATGCGCTTCAGTAGCGTTGACAGCAGGGATGCGGAGTCTCAAGCTGAGGCGGGCTAATGCGCTTTAGCTGCGCTCGCTCAATGGCTCCACCCGAGGAAGTGGGCGGAAATGGACAGCGGTATTTCGGTCGTGGCCATCACCACTCCGGCCCTCCCCACGGGACCGTCCGGAACGGCCACGAAGGTGGCCGGGCGCATCTGCGGCGCGAACGCCCTGCCGGGCCGGTGCAGTCCGCCGTCGCCCGTTCGACGGCGGCATGGCGGACTGTGCCCAAGCCACGCCGCGGCTGACCGCCGAGTCGGTCATGCCGCAGCGGGTGGGTGAACGGGAGCCGCATCAGCCCCTGCGCAGACCTCTTGGGGCCGGCGCACCGCGCATCACCCGCCGCCGCCGACTCCGGCGAACACCTCGTCAGGGCCTCGCCGCCACCCTCGTGGGCACCGTACCCGGCGGCCCGAAGCACCGGCGGTGCCGGCCGGGTCGTGGGGGAGGCGCCCCGCCGGTCACCGTTGCCCCGGCACGCGGGGGCCTCGTACGGGTCCCGGGAGCTACTGAGGGGCCGCCGTCGAGGCGGTCTGCCCGGGCAGGATCGCGTACGGTCCGGCCATTGCCGTCCACGTACCCGCAGCAGCGGAAGCACCCGAAGGATGATGAGGCAGGCCATGGCCCGCAGACCCACCATCAAGGACATCGCCCGCCAGGCCGGGGTGTCGGAGAGCGCCGTGTCCTTCGCGCTCAACGACCGGCCGGGCGTCTCCCAGGACACGCGCGCCCGGATCCGCCGGGTCGCCGAGGAACTCGGCTGGCAGCCCAACAGCGCCGCCCGCGCCCTGTCCGGCGAACGCTCCGGCGCGGTGGGGCTCGTGCTGGCCCGGCCCGCGCACACCCTCGGCGTGGAGTCCTTCTTCCTCCAGCTCGTCTCCGGTATCCAGGAGGTCCTTTCCGCCGCCCGGATCGCCCTGCTCTTCCAGGTCGTCGAGGACATCGACGCGGAATGCGCGGTGTACCGCCGCTGGTGGGCCGAACGGCGCGTGGACGGCGTCCTGGTCGTGGACCCGCGGACGCGGGACCCGCGCCCGGCACTGCTCGGGCAGCTGGGCCTGCCGGCGGTGACGGTCGGCGCGGCCGCACCCTGCGCCTCCCCTGCCCCGGACGCCCACGCCGTGAATGCCCGTATCCCGGACGCCCGTACGTCGGATGCCCGTACGTCGGACGCGCCCTCATCGGCCTACGGGGCCTCGGCCACCCTCTCCTCCGTGGCGGCCGACGACGCCGGAGCCATGGCCCAGGTCCTGGACCACCTCCACACCCTCGGCCACCGCCGTATCGCCCACATCGCCGGGCTGCCCGGCCTCGCCCACACCGCCCGCCGGATCGAGTCCCTGCGGAGCGAGGCGGCGCGGCGCGGACTCGGCCCGGACCAGGTGCGCTCGACCGTCACCGACTACTCCGACGCCGAGGGCGCGGCGGCCACCCGCCGGATCCTCGCCGAGCCCGAACCCCCGACCGCGCTCGTCTACGACAACGACGTGATGGCCGTCGCCGGTATCGCGGTCGCCGCCGAACTGGGCATTCCGGTGCCAGGGCGGCTGTCGATCGTGGCCTGGGACGACTCCGCGCTGTGCCGGGTCACCCACCCCCGCCTCACGGCCCTCGTACGCGACACCGCGGGCTTCGGCCGCCTCGCCGCGGAAGAACTCCTCGCCGTTCTCGCGGGGAGCCCGCCGAGGGTCCGCGCGAGCGAGCGGCCCCGGCTGGAGCCTCGCGAGAGTACGGCGCCACCCCCGGCGCATACTGAATCCTGACCCCTCCCTGGAGCCGCCACCGTGATCACGCCCACCGCCCCCTTCCCCGCACCGCGAGCCCGCGCCGCGGCCCCAGGCCTGACGGTGGCGATCGACATCGGCGGCACGAAGATCGCCGGCGCCCTGGTGCACGCTGACGGCACGATGACGGCCACCACGCGCCGCCCGACCCCGCGGGGAGCGGACGCGGACGCCGTCATGGCGGCGGTGACGGAGGTCATCGCGGACCTGTCGGGCTCGACGCTGTGGCCGGCGGCGGTCCGGTGCGGGATCGGCAGCGCCGGCCCGGTGGACGCCTCGCTCGGCACCGTGAGCCCGGTCAACATCGGGGCGTGGCGGGAGTTCCCGGTCCAGGCCCGGGTCTCGGCGGAGCTGGCGGCGCGCGGCGCCGACATCCCGACGGTGCTGGCCGGTGACGGCGTGGCGATGACCGCGGCCGAGCACTGGCTGGGCGCGGCCCGGGGCCATGCGAACGCCCTCTGCATGGTGGTCTCCACCGGCGTCGGCGGGGGCCTCATCCTGAACAACCAGCTCCACCCCGGCCCCACGGGCAACGCCGGCCACATCGGCCACATCAGCGTGGCCTTCGACGGCGAGAAGTGCGTGTGCGGCGGCCACGGCTGCGTCGAGTCGATCGCCTCCGGCACGGCGATCGCGCGCTGGGCCCTGGCCCAGGGCTGGACCCCGGGTGAGGACGCCACGGCGGCGGGCGTGGCCGCGGCCGCGGCGGACGGCGACCCGATCGCCCTGGGCGCCTTCGACCGCGCGGGGCGTGCGCTGGCCGCGGCCGTCGCCGCGACCGCGACCCTCGTGGAAACGGACATCGCGGTCATCGGCGGTGGCGTCGCCGCCTCCGGCGACACCCTCTTCACGCCGATCCGCAGGCACCTCGCGGCCTACGCCACGCTGTCCTTCGTCAAGGAGCTCCGGGTGGTGCCGGCGACCCTCGGCACCCACGCGGGCCTGATCGGCGCGGCCGCGGCGGCGACGATGCTGCTGCCGTCGTAAAGGCCTGATGGGCGCCGTGGCGACGGAGTCGTGACATCAGGGTGTGGATGTCAGGGTGTGACATCGGGGCGTGCGCGTCAGGGTGTGACGTCGGGGCGTGCACGGCAGGGTGTGGGCGTCAGGGCTTGACCGACCGGTAATACCGGCGCGCGCCCTCGTGCAGGTCCAGCGGGTCCGTGTAGATCGCCGTCCGCAGGTCGACCAGCTGCGCCGCGTGCACCTCGCCGCCGATGTCGTCGCGGCTGAGGATGACCGTCCGCGTGAACTGCTCCGTCAGCCCCGGGTCCGTCCCCTCCTTGGTCACCAGCAGGTTCGGGACGGCCAGCGTCGACACCGCGCTGGTGTTGCGCGCCCGCGCGTAGGCGTCCTGCGGCATCACCGCCGCCCGGTAGTAGCGTGCCGGGCTCCCGCTTCCCTGCAACTGCTCCACCAGGTCGCCGAGCTGCACGAGTCGGATCTCGGACCGCTCCGACAGCTCGCGCACCGCGTTCGTCGGGAGACCGCCGGACCAGAAGAAGGCGTCGATCCGCCCGGCCTCCAGCTCGGCCGGCATGGTGTCGATGCCGATGGACACGGGGACGATGTCGCGCATCGGGTCGAGCTTCGCCGCCGTCAGCAGCCGCTCCGAGACGAGCCGCACCCCGGACCCGGCCTGACCCACCGCGACCCGCTTGCCCCGAAGGTCGCGCGCCGACTGCACCGGGGACCCGGCCGGCACCACCAGTTGTACGTAGTCGTCGTACAGCCGAGCACAGCTGCGCAGCCCCTGCGCGCCGGGCTTCCCGTCGAGGCGGTACTTGGCGACCGCGTCCGCCGTGGCGATCGTGAAGTCGGCCTTTCCCGAGGCCACCCGTTCGAGGTTCTCCTGCGAGCCCTCGCTGGTCTCCAGCCGTACCTTCACCCCGGGCATGTCCCGCTTGAGCGCCCCCTCCAGCAGCTGCCCGTACCGGTGGTAGACCCCGGTCCGCACACCCGTACTGAAGGTCAGCTCCCCCTTGAGCTCCCGCTCGCCGAAGGGCTTCAGCCACCACACCAGGACTCCGAGCACGGCCAGTACGGCCACCAGCCCCTGCAGGGCGCGGCGCCTGCTGATCCGGGGCGGTACGGGAGGCATGGCCGCGATCCTGCCACCCGCCCGCCGTCCTGTCACGGCGCGGTCCGCCCGGGAGACCGCAGGCCCCGCCCGGCGCCCGTTCGGCCGGCCCGTACACCGCCCCGGCCCGTACCCCGCCCCGCCCCGTTCAACGGCCCGAGCGCAGCCGTCCCAGCAGTTTCCGCGCCGCGGGCCCGACGGCCGTCCGCACGCCACGCCAGAGCCACCCGGCCCCTCAGCCCGGCCTCGGCGCACGCCCGCTCCGGCACCCCGCGCAGTCCGGTCCCCCGCGGCAGGCCCGAGAACTCGTCGGCCGCCGCCGGATCCCCTCCACCGCCGCCAGGGCGGCCCGCGCGTACGAGAGCACCGCCTCGCCCGCCTCGGTCGGCGTGACCCGCCGCCCGGAGCGGTCGAGCAACTGCTGCCCTAGCTCCCGCTCCAGCTGCTTGACCTGCGCGCTCACGCCCCGTCGCGCCCGGCCACCCGCGCCGCGTCCCCGATGACCGGCTGCGCCTCCTCCTCGCCGCCGCGGTCGACCCCCGCGGCCTGCGCTTCTTCGGTGTGGGCCTGACCTCCATCCGGCTGTGCGCCGACGACCTCGACTGGTCCCACGGCGACGGAACACCGGTCCACGGCAGCGCCCAGGACCTGCTGCTCGTCCTCTTCGGCCGCCGCCTGCCAGAGGGCCGGCTGAACGGGGGACCGGAGGGATCCCGCGTACCGCCTACCCTTGTCGCATGACCAGCAGCAGCGACCGGAGCCCGGCAGTGGACCTTAAGGGAACATACGAGGTGCGCACCTACGGGTGCCAGATGAACGTGCACGACTCCGAGCGACTCTCCGGTCTGCTGGAGGACGCGGGCTACGTCCGCGCACCCGAGGGCTCGGACGGGGACGCCGACGTCGTCGTCTTCAACACCTGCGCCGTCCGCGAGAACGCCGACAACAAGCTGTACGGCAACCTCGGCCGACTGGCTCCGATGAAGACGAAGCGCCCCGGCATGCAGATCGCCGTCGGCGGCTGCCTCGCGCAGAAGGACCGCGACACGATCGTCAAGAGGGCCCCCTGGGTCGACGTCGTCTTCGGTACGCACAACATCGGCAAGCTCCCGGTGCTGCTGGAGCGCGCCCGCGTCCAGGAGGAGGCGCAGGTCGAGATCGCCGAGTCGCTGGAGGCGTTCCCCTCCACGCTCCCGACCCGCCGCGAGTCCGCGTACGCCGCCTGGGTCTCGATCTCGGTCGGCTGCAACAACACCTGCACCTTCTGCATCGTGCCCGCGCTGCGCGGCAAGGAGGAGGACCGCCGCCCCGGCGACATCCTCGCCGAAGTGGAGGCCCTGGTCGCCGAGGGCGTCTCGGAGATCACCCTGCTCGGCCAGAACGTGAACGCGTACGGCTCCGACCTGGGCGACCGAGAGGCGTTCAGCAAGCTGCTGCGCGCCTGCGGCCAGATCGAGGGCCTGGAGCGGGTCCGCTTCACCTCCCCGCACCCGCGCGACTTCACCGACGACGTGATCGCGGCGATGGCCGAGACCCCGAACGTCATGCCGCAGCTGCACATGCCGCTCCAGTCGGGGTCGGACCGGATCCTGAAGGCGATGCGCCGCTCGTACCGGCAGGAGCGGTTCCTCGGCATCATCGAGAAGGTCCGCGCCGCGATCCCGCACGCCGCGATCTCCACCGACATCATCGTGGGCTTCCCCGGTGAGACGGAGGAGGACTTCCAGCAGACGATGCACACCGTGCGCGAGGCCCGCTTCGCGAACGCCTTCACCTTCCAGTACTCCAAGCGGCCCGGCACCCCCGCGGCCGACATGGACGGGCAGATCCCCAAGGAGGTCGTGCAGGACCGCTACATGCGTCTGGTCGCCCTCCAGGAGGAGATCTCCTGGGAGGAGAACAAGAAGCAGGTCGGCCGCACGCTGGAGGTCATGGTCGCGGAGGGCGAGGGCCGCAAGGACGGCGCGACGCTCCGGCTCTCCGGCCGGGCCCCCGACAACCGCCTGGTGCACTTCACGAAGCCCGAGGCACAGGTCCGGCCGGGTGACGTGGTCACCGTGGAGATCACCTATGCGGCCCCGCACCACCTGCTGGCCGAGGGGCCGACCCAGACCGTACGGCGCACGCGCGCCGGCGACGCCTGGGAGAAGCGCAACGCCGCACCGGCCCAGCCGGCGGGCGTCATGCTCGGCATCCCGACCCTGGGCGTCCCGGCCCCGCTGCCGGCCGCCACCTCCGGCTGCGCGATCGACTAGTACCGGCCGTCCGGACCGTGCCCCTGCGCAGGACGGCGTCAGACGGCCCCGGACCGCCGCTCCGGGGTCTGTCCTGCCAGGCTGTCCTGCCAGGCTGTCCTACCCCCTGGCCCCGGGGGCTCACGGGCCTTCGGGGGCGGCCGGTGGCGGCTAGGCTGCGGATCATGCTCGTAGCCGCCGCCGTTTGCCCCGCCCCGCCCCTGCTCGTGCCGGAGGTCGCCGCGGGGGCCGCCGCCGAACTCGGCCAGGCCCGTACCGCCTGCTCCGACGCGCTCGCCGTGCTCGCCGCCTCCCGGCCCGACCTCCTGGTCGTCGTCGGGACCGCCGACGAGAACCACCTCGGGCCCTACCCGCAGGGCGCCCGCGGCACCTTCCGCGGATTCGGCGTCGAGACCGACGTACGGCTGGGGGAGGAAGGGGTGGGCGGAAAGCCCGACGGAGGTCCGCGCCCGCTGCCCTCCTCACTGGCCGTGGGCGCCTGGCTGCTCCAGCGCGCACGGTGGGGCGCGGCTCCGGTGGAGGGGCTCGGGACCGATGAGCGGCTGGACACCTCGCGGTGTCTGGACACCGGCCGGGAACTCGCCGCGCGCGCCGCACGCGTCGCCCTGCTCGTCATGGGCGACGGCAGCGCCTGCCGGTCCCTCAAGGCGCCCGGATACCTCGACGAGCGCGCCGCCGCCTTCGACGCCGCCGCCGCCCGCGCGCTGGGCGCCGCCGACGTGGCCGCACTCGCGGCCCTCGACGCCGAGCTCGCGCACGAGCTGCAGGCCGCCGGCCGGGCCCCGTGGCAGGTGCTGGCCGGCGCAGCCGAGGGCGCGGACCTGGACGGGCGCCTGCTGTACGAGGACGCCCCGTACGGCGTGGGGTATTTCGTGGCTGCCTGGTCCTGATCCCGCGCAGGCGGCTCAGGACGCGTGGAAGGGGCGCGGGATCAACTGGTCCCGCGCCCCTTCCGGGCCCGCGTCAGGTTGCCGCCGGCGGTGTCGTCGGCGGTGTCGTCGGCGGTGTCGTCGGCGGACCGCCGGGAGTGTCCTTGTGCGCGATCTTGCCCAGGGCGTCCTTCGCCTTGCCCGTGCCGCTCGAGATGTGGCCGCTGTACTTGCCCTTGGTCTTGGAGTCCACGACCTTCGCGACCTTGTCCAGACCCTGGCCGATCCTGCCCTCGTGCTGCTGGGCGAGATCGCCGACCTTCTCCTTCGCCGGCGCGAGCTTGGCCTTCAGATTGTCGAGCAGGCCCATGGGTCACCTTCCATTGGCGGAATCTACGTACGGGCGCCCTCGCCGGCTTCGCTGTCCGCGGCCACCTCGGCCGACTGCTGCTTGGGAATCTCCACGGCTTCAGCCGCCGGAGCTTCCGCGACAACAGGCTCGGCCTCTGCCTTTTCGGCCGAACCGGACTCCGCCGTCAGTGCCTCGGCTGCGACCTCCGCGGTCGACGCCTCGTCCTTACGACGAAAAAACCGATCAAAAACGCCCATGTCTACTCCCATAACGTTACTCGTGTGAGTGAAGTTCCGCCTTGGCCGGACCGGCCACCGCCGGCCCTGCGCCGGGCCGGAACCTCGCCAGGGCAACGACCGCACCACCGCCCCGTCACGTAACTCGATCGGGTACATGCCGTGGGGTTTGCGAGACTAAGGCGGTGAGGAAAGCAGCCCCCGCCCCGCGGGTCATCGCCGTCGTCGGTCCCACCGCGGCCGGAAAGTCCGATCTGGGCGTCGCCCTGGCCCGCCGTTTCGACGGCGAAGTCGTCAACGCCGACTCCATGCAGCTGTACCGGGGGATGGACATCGGCACCGCCAAGCTGACGACCGAGGAACGCGGCGGTGTCCAGCACCACCTCCTCGACATCTGGGACGTCACCGAGACCGCCAGCGTCGCCGAGTACCAGCGCCTGGCACGCGTCGAGATCGACAGACTCCTCGCCGAGGGCCGTACGCCGGTCCTCGTCGGCGGATCCGGGCTGTACGTCCGTGGAGCCCTGGACGCCATGGAGTTCCCCGGCACCGACCCCGAGGTCCGCGCCCGGCTGGAGGAAGAGGTCACGCTGCGCGGCCCCGGCGCCATGCACGCGCGGCTCGCCGCCGCGGACCCGGCCGCCGCCCAGGCGATCCTGCCCAGCAACGGCCGCCGCATCGTCCGCGCGCTGGAGGTCATCGAGATTACCGGGCGGCCCTTCACCGCCAACCTGCCCGGCCACGAGTCGGTCTACGACACGGTGCAGATCGGCGTCGACGTGGGCCGGCCCGAGCTCGACGAGCGGATCGCGCTGCGCGTGGACCGGATGTGGGAAGCCGGACTGGTCGACGAGGTCCGGGCGCTGGAGGCCCGCGGACTGCGCGACGGAATCACGGCCTCCAGGGCGCTCGGCTACCAGCAGGTACTGGCCGCGCTGGCGGGGGAGTGCACCGAGGACGAGGCCAGGGCCGAGACGGTCCGGGCGACCAAGCGGTTCGCGCGCCGCCAGGACTCCTGGTTCCGGCGGGACCCGCGGGTGCACTGGCTCAGCGGGGCCGCCGCCGACCGGGAGGAACTCCTGGGACTCGCACAGTCGTTGGTCGAACGACCGGTCACAGCCTGATCACGTGATGGCATCGGGACGCCCCGGGCGCCCGTCCGGGGGTCGGGGGCGTGCCATCATCAAACTCCTGCCGGTGCGGTCACCGGCGGTGAACGGCGGCGTACGAAGTCCGAGTGGGGAGGGCGCGTGGCGATGGAGGCCGGCCCTCGTGACACCGGGCGGGACGACTCCCCGCGGGAAGCGGACCCGAAGCTTCTCGACGGGCAAATCGGCGGTCCCGGCGGGCCTGTCGTGGACGGGCCCGACGGGCATGCCCGTCCCGCGGCCCGGCGCGGCCCCGAGACGCACCACAGCCCTGAAGCGCACCACGGCCGGGAGAGGCAGGACGGCCGGGAGGCACAGGACGGCCGGGAGGCACAGGATGGGCCCGACGGGCTCGGGCTGCCCGCCAACCCGTCACGGCTGAGCCCCGACGGCCCGGACGCACCGGACTCCGCGGAGGCCGAAGCCGCCTCCGGACCCGAGTTCGAGGTCGAACTGCGCCCGCAGCGCCGCCTGCGCCTGTGGCAGATCGCCCCCATCGTCATGCTCGGCGCGGCCGGTTCGCTGATGTTCGCCTTCCCGCTCGCCTTCGAGTTCGGCGACGGCGGAGCCGTGGTGGCCATGCTCGGCTTCCTCATCAGCTGCTGCGCAGGAGGCTGGGGGATGATGGCCGCCCGCCGGGTGGGCTACACGTGGCCAGGTTTCCCGCCGCGGGGGAGCGGCCGCCGCCCGGACTGGCGCCTGGCCGCCCTGTACGCCGTGATCGCGCTGGCCGTCGTCACACTCGCCGTGTACCGCGTGGCGCGGCTACGCCCGTAGGCCCCGCCCCGGACGCAGCCGGACCGTCCCGCCCGAGGCGCCGCCGTACGAGGCCGATCCGAGCCGCTGACCAGCGGCTCGGTACCATGGACGGGTGACGCAGACCACCCTCCCCTTCCTCAAGGGCCACGGGACCGAGAACGACTTCGTGATCGTCCCGGACCCGGACAACGCCGTCGACCTGCCCGCATCCGCCGTCGCCAAGCTGTGCGACCGGCGGGCCGGGATCGGTGGGGACGGCGTCCTGCACGTCGTCCGGTCCGCCGCGCACCCCGAGGCGGCCCACCTGGCCGACGAGGCGGAGTGGTTCATGGACTACCGCAACAGCGACGGTTCGATCGCCGAGATGTGCGGCAACGGTGTGCGCGTCTTCGCGCGTTATCTGCAGTACGCCGGACACGTCGAGCCCGGCGACCTCGCGATCGCCACGCGCGGCGGCGTCAAGCGGGTCCACCTCGACAAGCGCGGGGACGTCACCGTCTCGATGGGCCGCGCCGAGTTCCCCGAGGGCGAGGTCACCGTCACGGTCGGTGCCCACAGCTGGCCCGCGCGGAACGTGAACATGGGGAACCCGCACGCGGTGGCGTTCGTTGAAAGCCTCGACGACGCCGGGAATCTGTTCACCGCCCCGCCCTTCAGCCCGGCGTCCGCCTACCCGACCGGGGTCAATGTCGAGTTCGTCGTCGACCGAGGCCCCCGCCACGTCGCCATGCGCGTCCACGAGCGCGGCTCCGGCGAGACCCGGTCCTGCGGCACCGGCGCCTGCGCCGTCGCCGTGGCCGCGATCCGCCGCGACGGCGCGGACCCTGCCGTCACGGGCGAGCCGGCCACGTACACCGTCGACCTCCCCGGCGGGACGCTGGTCGTCACCGAACACCCCGACGGGCAGATCGACATGACCGGACCGGCCGTCATCGTCGCCACGGGCGAGTTCGACGCGGCGTGGCTCACCGAAACGGCCTTCGGCTGAAGCGTCCCTCTAATGGGTGATCCGTTTCACGCTGAGCGAGAGGTGGACTGCGCCACGTGGTGGGGTCGGTAGCATCAGGCACCGGCCCTGAGGGCTCACCCCAGCCCGCCACCGCCGGTCGAAGCCGCCGGAGGTGCCCATGAGTGCAGAGGCCACGAACCCCGAAGCACACCCCGAAGTGCGCCCTGAGCTCCGCAGACGGGGACGGACCAGGCTCGATCTGCGCAGGCTCGGGCGCGCGGCCCTGCTCGGGCCCACGTCCCGCGACCGCCTCCCGGACGCCATCGGCCACGTCGCCGAGGCACACCGCGCCCACCATCCGGACGCCGATCTGTCCATCCTGCGGCGGGCGTACGTCCTCGCGGAGTCCTCGCACCGCGGCCAGACGCGCAAGAGCGGCGAGCCGTACATCACCCACCCGCTCGCCGTCACCCTGATCCTCGCCGAACTCGGCGCCGAGACCACGACCCTGACGGCCTCGCTCCTCCACGACACCGTCGAGGACACCGAGGTGACCCTCGATCAGGTTCGCGAGGAGTTCGGCGACGAGGTCCGCTTCATCGTCGACGGCGTGACCAAGCTGGAGAAGGTCGACTACGGCGCCGCCGCCGAGCCCGAGACCTTCCGCAAGATGCTCGTCGCCACGGGCAACGACGTCCGCGTGATGTCCATCAAACTCGCCGACCGGCTGCACAACATGCGCACCCTCGGCGTGATGCGTCCCGAGAAACAGGCCCGCATCGCCAAGGTCACCCGGGACGTCCTCATCCCGCTCGCCGAACGGCTCGGCGTCCAGGCCCTCAAGACCGAGCTGGAAGACCTCGTCTTCGCGATCCTGCACCCCGAGGAGTACGAGCGCACCCGCGCGCTCATCGCCGCCCACGCGGGGGAACGCGACCCGCTGCCGGCCATCGCCGACTCCGTACGGGCCGTCCTGCGCGACTCCGGCATCGCCGCCGAGGTGCAGGTCCGGCCGCGGCACTTCGTCTCCGTGCACCGCATCGCCCTCAAGCGCGGCGAGCTGCGCGGCTCCGACTTCGGCCGCATCCTCGTCCTCGTCGGGGAGAACGCCGACTGCTACGGAGTGCTGGGCGAGCTGCACACCTGCTTCACCCCGGTCGTCTCGGAGTTCAAGGACTTCATCGCCGTCCCGAAGTTCAACCTCTACCAGTCGCTGCACACCGCCATCGCCACGCCCGAGGGGTACGTCGCCGAAGTCATCGTGCGGACCCGGCAGATGCACCGGGTCGCGGAGGCGGGGGTGGTCGCGCTCGGCAACCCGTACGCCACCGGGACGTCCGAGGCCGCCGCGGGGGACGCGGACGAGGAGCGGATCGACCCGACGCGGCCCGGCTGGCTGTCGCGGCTGCTCGACTGGCAGCAGTCCGCGCCCGACCCCGACACCTTCTGGAGCGTCCTGCGCGCGGAGCTGGCGCAGGACCGCGAGATCACCGTCTTCAGGGAGGACGGCGGCGCCTCCGGCACGATCAGCCTCCCGGCCGGGGCCAGCTGTATCGACGCCGCCTACGCGCAGTACGGCGAGGCGGCCCACGGCTGTATCGGCGCCCGGGTCAACGGCCGTCTCACCTCGCTGGCCTCCCGGCTGTCCGACGGGGACACCGTGCAGCTGCTGCTCGCGCACGACGCCTCCTCGGGGCCCGCAGCCGAGTGGCTGGAGCACGCGCGGACCCCGGCGGCCCGGATCGCCATCAGCGCCTGGCTCCAGTCGCATCCCGACCGGGCGATGGCCAACACCACCGCCGCCCGGGCGCCGCTGTCCGTGGTCGGGGCCCGGGGCGACGGGGGCAACGCGGTCGCCGACCTGCCGAACGCGACCGTGCGGCTGGCCGGGTGCTGCACGCCCGTGCCGCCGGACGCGGTCGCGGGGTTCGTCGTACGGGGCGGGGCGGTCACCGTGCACCGCGTCCACTGCGAGGCGGTGGCCCGGATGCGCGCGGTGGGGCGTACCTCCGTCGCCGTGCACTGGCGGGCCACGGCGGACTGCCGGGTCACACTGGTCGCCGAATCGTTCGGCCGTCCCCATCTGCTGGCCGACCTGACCGAGGCCATCGCCCGGGAGGGGGTCGAGGTCGTCTCCGCGACCGTGGAACCCCCGGTCGAGCAGCGGGTCCGGCACACCTACACGCTGCAGCTGCCCGACGCGACGGGGCTGCCCGCGCTGATGCGGGCGATGCGGGAGGTGCCCGGCGTGTACGACGTCAGCCGGGCCTAGGTGTATTGCCCCGGGAGGTTGTGGACGGGTGATGGAGGTCTCGGCTGAGGCGTCTTGAACGGGTGAGGGCCTTCCGGGTTCGGTGTG
>NZ_JBEXNN010000038.1:0-54409 GCF_040611115.1 Streptomyces sp. NPDC003038
GGAGACCACCACGGTGTGGGACACCCCAGGGGTGTTGTCCACGAAGTTGGTGATCAACCAGTTCAGGTTCTGTGCCGCCTGGCTCATCGAGCTCAACTATCGCTCCTGCTGGTAAGTGGGGTCGATGTGGTAACTGCCGGTCGCCGGGCCGCTGTTGCCCGCCTGACGACCCTGCTGGATACCGCGTCGGAGGTTGGTCAGCCGGCCGCGGACGTCGTCCGGCGCACGCGAGACCTGAGGACCGGCCTGGGCCTCGGACTGCTGCTGCGCGGTGCCGGCCACGAGGTTCGCCCGCGGGACCCGGCGGGGCAGCCCCGAGGTCGTGATACCGCCGGCGGCGGGCTGGCGCACGCGCTCGGCCTGCCGCATGAGCTCGTCGTTCGGCGAGGACCGCCAGCTGACGGTCGGCATGCTTCCGGTCGCCGCCGGGGCGGGCTCGGCCGCACGCTCCTGACCGCGCTGCTGCGCGGCCGGGGCGGACTGCTGCGGCTGCTGGGGTACGGCCAGTCCGTTCGCGGGAGGCTGCTGCCCCTCCTCGCGGAACCAGTTCGACTCCAGCGTGTCGAAGATCGGGCTGCGGCCGTCGCCGGAGCCGGGCGCCGCGGGCAGTGCCTCGGGCCGGTGGGCCTGCGGCAGCCGGGGAGCCTCGGGACGCGAAGGCGGTACGGGTGCGTAGTCGCCGCCCGGCTGCGGAGCCTGGGGCTGATGAGCGAAGCCGCCGACCCCGGGACCGCCGGGACGCTGCGCCTGGGAACCCGGGCGGGCGAACTGTCCGGTCGAGGACGGGTCCGCGGGTCCGCGCAGCTCCGGACGCTCGTACTGTCCCCCGGACGCGCTGTTGCCGCCGTCCGCCTGGGGCAGCGGGGCGTTGAAGTCCGGACGGGCGAACTCGGCCGTCGAACCCGGGCCCGACAGCTCGTCGTGGCCGCGCGCCTGGTCGGCGCCCCAGCTGGTGGTCTGCGGGCCCGGAAGCTCCGGGCGGGTGGGGGCGGCGCCGGCGCGCGGCGGCAGCTGCGGCCGGGAGCCGCGCGAAGCGGGAGCCGAGGGAGCGGCGCCCTGCTGCGACTGCGGCTGCGGCCGCTCGAAGCCGTTGCCCTGCGGGAAACCGGCCTGACCGGACGTGGTCGGCGCGGAGGGCGCCGACGCCGGACGGGCCTGCGGACCACCGGCGGGACCACCCGCCGGACCACGGCCCGGCAGCGGCGCGCCGGAGCCGAAGGCACCCGGACCGCCCTGGGCGCCCGGACCGGCGGTCGGCGCACCCTGCTGCGGGCGGGCACCGGTGGCACCGGGGCCGCCCTGCTGCTGGGGCCGACCGCCCTGCGGTCCCTGCGGTCCCTGCGGACGCTGCTGACCTGTGGCGCCGTCGCGCCCGGGCAGAGCGGCCCGCTGGGCGCCACCGGCGACCTGGCCGCGCTGCGGGCCCGTGCCCACGGGCGGACGTCCGCCCGCACCGGCCATGGAGGCCTGCCCACCGGGAGCACCCTGGCCGCCCGTCGGGCCGCCCTGGCCACCCGGACCGCCCTGGCCCGCCGTCGGAGCCGGCTTCTTGCCGCCCTGGGCGACGTCCACCGGCAGCATGACGAGGGCCGTCGTACCGCCCGAGTCGGAGGGGCGCAGCTGGATGCGGATGCCGTGTCGCAGGGACAGGCGGCCGACCACGAACAGGCCCATGCGGCGGGAGACGGAGACGTCTACGGTCGGCGGCGAGGCGAGCCGCTCGTTGATCGCGGCGAGGTCCTCGGGGGAGAGGCCGATACCGGTGTCGTGGATCTCGACGAGCACACGGCCGTCGGGCAGCGCGTGACCGGTGACCTTGACCTTGGTCTGCGGGGAGGAGAACGAGGTGGCGTTCTCCAACAGCTCGGCGAGGAGGTGCACGAGGTCGTTGACGACGCGGCCGGCGACATCGGTGCCGGGCACGGAGGACAGTTCGATGCGCTCGTACTGCTCCACCTCGGACGCGGCGGCACGGAGCACGTCGACGAGCGGGACGGGGCGGGTCCACCTGCGGCCCGGCTCCTCGCCCGCGAGGACGAGGAGGTTTTCGCCGTTACGGCGCATGCGGGTCGCGAGGTGGTCGAGCTTGAAGAGCGAGGACAGCTGGTCGGGGTCCGCCTCGCGCGACTCCAGCTCGGAGATGAGCGAGAGCTGGCGCTGGATCAGACCCTGCGAGCGGCGCGAGAGGTTGGTGAACATCGCGTTGACGTTGCCCCGGAGGAGGGCCTGCTCGGCGGCGAGGCGAACGGCCTCGCGATGCACGTCGTCGAAGGCCGCGGCCACCTGGCCGATCTCGTCGCGGGTGTGCAGGCCGACCGACTCCACGGTCGTGTCGACTTCCTGCGGGTCGGACTCGGACAGCTGCTTGACGAGCTCGGGCAGCCGGTCCTGGGCCACGCGCGTCGCGGTGTCCTGCAGGCGGCGCAGCGAGCGGATCATCGAGCGGGCCATGACGAAGGCACCGACGAGGGAGACACCGAGGACGAGGAGGATCAGGGCACCGTTGATGATGGCGTCCTGCTGCGACTCGCTCTTGAGCTCGCGGGCCTTCTGCTCCATCTCCTCGAGCAGGGAGCGCTCGATGCGCGTCATGGTCTGGAGCTTGGTGCCGTCGGCGTCGTACCAGTCCATCCAGGACCGGTTCTTCTCCTTGGCGAACTGCCCCTCGGTGCTCAGGACGCGGCGCGCGTAGTGGTTGGCGGCGCTGATCTCCGAGTTGCCCTCGCCGAGCGCTGCGAGGAGTTCCTCGGGCCGGCCCTGGTAGACGAGCTCGAAGGTCGTCTTCGCCTGTGCCTCGCCCTTGAACGCGGAGAGCGCGTACAGGCGGTCGTTCTCCTTCAGGAGGCCCTGCTCGGTGTTGCTCGCAGGGAGCGAGGCGGCGATGATCGCGCGCTGGATGGAGGCGTACTCCTTGGCGGAGGAGAAGGCCGCGAGGGCGCGCGTGCGCTTGATCATCTCAGGGTTGGAGGTGGCCTGGGCCATGTCCTGGGAGAGCGAGAGCAGTCCGACGATCAGAGAGTTGTACTCGGTGACGGTCTGCTGGGCGCCGCTGGCGTACGCCTTCCTGCGGATGTCCTCGATGCCGGTGAGCTGGCGACCGATCTGCAGGATGTTGTTGCGGATCGACTTGAGGGTCTCGTCCTTGTCCTGCGCGCTGTCGACCTTGTCGGTCGCCGCGGCGAAGGCGGTGACGGCCTGGTCGGTCTGCTCGCGGACGTCCTGTACGAGGCTGTTGGCCTTGCCCGACTTGTCGACCGACAACGGACCCGCGGACTTGTCCCGCTCCTCCTGGAGCATGGCCGCGAGGTTGGTCGCCTGCCGGGTCATCGTCGTCAGGAGCTGCATGTGCTCCATCTGCGAGATGTCGTTCAGCGAGTCGTTGATGCGGAAGCCACCGAGCGTGGTGGCGGCGACGACCGGCAGGGTCAGCAGCGACACCAGTCGCGTGCTGATGCGCCAGTTCTGCATGGCGAGGCGAGAGCCGGACCCACTGGGGGCCTTGGGTATCGCCACGTCCTGCTCGACCGGGCCCGCTTTGGCCCTGGCCTTGACGGACTTCCCGCGGCCCTGCGCCTTCAGCGCGGAGGAGGAGTCGCGGCCTGCGCCTTCGACAGCCGGCCCGCGGTTCTGGGCGTGCTGGGGCGAGGAGCCACGGTCGGTCCCGCCACGCGGCTCCTGCTCGGACGCAGCGTCCCCTCGGCCCTGGCGGGCCTGGGGAGACCCCATTCCATCCCTCTTGAATCGTCCCTGCACTAGCGTCGCAACCTCTGGACCAGGCGTCCCGCCGGGCGACCGGTGGGACGGTGTCGAGTCGTGGGGCACTACCGGCCCCATGGTGGTCGTCGGTGACCGGCGCGTCTCCCTCTCCTTGCCGCCGCGCTCGGCGCTGAGTCGCGCCACCTGCGCGCCGGCTGATTCCCGCGGCGGTCCCGCGAATTCCAGCACAGAGGAGGATCTCCAACAAGGTGCGCGTGTCGGCCCGGAGGGTCCGTGACGGCTTGTGACGGTCGCGCTACAGCACGTGGTTCTGTTTCGGGATGAATCGGACTTACACCGCCCAAACATCGCGCCTGTCAAGGTGTCCCAGTCGAGATGATCAGGAGCGGAATGACGCATTCAGTGGCGCAATGTCCGTTTCGGCATGCGGAGTTGACTGTCCGTTATGCCGCTAATGCCTGGCCGTGGGTGAGCAAACTCACATAGCCGTGGCCATTACTTCCCGGTTCGACGGGGGATTCAGATGTTTAGCCTTGCCTCTTAAAGGGTTGGCGCCAGGGTTGGCGCGTGCCACAACCGACATCCACAGATCAGACCGAGGGCCCCAGACTCAGATGAAGACGACGACGATGTTCCGCAACATAGCCAACCCGCGCCGCACCACCCTCGCGCACCTCAAGGACGCCGAGGAGATGCAGGCCCCGCCGGCGCCGGAGCACGCCGTCGAGCTGCCCACCCAGACCGCCAACCCGCGCCGCACCATCCTGATGGACGCGCCCGTCGCCGCCTCCGCGCTGTAGCCACGCGCACAAGGAGCGCGAAGCGCCCCTGCCCGCCGCGTTAGCCTGGGGACCACAGACTCCAGCCAGCGGAAATACAGAGGGGCAGACGCAACACGTGCGCATCGCCAGGTTCTCGATCGACGGTAACGTCGCGTTCGGCGCGGTCGAGGGCAGCACTGCCCCCGGCGACGCGGGGGAGCTCGTCCTCGACATCATCAAGGGCATCCCGTTCGCGGACTTCGAGCTCTCCGGTACGAAGGTCCCGCTCAGCAAGGTCCGGCTGCTGCCGCCCGTGCTCCCGAACAAGGTCGTGGCCGTCGGTCGCAACTACGCGGAGCACGCGGCGGAGCTCGGCAACGCCATCTTCGACGATCAAGGCCGTCTGGACGCCCCCATCATCTTCTTCAAGCCCTCCACCTCGGTGGTCGGCTCGGGCGACCCGATCACTTACCCCTCCTTCTCCCAGGACCTCCACCACGAGGCGGAGCTCGCCGTGGTCATCGGCCGTATGTGCCGCGAGGTCCCCAAGGAGCGCGTCAAGGACGTCATCCTCGGCTACACCTGCGCCAACGACGTCACCGCGCGCGACGTCCAGCAGCGCGAAAAGCAGTGGGCCCGTGCCAAGGGCTTCGACAGCTCCTGCCCCCTGGGCCCCTGGATCGAGACCGATCTGGACCCGAGCGACCTGACCATCCAGTGCACGGTCAACGGCGAACAGCGCCAGCTCGGCCGCACCAGCGACATGGTCCGCTCCATCGAGGACCTGATCGTCCACATCAGCGAGGCCATGACGCTGCTCCCCGGCGACGTCATCCTCACGGGGACCCCGGCCGGAGTCGGCCCCCTCAACGTCGGCGACGAGGTCGCCGTCACCATCGAAGGCATCGGCACTCTCACCAACAAGGTGATCAAGCGTGGTTAACGGACCCTCCCCCAAGCTCTCGGCTCCGCTCGAGCAGGGGGTACCCCCTCGCGTACGTTTCTGTCCCTCCCCGACCGGCAACCCCCACGTGGGCCTGGTCCGCACCGCCCTCTTCAACTGGGCGTTCGCCCGCCACCACGGCGGTACGTTCGTCTTCCGCATCGAGGACACGGACGCGGCCCGCGACTCCGAGGAGTCGTACGACCAGCTGCTCGACTCGCTGCGCTGGCTCGGCTTCACCTGGGACGAGGGCCCCGAGGTGGGCGGTCCGCACGCCCCGTACCGCCAGTCCCAGCGCATGGACATCTACGCGGACGTCGCGAAGAAGCTGATCGACGGCGGCTACGCGTACAGCTGCTACTGCACCACCGAGGAGCTCGACGCCCGCCGCGCGGCCGCCCGGGCGGCCGGCAAGCCCTCCGGTTACGACGGCCACTGCCGCGAGCTGACCACCGTGCAGGTCGAGGCGTACCAGGGCGAGCACCGCGCCTCCATCGTCCGCTTCCGGATGCCCGACGAGCCGATCACCTTCACCGACCTCGTGCGCGGCGAGCTGACCTTCACCCCGGAGAACGTGCCGGACTTCGGCATCCTCCGGGCCAACGGCGCCCCGCTGTACACGCTGGTCAACCCGGTCGACGACGCGCTCATGGAGATCACCCACGTGCTGCGCGGCGAGGACCTCCTCTCGTCGACCCCGCGCCAGATCGCCCTCTACAAGGCGCTGATCGAACTGGGCGTCGCGCAGCGGATCCCGTCCTTCGGCCACCTGCCGTACGTGATGGGCGAGGGCAACAAGAAGCTCTCCAAGCGCGACCCCGAGTCCTCGCTCAACCTGTACCGCGAGCGCGGCTTCCTCCCCCAGGGCCTGCTGAACTACCTCTCGCTCCTCGGCTGGTCCTTCTCCAAGGACCAGGACGTCTTCTCGATCGAGGAGATGGTGGCGAAGTTCGACATCGACGGGGTGAACGCCAACCCGGCGCGCTTCGACATCAAGAAGGCCGAAGCGATCAACGCCGACCACATCCGCATGCTGGACCCGAAGGACTTCGCGGACGCCTGCGCCCCGTGGCTCCGGGCCCCGCACGCCAACTGGGCGCCCGAGGACTTCGACGCCGAGGCCTGGGCGCGCATCGCGCCGTACGCCCAGACCCGCGTGACCGTCCTGTCGGACATCACGGCCAATGTCGACTTCCTCTTCCTGAAGGAGCCGGTCTTCGACCAGCCCTCCTGGGACAAGGCGATGAAGGGTGAGCCGGCCGCGCTGCTCACGACGGCGCGCGAGAACCTGTCGAGCGCCGACTGGTCGGACCCGGAATCCCTCAAGCAGGCCGTCCTGACCGCCGGCGAGGCTCACGGTCTCAAGCTCGGCAAGGCCCAGGCCCCGGTCCGCGTGGCCGTCACCGGCCGCACGGTCGGCCTGCCGCTCTTCGAGTCCCTTGAGATCCTGGGCAAGGACAGGTCCCTGGCCCGCATCGACGCGGCCCTGGCCAGGCTCACGGCCTGAGGCCTCCCGTACGTCCCGCAGGGGGGCGGCGGCCGGATCCCGGCCGCCGCCCCCCTGCGGCATGTCCGGGGTGCCGGCCGCCGGGCGGCCGCCCGCCCGCCGGCTCCTTCCGCATCACCGCACATGAGAGCCCCGCGGTGTCGTAGCGTCGGAGGCATGCAGATCCGCGCCGTGCTCTGGGACATCGACGACACGCTGTTCGACTACACGGGCGCGGATACGGCCGGGCTCGCGCGGCACCTCGCCCAGGAGGGGCTGGGGGAGCGGTACGCGTCCCCGGGCGCGGCCCTCGCGCTGTGGCGGGAGACCACCGACCGGCACTGGGCGCGCTTCGCCGCCGGTGAGGTCACCTTCCAGGGGCAGCGCCGGGACCGGGTGCGGGACTTCCTCGGGGCGCCCGCGATGACCGACGAGGAGAGCGACACCTGGTTCGACCGGTACGTCGAGCACTACAAGGCCGCTTGGGCGGTGTTCCCCGACGTGGTGCCCGTACTGGACGCCCTGGCGGCCGGCTACCGGCACGGGGTGCTCTCCAACTCCTCCACCGCGAACCAGGACCCCAAACTGCGTCACCTCGGGCTGCGCGAGCGTTTCGAGGTGCTGGTCTGCGCCGCCGAGCTGGGAGTGAGCAAGCCCGAGGCCGCGGCCTTCCTCGCCGCGTGCGAGGCGCTCGGACTGCGTCCGGCAGAGGTGGCGTACGTGGGGGACCAGCCGGAGATCGACGCGCGCGGCGCCCGTGACGCCGGGCTCGTGGCGGTCTGGCTCGACCGTGACGGCGGGCGCGGACCGGGGCCCGACGGCGTGCACCGGATTGCCGGGCTCGACCTGCTCCCGGAGCTGCTGGCACGGGATACCCGTTTTGGAGCACGGTCAGGCATCCGGTAATGTTCTTTCTGCGCCGCCGGAGCGGGCCGAAAGGCCGGACGGAGGCGCCACCCGAATGAAAGCCCTCGCAAGGGTTGACTTTTGGTGGGGTATGGTGTAATTGGCAACACGAGGGTTTCTGGTTCCCTTATTCTAGGTTCGAGTCCTGGTACCCCAGCGCAGTGCAGTAGCAGTGCTTAGCCCCCGTTGTGTAGCGGCCTAGCACGCCGCCCTCTCAAGGCGGTAGCGCCGGTTCGAATCCGGTCGGGGGTACAGATCCTTCCCGCGAGATCTCCTGGGTCGCACCCGGACGTCTTGACGCAGGATCGCTAGGGCCCCCGTTGTGTAGCGGCCTAGCACGCCGCCCTCTCAAGGCGGTAGCGCCGGTTCGAATCCGGTCGGGGGTACGTTGGTCTGGTCTAGACCACTTTGGGCTATAGTGTAATTGGCAACACGAGGGTTTCTGGTTCCCTTATTCTAGGTTCGAGTCCTGGTAGCCCAGCGCAGTAACAGCAGCACCAGCTAGCCCCCGTTGTGTAGCGGCCTAGCACGCCGCCCTCTCAAGGCGGTAGCGCCGGTTCGAATCCGGTCGGGGGTACGCACGGAAGAGGCCTTTCGCGATCATCGCGGAGGGTCTCTTCGCTGTTCCCGGCACAGACGCGGCGGACGCAAGTACGGGCCTGGAGGCGCGTGTTCGGACGTGTGCGGCGTCGTACGCGCCCCCGGACCCGGGGGGAGTGGAGGTGGGTCGGCGGACCGGGAGGGGATCAGCCGGAGCGGCGCAGGGCCTCCGTGAGGCGGGCGGCCGCGTCGATGACGGCCTGGGCGTGCATCCGGCCCGGGTGCCGGGTCAGGCGCTCGATCGGCCCGGAGACCGACACCGAGGCCACCACGCGGTTCGACGGCCCGCGCACCGGAGCCGAGACGGACGCCACGCCGGGCTCCCGCTCGCCGATCGACTGCGCCCAGCCGCGGCGCCGTACGCCCGAGAGCGCGGTCGCCGTGAAGCGCGCACCCTGAAGGCCGCGGTGGAGCCGCTCGGGCTCCTCCCACGCCATCAGGATCTGCGCGGCCGAGCCGGCCTTCATCGGGAGCGTGGAGCCGACCGGGACGGTGTCCCGCAGGCCTGACAGCCGCTCCGCGGCCGCCACGCAGATGCGCATGTCTCCCTGACGGCGGTAGAGCTGCGCGCTCTCCCCCGTCACGTCCCGGAGGTGGGTGAGTACCGGTCCCGCCGTGGCCAGCAGGCGGTCCTCGCCGGCCGCGGCGGCGAGCTCCGCCAGCCGCGGGCCGAGGATGAACCGGCCCTGCATGTCCCTCGCCACCATCCGGTGGTGTTCCAGTGCCACGGCAAGGCGATGTGCCGTGGGTCGTGCGAGCCCTGTCGCCGCGACCAGCCCGGCGAGGGTGGCCGGACCGGACTCCAGTGCGCTCAATACCAGAGCTGCCTTGTCGAGAACGCCGACGCCGCTAGAGTTGTCCATGAAACGATATTCGCGTCTCACACTGTGAAACGCAAGTTCAATTTTTCCAAGAACGAGCGAGTCTGTATGTGCGGGTCCACGAACCACTGGGTCCGAGCCGTCGCCCGGCACGTGGGGTACGGGCGATCAGGCGCACCACATCTCTAAGAAGCGCCGGCACAACCGGCCGGCCGGAGGGAAAGCGATGGGTAGGACACTCGCGGAGAAGGTCTGGGACGACCATGTCGTCCGGCGCGCCGAAGGCGAGCCCGATCTCCTCTTCATCGATCTGCACCTGCTGCACGAGGTGACCAGCCCCCAGGCCTTCGACGGCCTGCGCCAGGCCGGCCGTCCGGTCCGGCGCCTCGACCTCACCATCGCGACCGAGGACCACAACACCCCCACGCTCGACATCGACAAGCCGATCGCGGACCCGGTCTCCCGGGCCCAGCTGGAGACGCTGCGCAAGAACTGCGCCGAGTTCGGCGTGCGCCTGCACTCGCTGGGTGATGTCGAGCAGGGCGTCGTCCACGTCGTGGGACCGCAGCTGGGCCTGACCCAGCCCGGCACCACCGTGGTCTGCGGCGACTCGCACACCTCCACGCACGGCGCCTTCGGCGCGCTGGCCTTCGGCATCGGCACCAGCCAGGTGGAGCACGTGCTGGCCACCCAGACGCTGCCGCTGGCCCGCCCGAAGACGATGGCGATCACCGTCACCGGCGCGCTGGCCGACGACGTCACCGCGAAGGACCTGATCCTGGCGATCATCGCCAAGATCGGCACCGGTGGCGGCCAGGGGTACATCCTGGAGTACCGCGGCGAGGCCATCGAGCGGCTGTCGATGGAAGCCCGCATGACCATCTGCAACATGTCGATCGAGGCCGGCGCCCGCGCGGGCATGATCGCTCCCGACCAGACCACCTTCGACTACCTGCGGGGACGCGACCACGCGCCCGCGGGCGAGGACTGGGACGCGGCGGTCGCGTACTGGAAGACCCTGCGCACCGACGACGACGCGGTCTTCGACGCCGAGGTCGTCATCGACGGCACGACGCTGGCCCCGTTCGTCACCTGGGGCACCAACCCGGGCCAGGGCGCGCCGCTGTCCGCCCGTGTCCCCGACCCGGCTTCGTACGAGGACGCTTCGGAGCGCATGGCCGCCGAAAAGGCCCTGGAGTACATGGGGTTGACCGCCGGGCAGCTGCTGCGCGACATCAAGGTCGACACCGTCTTCGTAGGTTCCTGCACCAATGGCCGCATCGAGGACCTGCGCGCCGTCGCCGGGATCATCGAGGGCCGCAAAGTCGCCGACGGCGTACGGATGCTGGTCGTCCCGGGCTCGGTCCGGGTCGCCCTGCAGGCCGTGGAAGAGGGCCTGGACAAGGTCTTCAAGGAGGCCGGCGCCGAATGGCGGCACGCGGGCTGCTCGATGTGTCTGGGCATGAACCCCGACCAACTCGCGCCCGGTGAGCGCTCCGCGTCCACCTCCAACCGCAACTTCGAGGGCCGGCAGGGCAAGGGCGGGCGTACCCACCTGGTCTCCCCGCAGGTGGCCGCCGCCACCGCGGTGCTGGGCCATCTGGCCTCGCCCGCCGACCTGTCCGACGCCAACGCGACCGCCGGAGTCTGAGAACCATGGAAGCCTTCACCACGCACACCGGCCGGGCCGTCCCGCTGCGCCGCAGCAATGTCGACACCGACCAGATCATCCCGGCCCACTGGCTGAAGAAGATCACTCGCGACGGGTTCGAGGACGGGCTCTTCGAGGCCTGGCGCAAGGACCCGCAGTTCATCACCAACCAGCCCGAGCGGGCCGGCGCGACCGTGCTGGTCGCCGGCCCCGACTTCGGTACCGGCTCCTCGCGCGAGCACGCCGTGTGGGCGCTGCAGAACTTCGGCTTCAAGACGGTCATCTCCTCCCGCTTCGCCGACATCTTCCGGGGGAACTCGCTGAAGAACGGTCTGCTGACCGTCGTGCTGCCCCAGGAGACCGTCGAGCGGCTGTGGCAGCTGACCGAGGCGGATCCTACCGCCGAGATCACGGTCGACCTGGTCGACCGCCAGGTGCGAGCGGAAGGCGTCGTCGCGGAGTTCGAACTCGACGACAACGCCCGCTGGCGACTGCTGGAGGGGCTGGACGACATCTCCATCACCCTTCAGAACGAAGCGGACATCTCCACGTACGAAAGCACCCGCCCGGTCTTCAAGCCGCGCACGATTAGGGTCTGATTCCAGCCTGATCAGCGCTTATTCGCCCTTGAGTGATCACATCGGCAACACCGTGCCCCCCGCCTTCCGGCGGGGGGCACAGGCGTTTGTTGAGGCCCCGTGAGGCGACAACTCGCCCCAGATGGCACAATCTGTGCATGGAACGCGACAGTCAACTCGAGCTCTACGAACTCGTCGCGGACCGGCTGAAAGAAGCACACACACGGGTGCGCTCACTGCAAGTCCCGGAGGGCGTAAGGATGGCGCTGTCCCGGAAGCTGTTGGTCGTCACGGCCGCGGCGAAGCATGATCTCGCCGATGCGGCAAGGCGCCTGGACAGGTTGATGAAGGACCTCGACGAGGGTCGATTCCCTGAAGGCGACTGATGCGAAGGAACTCCGTAACGGCCTACAGCGTTGCGGCACTAGGGTGATTAGCCCGTTTCGTGTTTGATTTGCGGTATATATCCGCCTAACGTGCGAAATAAGCTTGAACACATTCGTTCTGGCGAAGTCTCCGAAGGGGAAGACGTTGAACAAGGCGCAGCTCGTAGAAGCGATTGCCGACAAGCTGGGCGGCCGCCAGCAGGCCGCGGACGCTGTCGACGCGGTACTGGACGCGATCGTCCGCGCGACCGTCGCGGGCGACCGTGTCTCGGTCACGGGCTTCGGCTCGTTCGAGAAGGTCGACCGTCCGGCCCGCTACGCCCGCAACCCGCAGACGGGTGAGCGCGTCCGGGTCAAGAAGACCTCGGTCCCGCGCTTCCGTGCGGGCCAGGGCTTCAAGGACCTGGTCAGCGGCACCAAGAAGCTGCCCAAGGGCGGCGAGGTGTCGGTGAAGAAGGCGCCCAAGGGCAGCCTTTCCGGGCCGCCCCCCACCATCGCGAAGGCGGGCAAGAAGGCCGCCGCGAAGCGGACCACGGCGAAGGCGGCGGCCTCGAAGACCACGGCGGCGAAGAAGACCACCGCCAAGAAGGCCACGCCGGCCGCGAAGAAGACCACGGCCAAGACCGCCACGGCCAAGAAGACCACGCCGGCCGCGAAGACCGCCACGGCCAAGAAGGCGACCCCCGCCAAGAAGGCCACGGCGACCGCCAAGAAGACCGCTCCGGCGGCCAAGAAGGCCACCGCGACGAAGGCGCCCGCCAAGAAGACGGCGACGCGCAAGGCCACCGCGAAGAAGACCACCGCCCGCAGCAAGTAAGGGCACGAGTCACACACGCCGGGCCGGCTTCCCCCCGAGGGGAAGCCGGCCCGCGGTGCTGTCCGCGCCGGCCGGGCCGCCCCGGCCCCTACGTCAGAAGGTCTGCAGGGTCACCAGGGTGATCCGGAGGTCCGCGCCCTCGCCGTCGGTCTCGATCCGCACCCGCTGCCCCGGGCGCAGCATCAGCAGGCCGCCCGCGTCGAACGCCGCGGCCTCGAAGGGCACCGGAGTGCCGTCGTCCAGCAGCACACTGCCGCTGCGGGTCTGGGAGTCGTACGTGTACGCGGTCGCCTGCATACCGGCACTGTATCGGGCCGTGTGAAGGCCGACGCCGAGGGCGAGGGCCGTCCGTAGATCAGCCGCCGTGTCCACGTCCCGGCGCACGCTGTCGACGCCCGACAGCGCGATTTCCACAGCCCCCGACGCCGAATGCCGGGCCCGCGACGGGCCACCGAACGAGGGGGTCAATTCCTCGTCCGGAGCAGCGGAAAGCAGGGTCGTCCCGATTCCCTCCGCGTCCGCCAGAAATGCCCGCGGAAATGCCGAAGCGGTATCGAGCACGCGTAGCAATTCCGGCGGGCGCAGCGCGGGCAGATCCGCGTTCATCGCGGCCACCGCGGCCCGCGGCCGGGCCGTGCGTATCGCCCGCGCCCCGTGGGCCAGCGCCGCGTTGAGTCCGGCGCCCGGGGCGTCCGGCACGATGCGGGCGCCCAGCCGGGCCAGTTCCGTCCCGGCCAGCCCGTCGTCCGTGACGACCACCACATCCGCCACGGAGGCACAGGCCAGCGCCCCGGCGACGGTGTCCTGGGCGAAGGCCAGCGCGAGCCCCGGACGGGACGCGCCCACGGCCCCCGCGAGACGGCTCTTGGCCAGCGCCAGGGGCTTGAGCGGGACCACCAGACTCCAGACGGCGTTCGTGGCCGACCCCTTCCCTCCGGTGCGCCACGGCGCGCTCGCAGCCCGTGACCGGATCGCGGCCGGGCCGTGTGTCGGCCCATTGTCACCTCTGTCCCGGCAGCCCGGGAGTCCCGTGGTGTGAGCGGGGCGTACGGTGTTCTCGACAGAGACCGGGCCTGGAGCCACACTTGTCCGGCCGACGAGGTGCCCACACCGCGCACCGGTCCTAGAGGAAGGTGTCCGAGTGTCCCGCCGCAGAATCGGCTTCTGGTACCGCCTGGCGGCGGTCATCGCGAAACCGCCGCTGGTAGTGCTCTTCAAGCGGGACTGGCGGGGAATGGAGCACATTCCGGCCGAGGGTGGATTTATCACCGCCGTCAATCACAACTCGTATCTGGACCCGCTCTCCTACGCGCACTTCCAGTACAACACCGGCCGGGTGCCCCGATTGCTCGCGAAGGCGGCCCTCTTCAAGGTCCCCATTGTCGGCGCGATCCTGCGCGGCTCCGGACAGATCCCGGTCTACCGGGAGAGCACCAACGCCCTGGACGCATTCCGGGCCGCGGTGGACGCGATCGAGCGCGGTGAATGCGTGGCCTTTTACCCGGAAGGCACCCTCACCCGCGACCCGGACATGTGGCCGATGGCCGGCAAGACCGGCGCCGCCCGTGTCGCATTGATCACCAAGGCACCCGTCATTCCGGTGGCCCAGTGGGGCGCGAACCTCGCGATGCCGCCGTATGCCAGGAGGAACAGGGTCCGGCTCTTCCCGCGCAAGACCCTCCAGGTGCTCGCCGGACCGCCCGTGGACCTCACCGCCTTCTACGACCGGGAACCCACACCGGAAGTGCTCAAGGAGGCCACCGAGGTCATCATGGCGGCCATCACCGGGCTGCTGGAGGAAGTGCGGGGCGAAATCGCGCCCGGGCAGCTGTACGACCATCGCAAGGCCAGAGCGGAACAGCGGCGCAAGGCCGCAGGGGAGGGCATGAAGTGACACGTCCCGTGAAGGCAGCCGTCTACGGAACGGGCTCCTGGGGCACCGCCTTCGGCATGGTGCTCGCCGACGCCGGGTGCGAGGTGACCCTGTGGGGCCGCCGTCAGGAGCTGGTCGACGCCGTCAACACCGGCCGGACCAACCCGGACTACCTGCCCGGAGTGGAACTCCCCGCGAACATCCGCGCCACCACGGACCCGGCCGAGGCTGCGCGCGGCGCCGACTTCACCGTGCTCGCCATCCCCTCCCAGACCCTGCGCGGCAACCTCGCCGAATGGGCGCCCCTGCTGGCCCCCGACACCGTGCTCGTCTCCCTGATGAAGGGCATCGAACTCGGCACAGCGAAGCGGATGAGCGAGGTCATCGAGGAGGTGGCCAAGGTCCCGGCCGACCGCGTCGCCGTCGTCACCGGGCCCAACCTGGCCCGCGAGATCGCCGCCCGGCAGCCCGCGGCCTCCGTGGTCGCCTGCGTGGACGAGGCCGTGGCGCAGCGCCTCCAGGCCGCTTGCCACACCCCGTATTTCCGCCCGTACACCAACACCGACGTCGTCGGCTGCGAACTCGGCGGAGCCGTCAAGAACGTCATCGGCCTCGCCGTCGGCATCGCGGACGGCATGGGACTGGGCGACAACACCAAGGGCTCGCTCATCACCCGCGGCCTCGCCGAAACGACCCGTCTGGGCCTGGCGATGGGAGCCGACGCGCTCACCTTCTCCGGCCTCGCGGGCCTCGGCGACCTGGTCGCCACCTGCTCCTCGCCGCTCTCCCGGAACCACACCTTCGGCACCAACCTCGGCCGCGGGATGACCCTGGAGGAGACCATCGCGGTCACCAAGCAGACCGCCGAGGGAGTCAAGTCCTGCCAGTCCGTGGCCGATCTGGCGCGCCGGTACGGAGTGGACATGCCCATCACGGACACCGTGGTGGACATCGTCCACCACGGCAAGCCGACCCTGGTCGCTCTCAAGGAACTGATGGGACGCAGCGCCAAACCGGAACGCCGCTGACTCCGTTCCGGACGTCTGAGCGGGTACCCTCGTGGCGATATGAGCAGCGAGAACCTCCCCCAGACCCCTGAGCAGCAGGGCCGCAAGCCCCGCGTGGCCGTCGTGTTCGGCGGCCGCAGCTCGGAACACGCCATCTCGGTCGTCACGGCGGGCGCCGTGCTGCGCTCCATCGACCGGTCCAAGTACGAGGTGCTGCCGATCGGCATCACCACGGACGGCCGGTGGGCGCTGACCGCCGACGAGCCGGAGCGGATGGCCATCGCCGACCGCCGGCTTCCGAGCGTCGAGCAGCTCGCCGAGTCCGAGGAAGGCGCCGTCGTCCTCTCGGTCGACCCCGCCAACCGCGAGGTCGTCTACACCGAGCCGGGCGCCGTCCCCAAGGCCCTGGGCGAGGTCGACGTCGTCTTCCCCGTACTGCACGGCCCGTACGGCGAGGACGGCACCCTGCAGGGCCTCCTGGAGCTCTCCGGCATCCCGTACGTCGGCTCCGGTGTCCTCGCCTCGGCCGTCGGCCAGGACAAGGACTACATGAAGCGGGTGTTCACCTCCTTCGGGCTGCGCGTGGGCCCGTACGTGACCATCCGGCCCCGCGAGTGGGAGGCCGACCGGGACGCCGCCCGCGCCCGGATCCTGGACTTCGCCGGTGAGCACGGCTGGCCGCTGTTCATCAAGCCCGCCCGCGCCGGCTCGTCCATCGGCATCACCAAGGTCGACGACGCGTCCGGCCTCGACGACGCCGTCGAGGAAGCCCGCCGCCACGACCCGAAGATCATCGTGGAGGCGCTGCTGCGCGGCCGCGAGATCGAGTGCGGCGTCCTGGAGTTCGAGGACGGGCCGCGAGCGAGCGCGCCCGCCGAGATCCCGCCGGTCTCCAGCCACGACTTCTACGACTTCGAGGCGAAGTACATCGACTCCGCCTCCGGGATCGTGCCCGCCCCGCTCACCCCGGAGCAGACCGCCGAGGTGCAGCGGCTCGCGATCGAGGCCTTCGACGCCGCGTCCTGCGAGGGCCTGGTGCGCGCCGACTTCTTCCTCACCGAGGACGGCACCTTCGTCATCAACGAGATCAACACCATGCCGGGGTTCACGCCGATCTCCATGTACCCGCGGATGTGGCAGGAGTCGGGCATCGAGTACCAGGAGCTGGTGGACCGCCTGATCCAGGCCGCCCTGCGCCGCTCCACCGGGCTGCGCTAGCCGCCGCCGAGGGCCCCGTACAGCCGACCGCCCGCCGCCCGCCCTCACCAGCATGGCCGGCGGGCGGCGGTGTGCGGGGTCAGGGGTGTCGGGTCAGTACGAGGAGATGCCCTCGGGCACCGTCCCGGCCACGGCGGTGGAGAGCCCGACCAGCATCCCCGCATCCGTGGCATGCTCCTTGTCGACCCGGACCTCCGTGTACGCCAGCCGCATCCCGGTGGTGAAGCGGAAACCGCCCCCGGCGTCGGCGGGGAGTTCCTCCAGCAGCCAGGCCACACCGTTGACGTGGACGCCCTCCTGCTTCGGATCCGCCATCTCGGGGGGCTTGGGGATACCGCACCGCAGTACGATCGCCGAGCCGCCCCACGCGGCAGTCAGAGGGGACCGGGGTTCGACCGTGGTCCGCGCCAGGCCGGCCACCGTCTCCGGAAGCTCCGCGTGCAGTGCTGCACAGAGCTCCGCGACGTCGGCGGGCGGCGTGGGCGGCGGATCCACCCGGGCCTCGGCACCGCCCGGGGTACAGCCCGCGAGGGCCAGCAGGGCCATCAGGGCGGGTAGACGCAAGGGCCGGCGGTGGAGGGACATCACCGGCCAAGAGTAGACGGGGCTACAGATGGACCACCGGGCAGGTCAAGGTGCGGGTGATGCCCTCCACCTGCTGGACCTTGGCGACGACCATGCGGCCGAGGTCGTCCACGGTGTCGGCCTGGGCGCGCACGATCACGTCGTACGGGCCGGTCACGTCCTCGGCCTGGATCACCCCCGGGATCTCTGCGATGGACTCGGCGACGAACGACGCCTTGCCCACCTCGGTCTGGATGAGGATGTACGCCTGTACCACGGAACCTCCAAGGCGGCCACGAGGATCATTTCCCCTAACCTTCGGGTGGGCCCTGGCAGATCGGCCGGGCCCGGGGAAGAAGGGACGCCACGGTACCGCGTCACCGAGCGCCGCGGGGAGACCCGCGAGCCCGGCGCCGCGCACGGCGGGGCGTACGGAGAGCAGAAGTTGACGTATCTGTTGACGGTACCCAGAGCTGTGACGGCTCGCGACCGCAAGCGGACTGGGCAAGAAGGGGCACAGCGATGAAGGGCACTGTGGGCGAGCTGGGGGAGTTCGGGCTCATCAGAGAGCTCACCTCACGGCTCACCACCACCCCGGCGGTCCGGCTCGGACCGGGCGACGACGCCGCGGTCGTGTCGGCCCCCGACCGGCGGGTCGTGGCGAGCACCGACATCCTGCTGGAAGGCAGGCACTTCCGGCGCGACTGGTCCACGGCCTACGACGTCGGCCGCAAGGCCGCCGCGCAGAACCTCGCGGACATCGCGGCCATGGGCGCGGTCCCGACCGCGCTGCTCCTGGGCCTGGTCGTTCCGGCCGAGCTGCCGGTCACCTGGCCCACCGAACTGATGGACGGCATCCGCGACGAGTGCCAGGTCGCCGGCGCCGCCGTCGTGGGCGGGGACGTCGTACGCGGGGACACCATCACCGTGGCGATCACCGCCCTCGGCGACCTGCGCAACCACGAGCCCGTCCTGCGCTCCGGCGCCCAGCCCGGCGACGTCGTCGCCGTCACCGGCTGGCTGGGCTGGTCCGCCGCCGGGTTCGCCGTGCTCTCGCGCGGCTTCCGCTCCCCGCGGGCCTTCGTCGAGGCACACCGGCGCCCCGAGCCGCCGTACCACGCGGGCCCCGCCGCCGCCGGACTCGGAGCCACCGCCATGACCGACGTCAGCGACGGTCTGATCGCCGACCTCGGGCACATCGCCGAGGCCAGCAAGGTACGGATCGACCTGCGCTCGGGGGCCGTCGACATCCCGACCCAGATGCACGACATCGGGCAGGCCGTCGGCGTGGACCCGCTGCAGTGGGTGCTCACCGGGGGAGAGGACCACGCGATCGTGGCGACCTTCCCGCCCGACGTGAAACTCCCGGCCCGCTGGAAGGTCATCGGGGAGGTGCTCAACCGGTCCGCGCTGCCCCAGGTGACCGTGGACGGCGCGCCCTGGACGAGCACCGGCGGCTGGGACCACTTCGGGGCCGACCCCGCGGCCGAGGAGACCACGCGATGACGCGGCCGCCGCTGTGCCTGACCGTCGCCGGATCCGACTCCGGCGGTGGCGCGGGCATCCAGGCCGACCTCAAGACCATGCTGGCGCTCGGCGTGCACGGCATGAGCGTGGTCACCGCTGTGACCGCCCAGAACTCACTCGGGGTACGCGGAGCCTGGGAGCTGCCCGCCGAGGCCGTGAGGGCCCAGTACCGGGCCGTGGTGGACGACATCGGCGTGGACGCGGTGAAGACCGGGATGCTGTCCTCCACCGCACTCGTCGAAACGGTCGCGGAGCTGCTGGCCGGCACCCGGGCCCCGGTCGTCGTGGACCCGGTCGGGGTCTCCAAGCACGGGGACGCGCTGCTCGCCGCCTCGGCGCTGGACGCCGTACGCAAGGAGCTGCTGCCGCGGGCCACCGTGGCCACGCCCAACCTCGACGAGGTGGAGCAGCTGACGGGCCTGGTCGTGGAGACCGAGGACGACATGCGGCGGGCCGCCGACGCGATCCTCGGCTACGGGCCGAAGTGGGCGCTGATCAAGGGCGGGCACCTGACGGCCGGGCACGAGGCCGTCGACCTGCTGACCGACGGCGACCGGCACACCTGGCTGCGGGCCCCCCGGAACGGCAACCGGCACACCCACGGCACGGGCTGCACCCTCGCCAGTGCCATCGCCGCCGGACTGGCCAGGGGACGGGACGTGCCGCAGGCCGCCCTGGAGGCCAAGGAGTACGTCACCGGCGCCATCGCGGCCGGCTTCGCGCTCGGCGGCGGCATCGGCCCGGTGGATCACGCCTGGCAGTGGCGCTGAGCTTCCCCCCGGGCCCCGGACAAGGCAAAAGGCCGGTTCACCAGAGGTGAACCGGCCTTCTTGGCAACCGGAAGGGGCTGCGCTACGACGGGAGGCGTCAGCGCGAGACCTTGCCGGCCTTGATGCACGAGGTGCAGGCGTTGAGGCGCTTCGGCGTCCCATTGACCACGGCACGGACGCGCTGGATGTTCGGGTTCCAGCGACGGGACGTACGGCGGTGCGAGTGGGAGATGCTGTTGCCGAAGCTCGGCCCCTTGGCGCAAACGTCGCAGTTGGCAGCCACAGGTCACTCCAAAGACTTCAGATGCACTTACAGTGAAACCCGGCGCACCGGATCAGAGATCTGAAGTGGTTTGCCGGGGGGAAAGTCCCGACTCTCATCGGGCAACCGGAGCAGCATACAACGACTGCCTCGGTCCAAGAAAACTACCATGGCCGCCGCCGCCCCCGCCCCGCGGTCCCGACCCCCCGTCCGTCCTTGGTTACCCTGCGGTGAACCATGGCCCGCACAAGGAGGAACGCCCGGTGCCGCACGAGCCGCAGCCGCACACCCTCGACGCCGAAGCGGTGCGCACCTGGAGCTCGCTGACCGTGGCCGCACTGGGCCGGGCCCGCGAGGACATCGACGCGATCAACGTCTACCCGGTCGCGGACGCGGACACCGGCACCAACCTCTACCTGACCGCCAAATCGGCCGACCGCGCCCTGGAAGAGGCCTTCGGGAAGGCCGGTCCCGGGGTGACCGACGCCATAGCCCGGACCCCCGTGGCCGATACCTCCCTGGCGCGGGCCGTACGGGCCTACGCGCACGGCGCGCTGATTGGGGCCCGCGGGAACTCCGGGACGATCCTGGCGCAGTTGCTGCGCGGAGTGGCCGACGTACTGGGCGACGAGCCCGGGGGGCGGGGGCCCGGCCGGCTGCTGGCCCAGGCGCTGACCCGGGCCGCGGAGGAGGCGTACACGGCCGTCGCGCACCCGGTGGAGGGCACCATGCTCACCGTCGCCGCGGCCGCGGCCCGGGCCGGTGAGGCGGCGCAGGCCCAGGCCGGGACCGCCGCGGACGTGGCCCGGGCCGCCTACGACGGCGCCCGCGCCGCCCTGGCCGAGACCCCCGGGCAGCTGGCCGCGCTGCGCCGGGCCGGGGTGGTCGACGCGGGGGGCTGCGGGCTGGTCGCCGTACTGGGCGCCCTGTGGCAGGCGCTGTCCGGCCAGGAGCCCGCCGCCGAACCGGTGCGCGGCCGGGCCGTACCCGTACCGCAGCTGCCAGAGCCCTGTGCGCAGGAGCCGGAGGGACCGGCGTACGAGGTGATCTACCTGCTGGAGGCCTCCGAGGCGCAGGTCGGGGAACTGCGCGCACGGCTCGACGCGCTCGGTGACTCCCTCGTCGTCGTCGGCGGCGACGGGCTGTGGAACGTCCACGTCCACGTCGACGACCCCGGAGCCGCAGTGGAGGCCGGGGTGGTGGCCGGCCGGCCGTACCGGATCCGGATCACCCACTTCGGCGACGAGCGGCGCCGGGCGCGGGGCGAGCGCGCCCAGCGCGCCGTGGTCGCCGTGGTCCCGGGCGAGGGACTGGCCGTGCTGTGCGGCGAAGCGGGCGCGACCACCGTGCTCGCGCGGCCCGGGGACGTACCGGCCGTCTCCGAACTGGTCGCAGCCATCCGGCGCGCGCACGCCCGCGAGGTGGTGCTGCTGCCGGGCGGCACCGAGCTGCGCGCGGTCGCGGCCGCGGCGGCCGAGCAGGCCCGCGCCGACGGCGTACGGGTGGCCGTGATCCCCACCCGGTCCGCGGTCCAGGGCCTGGCTGCCCTCGCCGTGCACGACGGTGACGCCAGCTTCGACGAGGACGTGGTCGCCATGACCTCGGCGGCCGGGGCCACCCGGTACGGCGAACTGGCCGTCGCCGAACGGCAGTCCTTCACCTCCGCCGGCATCTGCCAGGCCGGCGACGTGCTCGGGCTCATCGACGGCGACGTCGCCGTCATCGGCACCGGCCTGCCCGAGACCGCGGAGGCCGTCCTGGAACGGATGCTCGGCTCCGGCGGTGAACTCGTCACCCTGGTCCTGGGACCCGAGGTGCCGGACGCCCTCGCGGAGCGCCTGGAGGCGTACGTCCAGCACGGGCACCTGGCGGTGGACACCGTCACCTACCGGGGTGGGCGGTACTCGGCGCCGCTGCTCATCGGCGTCGAATAGTCGAATAGCCGGCCCTCGTCCGCAGCGCCCTCGTCCGCAGGGCGTATGCCCCGGTTGTCGGTGCCATGGTGTGCAATGGAAAACGTGCCCGCGCTCGACGAAGACCTCAAGAAGACGCTCGGACCCGCCACCGCGAAGGTGCTGGCCGAGCAGCTCGGCCTGCATACGGCCCTGGACCTGCTCCACCACTACCCCCGGCGGTACGCCGAGCGCGGCGAGCTGACCCCCCTCGCCGGACTCGCCGACCAGATCGACGAGCACGTGACCGTCGTCGCCCAGGTCGCCGACGCCCGGATCCTGACCTTCAACGGCGGCCGCGGCAAGCGCCTGGAGGTCACCATCACCGACGGCAGCGGGCGGCTCCAGCTCGTCTTCTTCGGCGCGGGCGTCCACAAGCCGCACAAGGACCTGCTGCCCGGCAGCCGCGCGATGTTCGCGGGCAAGGTCTCGATGTTCAACCGCAAGCTCCAGCTGGCCCACCCCGCGTACGAGCCGCTCGGCACGGAAGCGGACGACGGCGGCGCGGACGCGGCGGCCGCCTTCGCCAACCAGCTCATCCCGATCTATCCGGCCTGCAAGCAGCTGGAGTCCTGGAAGATCTCCAAGGCGGTCGACGCGGTGCTGCCCGGCGTCCGGGAAGCCGTGGACCCGCTGCCTCCCTCCCTGCGCGAGGGCCGCGGGCTGATCCCGCTCACCGAGGCACTGGTGAAGATCCACCGGCCGGCCACCAAGGCCGACGTCGACGACGCCCGCCAGCGCCTGAAATGGGACGAGGCCTTCGTCCTCCAGGTCGCCCTGGCCCGCCGCCGCCACGCCGACTCCCAGCTCCCGGCCGTCCCCCGCCGCCCGGCGCCCGGCGGTCTGCTCGACTCCTTCGACGCCAAGCTGCCCTTCACCCTCACCGAGGGCCAGCGAAGCGTCTCGAAGGAGATCTTCGACGACCTGGCCACCAGCCACCCCATGCACCGCCTCCTCCAGGGCGAGGTCGGCAGCGGCAAGACGTTGGTCGCGCTGCGGGCGATGCTCGCCGTCGTCGACTCCGGGGGGCAGGCCGCGATGCTCGCGCCCACCGAGGTGCTCGCCCAGCAGCACCACCGCTCCATCACCGAGATGATGGGCGAGCTGGCCGAGGCGGGGATGCTCGGCGGCTCCGACCGGGGAACCAAGGTGGTGCTGCTCACCGGCTCGATGGGGGTGCCCGCGCGCCGGCAGGCGCTGCTCGACCTGGTCACCGGTGAGGCCGGGATCGTGATCGGCACGCACGCGCTGATCGAGGACAAGGTGCAGTTCCACGACCTCGGTCTGGTCGTGGTCGACGAACAGCACCGCTTCGGGGTGGAGCAGCGCGACGCGTTGCGGTCCAAGGGGAAGCAGCCCCCGCACCTGCTGGTGATGACCGCGACCCCGATCCCGCGCACGGTGGCGATGACCGTCTTCGGCGACCTGGAGACCTCCGTCCTGGACCAACTGCCTGCCGGGCGCTCGCCGATCGCCACCCATGTGGTGCCCGCCAAGGACAAGCCGCACTTCCTGAGCCGGGCCTGGGAACGGGTCCGCGAGGAGGTCGAGAAGGGCCACCAGGCGTATGTGGTCTGCCCGCGCATCGGCGACTCCCTCGACGAGGCGGCCGACGCCAAGAAGAAGAAGGCCGCCGAGGAGGAGGGCGACAAGCGCCCGCCGCTGGCCGTCCTGGACATCGCCGAGCAGCTGACGCGCGGCCCCCTGGCCGGACTGTCGGTCGAGGTGCTCCACGGCCGGATGGACCCGGCCGACAAGGACGACGTCATGCGGCGGTTCGCCGCGGGCGAGGTCAAGGTGCTGGTCGCCACGACCGTCATCGAGGTCGGTGTGAACGTGCCGAACTCCACCGTCATGGTGATCATGGACGCGGACCGGTTCGGCGTCTCCCAGCTGCACCAGCTGCGCGGCCGCGTCGGCCGCGGCTCCGCGCCGGGCCTGTGCCTGCTCGTCAGCGAGATGCACGAGGCGAGCCCCGCCCGTGCCCGCCTCGCCGCCGTCGCCGCCACCCTCGACGGATTCGAGCTCTCCCGGATCGACCTGGAGCAGCGCCGCGAGGGCGATGTCCTGGGCCAGGCCCAGTCGGGCGTGCGCTCCTCGCTGCGGATGCTCGCCGTCATCGAGGACGAGGAGGTCATCGCCCAGGCCCGGGAGGAGGCCACCCGCGTCGTGGCCGAGGACCCCGGGCTGGAGCGGCTGCCCGGCCTGAGGACCGCGCTGGACGCCCTCCTGGACACCGAGCGGGAGCAGTACCTGGAGAAGGGCTGAGCGGCACGACCTATCGTTGAAGCTCCGCGGGAGAACCGCGGGCCCCCGACCGCCGTACCGAAGGACCCCAGATGACCCGCGTGATCGCCGGCAGCGCCGGCGGGCGACGGCTGGCCGTGCCCCCCGGCACCGGCACCCGGCCGACCTCGGACCGGATGCGCGAAGGCCTCTTCTCGACCTGGGAGTCGCTCCACGGCGTCGAAGGGGCCCGGGTGCTCGATCTGTACGGGGGCTCCGGCGCCGTCGGCCTGGAAGCACTCTCCCGCGGCGCCGCCCACGCCCTGCTGGTCGAGGCCGACGCCAAGGCCGCCAAGGCCATCCGGGACAACATCCGGACGCTGGGCCTGCCGGGCGCCGAGTTCCGGGCGGGCAAAGCGGAGCAGATCGCGGCGACCCGGGCGGGCGGGGAGCCGTACGACATCGTCTTCCTGGACCCGCCGTACGCCGTCGACCATGACGATCTCCGGGAGATCCTCCTCACACTCCGGTCCAATGGCTGGCTCACGGACGACGCGCTCGTCACCGTGGAGCGCAGTACCAGGAGCGGCGCCTTCCCGTGGCCCGAAGGGTTCGAACCGCTCCGGTCCCGGAAGTACGGCGAGGGCACCCTTTGGTACGGTCGCGCCGCCTTCACCAGCGAAGATTCATGATGCCCGCACCGGAGAGCGAGGAACATCAGTTGCGCCGCGCCGTCTGTCCGGGGTCGTTCGACCCCATCACCAACGGACACCTCGACATCATCGGCCGAGCCTCCCGGCTCTACGACGTGGTCCACGTCGCCGTGATGATCAACCAGTCCAAGCAGGGACTGTTCACCGTCGAGGAGCGGATCGAGCTGATCCGCGAGGCGACCGCCGACTACGGGAACGTGGAGGTCGAGTCCTTCCACGGCCTGCTCGTCGACTTCTGCAAGCAGCGGGACATCCCGGCCATCGTCAAGGGCCTGCGCGCCGTCAGCGACTTCGACTACGAGCTCCAGATGGCCCAGATGAACATGGGCCTGTCGGGCGTCGAGACGCTGTTCGTCCCGACCAACCCCACGTACAGCTTCCTGTCCTCCTCGCTGGTCAAGGAGGTCGCGGCGTGGGGCGGCGACGTCGCCCACCTGTTGCCGGCGCACGTGCACACGGCGCTGCTGGCACGACTGCGCGACCGCTGACCGCCTGACGCCCCCTCAGTCAGTGTCGGGGGTCCGCCCGGTGGCCTTACAGTCGTCCCGTCCGTCTCAGGAACCGCCTGAGGCCGAGAGAGTGCGAGCCCCCATGGACGTGCAGAAGAAGCTCGACGAGATCGTCGCGGCCGTCGGCGGCGCCCGGTCCATGCCCATGTCGGCCTCCTGTGTGATCAACCGCGCCGAGCTGCTCGCCCAGCTCGAAGAGGTGCGGAGCGCGCTCCCCGGCTCGCTCGCACAGGCGCAGGAGCTCATCGGCGGCCGCGAGCAGCTGGTCGAGGAGGCCCGCCGGGAGGCGGAGCGGATCATCGAGTCCGCCCACCACCAGCGGGGCTCGCTGATCTCCGACACCGAGGTCGCCCGCCGTTCCCAGGCCGAGGCGGACCGGATCCTGGAGGAGGCCCGCCGCGAGGCCGAGGAGATCCGGGCCGAGGCCGACGACTACGTCGACAGCAAGCTCGCCAACTTCGAGGTCGTGCTCACCAAGACCATCGGTTCCGTGGACCGGGGCCGGGAGAAGCTCCTGGGCCGCGGCCCGGCCCTGGACGAGCAGGGCTACCCGGACCCGGAGGCACCCGAGCGCAGCCTCGACCCCGAGACGCAGCGGCGCCAGGCGGACGCCTACGTGGACACCAAGCTGGCGACCTTCGAGGCGGTGCTCGCGAAGACCCTGGAGGCGGTGGGCCGGGGCCGGCAGAAGCTGCTCGGCCGGGGCCCGTCCGACGACCTCGGCCTCCACATGGCCGCCCAGGACGCGGCAGGCGCGCAGTCGTCCCGCTCGGCGAGCGACGCGGACTTCCTGGCGGGCCTGGCCGAACCGGCGGCCGCGCCGGTGGCGGCGCCGGTCCCCGCGCAGGACCGGCCGGAACCGGCGTACGACGCGTACTCCTACCAGCAGCCCGCCGCCCAGCAGCAGGACGCGTACCCCGGCGCGAGCACCGGCTCCACCGGAGCGGCCTACGGCGCGCCCTACGTCGACCCGTACGGGGGCTACCAGCAGCAGCCCGACCCCTACGCCGCGTATCAGCAGCAGCCGCCGTCCGACCCCTATGCCGGCGCGGGCACCGGCTCCGCCGCAGCGGCCTACGCCCCGCACTATGACGCGCAGCAGCCGCAGGCCCAGCACGGCCGGCAGGCGCAGCAGCCCGCGCTCGACGAGACCAGCCTCTTCGACACGAGCATGATCAACCTGGATCAGCTGCGCCAGTACGAACAGGGGCGCTAGGACCGATTGGGCGCAGAGCGCGGCGGCGGGTATCCTGGCTCTTCGGTCGCGCGTATGCACCGCGATCCATGCTGCCCTTAAGCGGCGGGAACTTTGATCTTCAGCGATCTGTGAAAGCAGGAACGGCCCTGAATACCCACCTCGACCACCGCAACCCTCTCGTGTTCGATACGCACGAGCTGGGCCGGCGTCCTGGTGCCATGCAGCGGCTGTTCCGTGAGATCGCGGCACCGGCGGACCTCGGTCTCGCCGGCGTCATCGGAGTACCGGAAGGCACCCCGATGAAGCTCAAGCTCCGCCTGGAGTCGGTCATGGAAGGGGTGCTTGTCACAGGCACCGTCCGTGCATCGGCCGTGGGGGAGTGCGTAAGGTGTCTGGAGTCCGTGGAGCGCGAGCTCAAGGCGGATTTCCAGGAGATGTTCTCGTACCCTGACGCCGACGACCGGACCCGCTCCAAGGCGGAGCCGGCCGACGACGCCGAGGACGACGAGGACACGCTCCACCTAGAGGACGGCTTGTTCGACCTCGAACCCGTGCTGCGCGACGTGGTGGTGCTCGCACTGCCGCTGCAGCCGGTGTGCCGGGAGGACTGTCTCGGACTGTGCCCCGATTGCGGACTCAGTCTGAACGACGACCCGGACCACCACCATGACGCCGTCGACATCCGTTGGGCGGCATTGCAGGAACTCGTCGTGACCGATCAGGACGACGAGAAGGACAACATGAGCGGCACTGCATCTGACGACGTTCAGAGCGCCGCCGAGAAGCAGGAGAAGTAGCCGTGGCTGTTCCGAAGCGGAAGATGTCGCGCAGCAACACGCGCCACCGCCGGTCGCAGTGGAAGGCTGCGGTCCCCACCCTGGTTTCGTGTGAGCGTTGCCAGGAGCCGAAGCTCCAGCACATTGCGTGCCCGAGCTGCGGCACCTACAACAAGCGCCAGGTCCTCGAGGTCTGAGCGGCTGGTGAGAGGCGCAATGTCTGAGCTGTCCAACGCTGAGAAGCAGGCAGACAGTAAGAACGCGGCCTCGTCCCACACGCTTCTGGAAGGGCGGCTCGGGTACAAACTCGAGTCCGCCCTTCTGGTGCGTGCGCTGACGCACCGCTCGTACGCGTATGAGAACGGCGGTCTGCCCACCAACGAACGGCTGGAGTTCCTCGGGGACTCCGTGCTGGGCCTGGTGGTCACGGACACGCTGTACACGACCCACCCCGACCTGCCCGAAGGCCAGCTGGCCAAACTGCGGGCCGCGGTGGTCAACTCGCGCGCACTGGCGGAGGTCGGGCGCGGCCTCGAACTCGGTCTCTTCATCCGGCTCGGCCGGGGCGAAGAGGGCACGGGTGGCCGGGACAAGGCCTCCATCCTCGCCGACACCCTTGAAGCGGTGATCGGTGCGGTCTACCTCGATCAGGGCCTCGACGCGGCCTCGGAGCTGGTTCACCGGCTCTTCGACCCACTCATCGAGAAGTCCTCGAACCTCGGGGCCGGCCTGGACTGGAAGACCAGTCTCCAGGAGCTCACGGCGGCCGAAGGTCTTGGTGTACCGGAATACCTGGTCACCGAGACCGGTCCGGACCACGAGAAGACCTTCACAGCTGCCGCTCGCGTCGGTGGTGTCTCGTACGGCACCGGCACCGGCCGCAGCAAGAAGGAAGCGGAACAGCAGGCGGCGGAGTCCGCATGGCGCGGGATCCGCGCCGCGGCGGACGAGCGGATCGCGGCAGCGGCCGCGGGCGCACCGGCCCCTCCGGTAGGGGTGCGGGCAGCGGCACCGGCTCCGGCCGACGTCGATGCTCCGGCCGGTGCCGAAGCTCCGGCCGAGGCCGGCGGGTCGCCGACGCCCGCCGACCCGACGCCGAGCGTCTGACCCTTCCTTCCGGGTTTCCCCGCCCCGCCACCTGCCCCGCAGGTGGCGGGGCGGACCCGTTTCCGGGACCCGCGGACACGGCCGGTACGCTCGCCGGGAGCGACCGGATCCGTATCCCCACCGGAGGAACAGCGTGCCCGAACTGCCCGAAGTCGAAGTGGTGCGGCGGGGGCTGGAGCGGTGGGTGGCCGGGCGGACCGTCGAGGCCGTCGAGGTGCTGCATCCGAGGGCCGTACGGCGCCACCTCGCGGGCGCGGCGGACTTCGCGGCGCGGCTCGCGGGCCGGACGATCGGGGTGCCGCAGCGGCGCGGGAAGTACCTGTGGCTGCCCGTGGAGGGGCTCGACCTGTCCGTACTCGGGCATCTGGGCATGAGCGGGCAACTGCTCGTGCAGCCGCAGGAGGCCCCGGACGAGAAGCACCTGCGGATCCGCGTGCGCTTCGAGGACCGGCGGGGGACCGAGCTGCGCTTCGTCGACCAGCGGACCTTCGGTGGGCTCTCCCTGCACGAGAACACTCCGGACGGGCTGCCCGACGTCATCGCCCACATCGCGCGGGACCCCCTGGACCCGCTGTTCGACGAGGTCGCCTACCATCTCGCGCTGCGCGCCCGGCGGACCACCGTCAAGCGGGCGCTGCTGGACCAGTCCCTGATCAGCGGGGTCGGCAACATCTACGCCGACGAGGCCCTGTGGCGCGCGAAGCTCCACTACGAGCGCCCCGCGGCTGCCCTGACACGCCCCCGGAGCGCGGAACTCCTCGGCCACGTCCGGGACGTCATGAACGCCGCGCTGGCGGTCGGCGGTACGAGCTTCGACAGTCTCTACGTGAATGTGAACGGGGAGTCGGGATACTTCGACCGCTCGCTCGACGCCTACGGGCGCGAGGGCGAGCCCTGCCGGCGCTGCGGTACGCCGATGCGGCGCCGGCCCTGGATGAACAGGTCGAGCTACTTCTGCCCGCGCTGCCAGCGGCCGCCGCGGGTCCCGTCGTAGTTCAGAAAGCTCAGCGTGCGGGGCGTCCGTCAGAAGCCGAAGTCCTGCGTCCACCAGGGGCCGCCGGCGGCGAAGTGGGCGCCGACGCCCAGGGTGCGGAATTCACAGTTGAGGATGTTCGCCTTGTGGCCGGGGCTGTTCATCCAGGCCTTCATCACGGCGTCGGCGTCACCCTGGCCGCGGGCTATGTTCTCGCCGCCCATACCTGAGATGCCCGCCTGGGCCGCGCGGTCCCACGGGCTGTCCCCGTCGGGGTCGGTGTGGCTGAAGAAGCCCCGGGTGGCCATGTCCTTGCTGAAGGCGCCGGCCAGCGCGGCGAGCGGCGGGTTCGCCCGGACCGGACCGCAGCCGGCCTGAGCGCGCGCCTGGTTCACCAGGGTCACTACGGCGGCCTCCTCGGCGGAGTGACCGTCCACGGCGGTCGGCGCCGGCGGAGCGGACGGCGCCGGGGCGGCGGGCTTCGACGGCGCCGGGGCGGGACTCTTCCGCAGGGCCTTGGTGGAAGGGGCCGGCGCCGGCTTGGCCGAGGGAGAGGCGCTCGGCGAGGCCGAAGCGGACGGGCTCGGGGACGCCGAGGGCGAGGACGACGGGGAGGGGGAGGCAGACGGGGACGGAGCGGCCGACGGGGCGTCGGGGGTGCGGCCGGACAGGTTGGGCAGGCCGCGCTGCTGCCGCGGTGCGCCGTCGGGGCTCGGCGAGGCCTTGGCCTTCGCCTCCGCCGTGGCGCCGGCGCTCGAACCGCTGACTCCGACGTAGGGGAAGGACCCGCCGACCGGCACCATGCCCGTGGTGACGGCCGCCGTGCCGAGGGCCACCGCCACGGCGACGCCCAGCAGGCCGGTGCGCACGACGGCGGCGCGTCGGCCGTCGCGGGGCGAGGCGGCGTGGAGTCGGTGGCGTCCCATCGGCGTCGTGCCTTCCGTGCAAGGTCAAGATCATCCTTTACCCACCCGAATGGGTGAGCTCATTGGAGCGCGACTGTACGCCATGACGCCGGGGGCCGATGCGCGCCAAAAATGTTTGCCCGGTTAGCGTTCACACATGAATGAAGACGTCCGTCTGACCGCCTGGGTGCGCGGTCGTGTACAAGGAGTGGGCTTCCGTTGGTTCACCAGGGCCAATGCCCTGGAGATCGGCGGAGTCGTCGGCTTCGCGCTCAACCTGGACGACGGGCGAGTGCAGGTGGTGGCCGAAGGTCAACGTGAGAATTGCCACCGACTGCTGGAGTGGCTGCGGTCCGCCGACACGCCCGGGCGGGTCGACGGGGTGACGGAGATCTGGGGCACACCGAGGGGTGGCTACGACGGCTTCGCGATCCGGTGACGGATCGACCGATCATGGACTGATCACATCCCGTGGTGGTCCGCACACGGTCGGATCTGCGCATTCTCCGCCGACGCGTTGCCGCGGCGGGCGATCCGTGGAAGGCTCGGAGACGAGGATGATCTCCACGCACCCCACGCGGGGCCGGGATGCCCGCCGATACGGGGCGTGATCGTGTTGACCGTCAAACTTTTTGGTGAGACGCTGGAAGCCCCGCGCACCTGAGCTGTTTGGCAGTGCTGGCAGTAGTAAGCGCAGTGACTGACAGTCGCTGCCGGACATCCGCGGGTGCGATTCCCTCACGACCCACACCGCTTCGGTCGGTCACTCAGTGTGGAGGACCATCCATCATGGCAAAGGCGCTTCTCGGTTACGTCGGCGGTTCCGATCCGCGGCTCCTCGCCGAGATGCGACGGCTTCAGCAGCGCGTCCAGGACCTCGAGTCCGAGCTCGTACGGATTCAGTCTGAAAACGACGCGCTGAACGCGGCCGCCGCTCAGCACGGAGACTCGTTGCTGGACAGCATCGACATCGACGTACCCCAGGCGGAGCCTGCGCTCACCTGATCCGGCGATCACCTGTCGCTCAACTCCAGCCCGCATGATCTGCAAGGGACGCTTCGGCGTCCCTTCTTTCTTGGGCTTTCTCGGGCCGTCTCTCCTGGGGCCACGGGGGGAGGTGTTTCCTTTAACGTCTGTTGTGCCCTGCACCTTCATGGGTGAAACCGCCCGTGAAAGGTAGAGTCCGGCGGCGTGCACCTCAAGTCCCTGACCCTGCGCGGCTTCAAATCCTTTGCTTCCGCCACCACCCTGCGCTTCGAGCCCGGCATCACCTGTGTGGTGGGACCGAACGGCTCGGGCAAGTCCAATGTGGTGGACGCGCTGTCCTGGGTCATGGGTGAACAAGGCGCCAAATCCCTGCGCGGCGGGAAGATGGAAGACGTCATCTTCGCCGGGACCACGGGACGTCCGCCGCTCGGTCGCGCCGAGGTCTCGCTGACGATCGACAACTCCGACGGCGCGCTGCCCATCGACTACGCCGAAGTCACCATCACCCGGATCATGTTCCGCGGCGGCAGCAGCGAGTACCAGATCAACGGCGACACCTGCCGCCTGCTCGACATTCAGGAGCTGCTCTCCGACTCCGGCATCGGCCGCGAGATGCATGTCATCGTCGGACAGGGGCAGCTGGACTCCGTCCTGCACGCCGATCCCATGGGGCGCCGCGCCTTCATCGAGGAGGCGGCCGGCGTACTCAAGCACCGCAAGCGGAAAGAGAAGGCGCTGCGGAAGCTGGACGCGATGCAGGCCAACCTCGCCCGCGTACAGGACCTGAACGACGAGCTGCGACGGCAGCTGAAGCCCCTGGGACGGCAGGCCGCGGTGGCCCGGCGGGCGGCCGTGATCCAGGCGGACCTGCGGGACGCGCGGCTGCGGCTGCTCGCCGACGACCTCGTCGTGCTGCGGCGCGCGCTGGATGCGGAGATCGCGGACGAGGCGGCGCTGAAGGAGCGTAAGGAGGAGGCCGAGGCGCGGCTCGCGGACGCGCTGCGGCGCGAGGCCGAACTGGAGGAGGCGGTACGGGAGCTCGCGCCGCGGCTGGGGCGGGCGCAGCAGACCTGGTACGAGCTGTCGCAGCTCGCCGAACGCGTACGGGGCACCGCGTCCCTGGCTGACGCGCGGGTGAAGAGCGCCTCGGCTCCGGTGGAGGAGGAGCGGCGCGGCCGCGATCCCGACGATATGGAGCGGGAAGCCGCCCGGATCCGCGAGCAGGAGGCGGAACTGGCGGCCGCACTGGAGGCGGCCTCACGGGCGCTGGAGGACACGGCCGCGCACCGGGCGGAGCTGGAACGCTCGCTGGCCGATGAGGAACGGCGGCTGCGGGACGCGGCGCGCGCCATCGCCGACCGTCGGGAGGGGCTGGCCCGGCTGACGGGACGGCTGGGCGCGGCCCGGTCCCGGGCGGGGGCGGCGCAGGCCGAGATCGACCGGCTGGTCGCGGCGCGGGACGAGGCGCGGGCGCGGGCGGCCGCCGCGCAGCAGGAGTACGAGGTACTGGCGGCCGAGGTCGGGTCGCCGGACGACGATGCCGAGCAGGAGGCGGCGCTGGAAACGGCGCGGGGCGGGCTGGAGGCGGCAAAGGCCGCGCTGGCCGCAGCCCGGGACGCCGTGACGTCCGCGGAGCGATCGCGGGCGGCCGTTTCGGCGCGGCGGGACGCGCTGGCGCTGGGGCTGCGGCGCAAGGACGGTACGGGGTCGCTGCTCGCGGCGCGGGAGCGGCTCGCCGGGCTGCTGGGACCGGCGGCGGAGCGGCTGTCGGTGACCCCGGGGTACGAGGTGGCGGTGGCGGCGGCGCTGGGTGCGGCGGCGGATGCGGTGGCCGTGGCGTCGGCCGAGGCGGCGGCCGGGGCCATCCGGCACCTGCGGGATGCGGACGGGGGGCGGGCCACCTTCCTGATCACCCCGCCGTTGCCGCTCGGGGGGCGCGTACCGGCCGACGCCCGGCCGGGGAGCCCTGCGGCTCCCTCCGGGCCCGTCCCCGGGCAGGCCTCTGCGACCAGCGGACCCGTTCCCACCCGGCCCACGCCGGCTTCGGCCCCGGCCCCCACCGAGGCCCGGACCCCCACTGAGGCCCGGACCCCCACTGAGGCCCGGACCCCCGAGCCGGCCCCTGCCCAGGGCCCGACCCAGGCCCCCGCCCAGGCCCCGCCCCCGGGCGCGGCTCCGGGCGCCGGACCCGTGGTGCCGGGGCAGGCCTCGGCCGAGCCGGCCACCGGGCAGGGCCCCGTGGCTGCCGTGGACGGGCCGGGCGGAGTCGTCCCCCGCCCCGCCCACCGCCCGGTTGGCGATGTGCGGCTCCGTCACACGGGTGAATCCGCCCCGGAATCCGGCTCCGCCGGGGCGAGGGCGCTGGAAGGCGGCGCCGGGGCGGGCGGTGGCGGCGGTGTGCGGCGGTGGGTGAGCGCCGGGGAGCTGGTGCGGGGGGATGCCGCCGCGGCGCGGGCCGTCGGGTGGGTGCTGCGGGACTACGTCGTGGTGGGGACGCTCGACGAGGCGGAGGCGCTGGTCGCGGAGCGGCCCGACCTGGTGGCCGTGACCGAACTGGGTGATGTGCTCGGGGCGCACCTCGCGCAGGGTGGTTCCGCCGGCGCGCCGAGCCTGATCGAGGTGCGGGCCGCCGTCGACGAGGCGGAGGCGGAGCTGGCGCGGCTGGACGGGCAGTGCCGGGAGCTCGGCGCGGCCCAGGAGGCCGCCCGGGCGCGTCGGCAGGATGCCGCGGCCCTGGTCGAGGAGCTCGCCGAGCGGCGGCGGGCCGCCGAGCGGGCGAGGGCCGGGTTCGCGCAGCAGCTCGGACGGCTCGCCGGGCAGGCGAAGGGGGCCGCCGGCGAAGCCGAGCGCAGCGCCGCCGCCGCGGCCAAGGCGCAGGACGCGCTGGAGCAGGCGCTGGCCGAGGTGGAGGAGTGCGCGGAAAGGCTGGCGAGCGCCGAGGAGATGCCGGGGGAGGAGGAGCCGGACACCTCCCAGCGGGACCGGCTCGCCGCGGACGGGGCCAACGCCCGGCAGACCGAGATGGAAGCCAGGCTGCAGCTCAGAACGCACGAGGAGCGGGTCAAGGGGCTGGCCGGCAGGGCCGACTCGCTGGACCGCGCGGCCCGGTCGGAGCGTGAGGCCCGGGCGCGCGCCGAGCGGCGCCGGGCGCGGCTCCGGCACGAGGCGGAGGTGGCCCGGGCGGTGGCCGACGGGGCCCGCCAGTTGCTCGCGCACGTGGAGGTCTCGCTCCGCAGGGCCGACGAGGAGCGCGCTGCGGCCGAGTACGCCAAGGGCCTGCGCGAGCGGGAACTCGGCGAGGCCAGGAACCGCGGTCGCGACCTGAAGGATGAGCTCGACAAGCTCACCGACTCCGTCCACCGGGGTGAGGTGCTCGGTGCGGAGAAGCGGCTGCGGATCGAGCAGGTGGAGACGAAGGCGCTGGAGGAGTTCGGCATGGAGGCCGCCGGGCTCGTCGCCGAGTACGGCCCCGACCAGCCGGTGCCCCCGTCCCCGCTCGCCGAGGGGGAAGAGGCCTCCGAGGATCCGGACGATCCGCGCAACCGCCCCGGCCCCTTCGTCCGCGCCCAGCAGGAGAAGCGGCTCAAGTCGGCCGAGCGTGCCTACCAGCAGCTCGGCAAGGTCAACCCGCTGGCGCTGGAGGAGTTCGCGGCGCTGGAGGAGCGCCACCGGTTCCTCAGCGAGCAGCTTGAGGACTTGCGCAAGACCCGCGCCGATCTGCTTCACGTGGTGAAGGAGGTCGACGAGCGGGTCGAGCAGGTCTTCACCGAGGCGTACCGGGATACGGCCCGGGAGTTCGAAGGGGTCTTCTCCCGGTTGTTCCCCGGCGGTGAGGGCCGGCTGATCCTGACCGATCCCGGCAACATGCTGGCCACCGGCGTCGACGTGGAGGCCCGGCCGCCGGGCAAGAAGGTCAAGCGGCTGTCGCTGCTTTCCGGAGGGGAGCGCTCCTTGACCGCCGTGGCCCTGCTGGTGTCCATCTTCAAGGCCCGGCCCAGCCCGTTCTACGTGATGGACGAGGTGGAGGCCGCGCTCGACGACACCAACCTGCAACGGCTGATCCGGATCATGGAGGAGCTCCAGGAGAGCTCTCAGCTGATCGTCATCACGCACCAGAAGCGGACGATGGAGGTCGCCGACGCGCTCTACGGCGTCTCGATGCAGGGGGACGGCGTCTCGAAGGTCATCAGTCAGCGCCTCCGCTGACGCCGAGACGCGGCGACAGAGCAGCACCATTCAAGAGGTGAACCGATCATCGCCCGAGTGGACTCCTCACACGGTCTTGACTTCAGGAATTGAACACATAGGCTCGCTCCCGCGTCCTCTCCTTTCGGGTGGTGCCCGATCTTGAACTGTGCGCCACTGAGAGGAATCACCCCCACCCCCGCCCGCCACCGCAGCCGGGCAAGCAGGAGCAGACCTTGACCAGCACCGCGCAGGCATCCGCGTCAGGCGGCGGACGCGCAGCCCAGCCCGACCACCTCGGGCACGTCATCTTCATCACGGCGGCCGCCGCCATGGGCGGCTTCCTCTTCGGCTACGACAGCTCCGTCATCAACGGCGCCGTCGTCGCCATCCGCGACCGGTTCCAGGTCGGCTCCGAGACGCTCGCGCAGGTGATCGCCGCCGCGTTGATCGGATGCGCGCTCGGCGCCGCCACCGCCGGCCGCATCGCCGACCGGATCGGCCGTATCCGCTGTATGCAGATCGCCGCCGCCCTCTTCACGGCGAGCGCCATCGGCTCGGCCCTCCCCTTCGCCCTCTGGGACCTGGCCCTGTGGCGGGTGATCGGCGGCTTCGGCATCGGCATGGCGTCCGTGATCGGTCCCGCCTACATCGCCGAGGTGTCCCCGCCCGCCTACCGCGGCCGGCTCGCCTCCTTCCAGCAGGCGGCCATCGTCATCGGCATCGCGGTCTCCCAGCTCGTCAACTGGGGCATCCTGAACCTCGCCGACGGCGACCAGCGCGGCGAGATCGCCGGCCTGGAGGCCTGGCAGTGGATGCTCGGCGTCATGGTCGTCCCGGCCGTGCTCTACGGGCTGATGTCCTTCGTCATCCCGGAGTCCCCGCGCTTCCTGATCTCAGTCGGCCGCACCGAGCAGGCCAAGCAGGTGCTGCGCGAGGTCGAGGGCTCGAAGGCCGACCTCGACGCACGCGTCAGCGAGATCGAACTGGCCATGCGCTCCGAACACAAGTCCACCTTCAAGGACCTGCTCGGCGGCCGCTTCGGCCTGCTGCCCATCGTCTGGATCGGCATCGGCCTCTCGGTCTTCCAGCAGCTCGTCGGCATCAACGTGATCTTCTACTACAGCTCCTCGCTGTGGCAGTCCGTCGGCATCGACCCGACCAGCTCGTTCCTCTACTCCTTCACCACCTCGATCATCAACATCGTCGGCACGGTGATCGCGATGATCTTCGTCGACCGGATCGGCCGCAAGCCGCTCGCCCTCATCGGCTCGGTCGGCATGGCCGCCTCACTCGGCCTGGCCGCGTGGGCGTTCTCCTACAAGACCGGCACCGGCGAGAACATCTCCATGCCCGACACGCAGGGCACGGTCGCGCTGATCGCGGCGCACTCCTTCGTCCTCTTCTTCGCCCTCTCCTGGGGCGTGGTGGTCTGGGTGCTGCTCGGCGAGATGTTCCCGAACCGCATCCGGGCCGCCGCGCTCGGCGTCGCCGCGGCCGCCCAGTGGGTCGCCAACTGGGTCATCACCGTCTCGTTCCCGTCGCTGTCGGACTGGAACCTGTCCGGTGCGTACGTCATCTACACGGTCTTCGCCGTGCTCTCGATCCCGTTCATCCTCAAGTGGGTGCCGGAGACCAAGGGCAAGGCGTTGGAGGAGATGGGGTAACCACCCCCGCCAACACCCCCTCTCCTCTTCGACAGGTGCTGCCCCCGCTCAGTCCTTGAGCCGGGGCAGCACCTGTTCGCACAGCAGGTGCAGGCTGCGCCAGCCCTCGTCCACCGGCATCCCGCCGCACAGCGGGTGCAGGACCAGGTTTCCCGCCCCGCCCGCGGCCCGGCCGTACGCGACCGCCTCGTCCGGGGTGAGGACGCGGTACACGCCCTCCGCGCGGAGCTCCGCCACCGACCGCGCGGCCGACCGTACGGCGCTGCGGATGTCCTTCGACTGCCAGGACGCGTACGTGCCCGCCTCGTGCAGGAAGCACGCGCCGTGCTCGGCCCAGACCCGGTCCGGGTCCTGCGCGATGTGCAGCAGCGGGGTCTCGGCCGCGGGCATCATGCAGAAGCCCTCCGTGCCGTACTCCGCGCGCCGCGCGTGGTAGTACGCCTCCAGCTCCGGCAGGTGCGCGCTAGGGAAGAACGGCAGCCCCAGCCGGGCCGCGCGGCGGGCCGCCGCCTCGGAGCCGCCGCCGACCAGGAGCAGCGGGTGCGGCCGGGTGAAGGGCCGCGGGGTGACCCGTACCGTCCGGCCGCGGAACGCGAAGGGCTCGCCGGTCCACGCCTTCAGGAGGGTTTCCAGCAGCTCGTCCTGGAGCCTGCCGCGCCGGCCCCACTCCACGCCGTGCTGCTCGTACTCCTCGGGCCGGTAGCCGATGCCCGCGACGGTGACCAGGCGGCCACCGCTCAGCAGGTCGAGGACGGCGATGTCCTCGGCGGCCCTCAGGGGGTCGTACAGCGGGCCGATGATCGCCGAGACGGTGACCGCGATCCGGCGCGTGGCGCCGAGGACCGCGCCCGCGAAGGCGAGCGGCGAGGGCAGCCAGTTGTTGCCGGTGCCGTGGTGTTCCTCCGTCTGGACGGTGTCGACGCCGCGGTCGTCCGCGTACGCCGCCATCTCCAGGGCTGCCTTGTAGCGGGCGGAGAGGGACTCGGGAGTGCCGTTCGGGTCGACGAGATTGAACCGGGCCACGGTGACGGGCATGGAGGAGTCCCCTTCGCCGGATGCTGGGTGGGCGGGCGAAGGGGGACGTTAGCTGACGCTGCGTCAGTTGGACAGGGGTCCGGTGAGCGCGGGCTCCGCGGCCGGACCGGCCTGGGCGGGCGCGGCCGGGGCAGCCGTGCGCGGCAGTACGGCGTAGAGCACGCCCGAGGTCACGATGCCGGCCACCCAGCCGAGGCCGTTCTGCCCGATCCAGGTGCTGGCCAGCGGTCCGCTGAACCAGTCCACCTTGGTGAACAGCAGGCCCACGGCCAGGGCGGCGGCCCAGGCGGTCATCGCCTGCCAGGCGAAACCGCCCCTGTACCAGTAGGCACTGGTCCGCGTCGTGTCGAGCAGCGCGGCGCCGTCGTAGGTCTTCCTGCGCAGCATGTCCACGCCGAAGACGCCGATCCACGCCGAGAAGGCCACGGCCAGCAGGGTCAGGAAGGAGATGAAGGAGCCGAAGAAGCTGGTCGCGACCACCATCAGCAGGAAGCCGAAGACCAGGCTGATGACGGCGTTGACGCTGACCGCCCAGGTGCGCGGCACCTTGATGCCGAGGGTCTGCGCCGTGAAACCGGCCGAGTACATGGACATCGAGTTGATCAGCAGCATGCCGACGAGGGCGATGAGCAGGTACGGGACCGCGATCCAGGTCGGGAGCAGTTCGCCGATGAAGGAGACCGGGTCCTGCGCGGTGGCCAGGTCCGGGGTGCCTACGGCCATGACCGCGCCCATCAGGACCATCGGCAGCACGACGACGCCGGCGCCGCCGACCGTCGCGCCGACCATGCCCTTGGAGGAGGCGGTGCGCGGCAGGTAGCGGGTGAAGTCCGGACCCGAGGGGACCCAGCTGATGCCGCCGGCCGCGATGGTGCCGATGCCCGCGATCATCATCGCGGTGGAGCCGGCCGGCTTGCCGAAGACGGCGGACCAGTCGGTGGTGAAGACCAGGTAGCCGAGGACCAGCACGCTGAAGGCGCCGAAGAGGTACGTCGACCACGTCGAGCAGACGCGCAGCGCGTTGATGCCGAGGCCCGAGACCACGAAGGTGCAGCCCACGAAGAACAGCAGGGTGACGACGATCAGAGTGGTGTTGCTCTTAATGCCGAAGAGGAGGTCGAGCACGGTAAGGACGGCGTAGGCGCCGCTGACCGCGTTGATGGTCTCCCAGCCCCACCGGGCCACCCAGATCAGCGAGCCGGGGAAGAGGTTGCCGCGCTGCCCGAAGACGGCCCGCGAGAGGGCCATGCCGGGGGAGCCGCCGCGCTTGCCCGCGATGGAGATCAGGCCGACGATCCCGTACGAGACGATCGGCGCGGCGATCGCGACGACGAGCACCTGCCAGATGTTGAGCTTGTTGAAGATCACCAGGCCGGCGCCCATGGTCAGCAGCAGCACGCTGATGTTGGCGGCGACCCAGGTGGGGACGAGCTCGCGGACCCGGCCGCTGCGCTCGCTGTCCGGGACGGGTTCCAGACCGCGGGTCTCGATCGCGGTCTCTTTTCCGCCGTCGGCGGGCTCGGCAGGCATGCGGTACTCCGTGAGGGTGCGGGGCAAAGGGGGGAAGTCGCCCATCATCGTATATTCACGCTGAACGGGGGATTCCCGCCGACGGCAGCTGAGCGGCGGACCGGCCCGGCCGGCGGTCGGACACCCTCGCCCGGGAACGGGGGGTCGTCCACGAGGTCACGCATACTGGACGGGATATGGAAATCCTCATCCTTGCCGTAGTCATCGCCCTGGTCGCGGTCGGCGCGATCAGCGGGCTCGTGGTCAGCAGCCGCAAGAAGAAGCGGCTGCCGCCCCCGGCTCCGTCGAGCACGCCGACCATCACAGCCCCGCCCGCCGAACCCCAGGTGGGGGAGGACGCCGCACCGACGGCGGAAGAGCCGCGCCGCACCATCGAGGAGGTCGACCTCCCGGACGCGGAGACCGCCCTCGCCTCCCCGGTCGCGGTCGAGGACCCGGTCGTCGAGGCTCCGCCCGCGCCCGAGATCGAGATCCCCGAGCCCACCGCCGGCCGTCTGATCCGGCTGCGCGCCCGCCTCGCCCGGTCGCAGAACTCGCTCGGCAAGGGGCTGCTCACGCTCCTCTCCCGCGAGCATCTCGACGAGGACACCTGGGAGGAGATCGAGGAGACCCTCCTCATCGCCGACGTCGGCGTCGTACCCACCCAGGAGCTCGTCGACCGGCTCCGCGAGCGGGTCAAGGTGCTCGGCACCCGCACCCCGGCGGACCTGCGCGCGCTGCTGAAGGAGGAGCTGCTGACCCTGCTCGGCACCGACTTCGACCGCTCGGTGAAGACCGAGAGCGGCGTCGACACCCCCGCCGTCGTGATGGTCGTCGGCGTCAACGGCACCGGCAAGACCACCACCACCGGCAAGCTGGCCCGGGTACTCGTCGCCGACGGCCGCAGCGTGGTCCTCGGCGCGGCCGACACCTTCCGCGCCGCCGCCGCCGACCAGCTCCAGACCTGGGGCGAGCGGGTCGGTGCGCGCACCGTGCGCGGTCCCGAGGGCGGCGACCCGGCCTCGATCGCCTATGACGCGGTCAAGGAGGGCATCGCCGAGGGCGCCGACGTGGTGCTCATCGACACGGCCGGCCGCCTGCACACGAAGACCGGGCTCATGGACGAGCTCGGCAAGGTCAAGCGCGTGGTGGAGAAGCACGGCCCGCTGGACGAGATCCTGCTGGTCCTCGACGCCACCACCGGGCAGAACGGCCTGACCCAGGCCCGCGTCTTCGCCGAGGTCGTGGACATCACCGGCATCGTGCTGACCAAGCTCGACGGCACCGCCAAGGGCGGCATCGTCGTCGCCGTCCAGCGCGAGCTGGGCGTCCCGGTCAAGCTCATCGGACTCGGCGAGGGCCCGGACGACCTGGCCCCCTTCGAGCCGGAGGCGTTCGTGGACGCCCTGATCGGCGACTGAGCGCCGTCCGTACGCATGCCGGTGCCCCCGCGTTCCGTCCGGAACGCGGGGGCACCGGCATGCGCGGGGCTACCTGCGGAAGCGGTGGCAGAGATAGGCGAGGGTGCCCAGCAGCAGCCGTGCCTGCGGCGGGCCCCCGGCGGAATCGAGCGCGGGCGACCGCAGCCAGCTGACCGGGCCGAGCCCGGCCCGGTCGGACGGCGGGGCGGTCACGAAGGCGCCCTGGCCGAAGGCCCGCAGATCGAGGTCGGCGTCGTCCCAGCCCATCCGGTACAGCAACTGCGGCAGCTCGGCCGCCGCCCCCGGAGCCACGAAGAACTGGGCCCGGCCGTCCGGGGTCACGATGACCGGGCCGAGGGGCAGGCCCATCCGCTCCAGCCGGACGAGCGCGCGCCGCCCGGCCTCCTCGGAGACCTCGATGACGTCGAAGGAACGGCCCGCTACGAGGAGGACCGCCGCGCCCGGATACTCGCCCCACGTCGCCGTGGCCTCGTCGAGGGTGGCTCCGGCCGGAACCGTCGGGGCGAAGGCCAGCGGGTGCGCTCCTGGCGCACCGCACCGCGTGTCCCCGCAGGAGCAGTCGCGGGCGGGGGCCCCGGCGCGGGCCCCGGGGACCACGTCCCAGCCCCACAGCCCGGTGTACTCCGCCACCGCCGTGCACTCCGAGGTCCGGCCGCGGCGCCGGGTACCGGAACGGAACTCCCTGGTGCTGCGGCTGCCGCCGATCGTGAAGCCCATGCCCATGCCCCCTCCAACGGGTCGGACGCGCCGGTGGTTACGACGTCGGCGAGACCTGCTGCCGGACCCGCCGCCGGCTGTCCGCGCGGGGTTGCCCTGCGCTGCTGCCCGGCGCACTCCTCGCCGCGCACGCCCCGCTCGCACTCCCGTGCAACCGATCCTTTTCGGCTTGGTGTCAAGTGAATCGCGCCTGGCGGGTGGCGGGTTCATTCAAAGGGGTGGCGAATGGTGGCGATTCCGGGAACCGCCTCGCCGGACGGGTGATCGTAGGATTACTTTCGGTGCACGAACCCCGAAGGCGGACCCGTCCGTGGGTATGCCGGAGGCAATGCGTGGAGGACTTGTGAAGGTCCGTGGCGGCGCTCGCCGCCCCAGCCAGGGTTTCGTGAGGAAGAGGCTGAGCGGATGGGGGCGTTCCAGTGAGCGGCAGCGGCGCAAGCGGAACGAGTGACGAATCCGTCGACCGGAATGTCCAACTGACCTCGTGGTTCGTCTGCAGCGGATGGTCCAAGGGCGAACTCGCCCGCCAGGTCAACCGCCGAGCCCGCCAGATGGGCGCCCACCACATCAGTACGGACACCTCCCGGGTCCGCCGCTGGCTCGACGGCGAACAGCCGCGCGAGCCCGTCCCGCGCATCCTCTCCGAGCTGTTCTCCGAGCGCTTCGGCTCCGTCGTCGCCATCGAGCAGCTGGGCCTGCGCACCGCCCACCAGACACCCTCCGTCTCCGGCGTCGACCTGCCCTGGGCCGGCCCGCAGACCGTCGAGCTGCTCGGCGAGTTCTCCCGCAGCGACCTGATGCTGGCCCGCCGCGGCTTCCTCGGGACCTCGCTCGCCCTCGCCGCCGGCCCCGCCCTCATCGAGCCGATGCAGCGCTGGCTCGTCCCGGTCCCGGCCGCCGACCCGGGACCGCGGGCGGCGGGGCCGGCGGGCGCCCCGGGCGGCCACCGCCCGCCCCGGCTCTCCGAACCGGAACTCGACCTGCTCGACGCCACGACCGTCATGTTCCGCCAGTGGGACGCCCAGTGCGGAGGCGGCCTGCGCCGCAAGGCAGTCGTGGGCCAGCTCCACGAAGTCACCGACCTGCTCCAGGAGAACCACCCGGCGCCGGTCATGAAGCGGCTCTTCAAGGTCGCCGCCGAGCTCGCCGAGCTGGCCGGCTGGATGAGCTACGACATCGGCATGCACCCCACCGCGCAGAAGTACTTCGTGCTCGCGCTGCACGCCGCGAAGGAGGGCGGGGACAAAGCGCTCGGCTCGTACATCCTCTCCAGCATGAGCCGCCAGATGATCCACCTGGGCCGCCCCGAGGACGCCCTGGAGCTGGTCCACCTCGCGCAGTACGGCAGCCGCGACTGCGCCGGCCCGCGCACCCAGGCCATGCTGTATGCGATGGAGGCCCGCGCGTACGCCAACATGGGCCAGCCCAGCCGGTGCAAGCGGGCCGTGCGGATGGCCGAGGACACCTTCGGAGACGTCGGCTTCGGGGGCGAGCCCGAACCCGACTGGATCCGCTTCTTCTCCGAGGCGGAACTGAACGGCGAGAACTCCCACTCGTACCGTGATCTGGCCTACGTCGCCGGGCGCAGCCCCACGTACGCCTCCCTCGCCGAACCCCTCATGGAACGGGCCGTCGAGCTCTTCGAGAAGGACGAGGAGCACCAGCGCTCCTACGCCCTCAACCTCATCGGCATGGCCACCGTCCACCTGCTCCAGCGCGAGCCCGAGCAGGCCGCCGTGCTCGTCGGCCGGGCCCTCGACGTGGCGGGAAAGGTACGGTCCGAAAGGGTGAACACCCGGCTGCGCAAGACCGTCGACAGCGCCGCCCGTGAATACGGCGACGTCGCCGACGTGGTCCGGCTGACCGACCACCTCGCCTCCCGGCTCCCCGAAGCCGCGGAGGCCGTCTGACGGCCCGCGCGGCCGTCCCCGAGGCCCCCGGCCGCGGCAGTCACCCCGAAGCCCGATCAGGCTCCCCCAGCCAGGTCATCCGGGTACCGCCGCGGCCGGGTTCGTTCCGGCCCCTGTTCATGGACGCGTAACACGCCCGACCTCTTCGTCATCGGTTCGAAACACCTGGCGGCGCCGCCGGAAACCGGCCTGCGCGAATCTCAAGGCCAATAACCGGCCAGTCCCGACCGGCCCCCCACCCGGCCGGACACCCCTTAACGCCGCTCAGGTTTTCACGATCGCCCGCACGCGAACGTACCGACGACGAGGAGACGCCGATGGCATCAGCCATCACGACCCTCGCGGCAGACGCCCCGACGCTGTCTGCCGCGAACACCGGGTTCATGCTCATCTGCTCCGCCCTGGTCATGCTGATGACCCCGGGACTCGCCTTCTTCTACGGAGGCATGGTCCGCGTCAAGAGCAGCCTCAACATGCTGATGATGAGTTTCATCAGCCTTGGGATCGTCACGATCCTCTGGGTGCTCTACGGCTTCAGCCTCGCCTTCGGCGCCGATTCCGGCGGCCTCATCGGCTGGTCCTCCGACTACGTGGGCCTCAGCGGCATCGGCATCACCGAGCTGTGGGACGGCTACACCATCCCGGTCTACGTCTTCGCCGTCTTCCAGCTGATGTTCGCCGTCATCACCCCCGCCCTGATCAGCGGAGCCCTCGCCGACCGCGTCAAGTTCAGCGCCTGGGCCCTCTTCACCGCCCTGTGGGTCACCGTCGTCTACTTCCCCGTCGCCCACTGGGTGTGGGGCGCCGGCGGCTGGCTCTTCGAGCTCGGCGTCATCGACTTCGCGGGCGGCACCGCCGTCCACATCAACGCCGGCGCCGCCGCCCTCGGCGTGATCCTGGTCATCGGCAAGCGCGTCGGCTTCAAGAAGGACCCGATGCGCCCGCACAGCCTCCCGCTCGTGATGCTCGGCGCCGGTCTGCTCTGGTTCGGCTGGTTCGGCTTCAACGCGGGCTCCTGGCTCGGCAACGACGACGGCGTCGGCGCGGTCATGTTCCTCAACACCCAGGTCGCCACCGCCGCCGCCATGCTCGCCTGGCTCGCGTACGAGAAGCTGCGCCACGGCTCCTTCACCACCCTCGGCGCCGCCTCCGGCGCGGTCGCCGGCCTCGTCGCCATCACCCCCGCCGGCGGCGCGGTGAGCCCGCTCGGCGCGATCGCCGTCGGCGCCATCGCCGGTGTGCTGTGCGCCATGGCGGTGGGCCTGAAGTACAAGTTCGGCTTCGACGACTCCCTCGACGTGGTCGGCGTCCACCTCGTCGGCGGCATCGCCGGCTCCCTCCTCGTCGGCCTCTTCGCCACCGGCGGCGTCCAGTCCGACGTGGCCGGCCTCTTCTACGGCGGCGGCCTGGAGCAGCTGGGCAAGCAGGCCATCGGAGTCTTCTCCGTCCTCGCCTACTCTCTCGTGGCGTCCGCGCTGCTCGCCTTCCTGCTCGACAGGACGATCGGGATGCGGGTCAGCGAGGACGTCGAGGTCTCGGGCATCGACCAGGTCGAGCACGCCGAGACCGCCTACGACTTCAGCGGAGCCGGCGGCGGCTCCTCCTCACGGAGCACCGCCGTACCGACCCCCGTTGCCGCCGCGAGCAAGAAGGTTGACGCATGAAGCTCATCACCGCGATCGTGAAGCCGCACCGGCTGGACGAGATCAAAGAGGCACTGCACAGCTTCGGGGTCCAGGGCCTCACGGTCTCCGAGGCCAGCGGGTACGGCCGCCAGCGCGGCCACACCGAGGTCTACCGCGGCGCCGAATACACCGTGGACCTCGTACCGAAGATCCGTATCGAGGTGGTCGTCGACGACGGCGACGCCGAGGACGTGATGCGGGTCGTCGTGGAAGCCGCCAAGACCGGCAAGATCGGTGACGGCAAGGTGTGGAGCGTCCCCGTGGACTCGATCATCCGGGTCCGCACCGGCGAGCGCGGCGCTGACGCGCTTTAGGACAGGTCCTAACTGACGGGAGCTTCTGGGTGACGAGCGTCGAAGAGACCACGGACCACACGGCCGACTCGGGACCCAGCGGTTACGCCGCGGCCCGGCTGCGACTCCTCCAGGAGGAGTCGCGGTCCGGGCCCTCGCGGCGTTCCGCCCTGGCCGGGCTGACCGACGACTGGCTGAACTCCCTGTTCACGACCGCCGTACGGGAAACCGGCGTACGGGGCGCCACCCTGGTGGCCGTCGGCGGCTACGGGCGGGGCGAACTCTCCCCCCGCAGCGACCTCGACCTGGTGCTGCTGCACGACGGCAAGGCGGAGCCGCGGGCGCTCAGCGCGCTGGCCGACCGGATCTGGTACCCGGTGTGGGACCTGGGCGTCGCCCTCGACCACTCGGTACGGACCCCCGGCGAGGCCCGCAAGACCGCCGCCGAGGACCTCAAGGTGCACCTGGGACTGCTGGACGCCCGGCCCGTCGCGGGCGACGTCGGACTCCTCGCCGGACTGCGGACCTCCGTACTGGCCGACTGGCGCAACCAGGCGCCCAAACGGCTCCCGCAGCTGCACTCCCTGTGCCGTGAACGGGCTGAGCGCGCCGGAGAACTGCGCTTCCTGCTCGAACCCGACCTCAAGGAGTCCCGCGGCGGGCTCCGGGACGTCACCGCGCTGCGGGCGGTGGCGGCGTCCTGGCTGGCCGACGCCCCGCGCGAAGGCCTCGCCGAAGCCCGGCGGCGGCTGCTGGACGCCCGGGACGCCCTGCACCTGGTGACGGGCCGGGCCACCGACCGGCTCTCCCTCCAGGAACAGGACCAGGTCGCGGCGCAGCTCGGGCTGCTGGACGCGGACGCGCTGCTGCGCGAGGTGTACGAGGCCGCGCGGGTCGTCGCGTACGCCGGTGACGTGACCTGGCGAGAGGTCGGGCGGGTGCTGCGGGCGCGCTCGTCCCGGCCGCGGCTGCGGGGTCTGCTCGGGACCCGGGGCGCCGCGGCGGCCCCGCGGGCGCCGCTGGCCGAGGGGGTCGTGGAGTGCGATGGCGAGGCCGTACTGGCGCTGGCCGCGCGGCCGGACCGGGACCCGGTCCTGACGCTGCGACTGGGAGCGGCCGCCGCGCAGGCGGGTCTTCCCGTATCGCTGCACGCCGTACGCAGGCTCGCGGCCCAGTCGAAACCGCTGCCGGTGCCGTGGCCGGCGCAGGCGCGCGAGCAGCTGCTGACGCTGCTCGGCGCGGGGGAGCCGACGGTGGCCGTGTGGGAGGCGCTGGAGGCGGAAGGCCTGATCACACGGCTGCTGCCCGACTGGGAGCGGGTGCGGTGCCGCCCCCAGCGCAACCCCGTGCACACCTGGACGGTGGACCGGCACCTGATCGAGACGGCGGTCCGGGCCTCGGCCCTCACCCGCCGGGTCGGCCGCCCCGACCTGCTGCTGATGGCGGCCCTCCTGCACGACATCGGCAAGGGCTGGCCGGGGGACCACTCGGTGGCGGGCGAGACGATCGCGCGCGACGTCGCCGTACGGGTGGGCTTCGACGCGCAGGACGTCGCCGTACTGGGCGTGCTCGTACGGCACCACCTGCTGCTGATCGACACCGCGACCCGGCGCGACCTGGACGACCCGGCCACGGTCCACTCCGTCGCCCGGGCGGTGGGATCCCTCGGCACGCTGGAGATCCTGCACGCCCTGACCGAGGCCGACGCCCTGGCCACCGGACCGGCGGCGTGGAGCGCCTGGCGGGGATCCCTCGTGGCGGACCTGGTCGCGCGGGTCGCCGCCGTCCTGCGAGGGGCGGCCCCGGCGGCGACGGAGCTGGAGATCCCGACGACGGAACAGGAACGCCTGGCGGTGGAGGCGCTGCGCACCCGGGAACCGGTGCTGGCGCTGCACGCCCGCCAGGAGGAGGACGCGGTCGGCGTGGAACTCGTCGTCGCGGTCCCCGACCAGCCGGGGGTCCTGCCCGCGGTGGCCGGCGTACTCGCCCTGCACCGCCTCACCGTCCGTGCGGCGGACCTGCGCTCCATGGAGCTCCCGGACCAGCTGGGCGAGGTCCTGGTGCTCCGCTGGCGGGTGGCGGCGCAATACGGCTCACTGCCGCAGGCGGCCCGGCTGCGGACCGACCTGGTCCGCGCGCTGGACGGCTCGCTGGACATCCCGGCGAAGCTGGCGGACCGCGAGGCGGCGTACCCGCGCCGCCGCGGGGTGGTACCCCCGCCGCCCCTGGTCACGGTGGTCCCGGACGTCTCCTCGGTGGCCACGGTCCTGGAGGTGCGCGCCCCGGATGCGGTCGGTCTGCTGCACCGGATCGGACGGGCGCTGGAGGCGGCGGGGGTCCGGGTGCGCAGCGCGCACGTCTCGACGCTCGGCGCCAATGCGGTGGACACGCTGTACGTGACCACCCTGGACGGCAAGCCCCTGGACCCGCGGGCAGCGGCCGCCCTGGCCGGGTCGGTGACGTCGGCCTTGGCATAGCCGGGGGGCCGACGCCGCTCCGAGCCTTCCCCGCCGCGCCGCGCCGCGCCGCGCCCGGCCCGGCCCCTTCGCCGTTTCCCGGGGCTCCGCCGCTCCATGGACAGCGCCGGGTCCGGGGACGGGGCCGGGAAGGGAAAACCGCCCGCAGGGGCAGGCCGGTGGCGCGGCCCGATACCCTGGGGGACGACCACACCGCCCCCGACCCGAGGAATCGCGACCACCGTGTTCGATACGCTCTCCGACCGCTTGGCGAATACCTTCAAGGGCCTGCGCGGCAAAGGCCGGCTGTCCGAGGCTGACATCGACTCGGCGGCCCGGGAAATCCGTATCGCGCTCCTTGAGGCCGACGTCGCCCTCCCGGTCGTCCGCTCCTTCATCGCGAACGTCAAGGAACGCGCGCGCGGCGAAGAGGTCAGCAAGGCGCTGAATCCGGGCCAGCAGGTGCTCAAGATCGTGAACGACGAGCTCGTCACGATCCTCGGCGGCGAGACCCGGCGCCTGCGCTTCGCCAAGACCGCCCCCACCGTGATCATGCTGGCCGGTCTCCAGGGTGCCGGTAAGACCACCCTCGCCGGAAAGCTCGGCCTCTGGCTGAAGGGGCAGGGCCACGCCCCGCTCCTCGTGGCGTGCGACCTCCAGCGTCCGAACGCCGTCAACCAGCTCTCCGTCGTCGCCGAGCGCGCGGGCGTCGCGGTCTACGCGCCCCAGCCCGGCAACGGCGTCGGCGACCCGGTCCAGGTCGCGAAGGACTCCATCGAGTACGCGCGCACCAAGCAGTACGACATCGTGATCGTCGACACCGCCGGCCGCCTCGGCATCGACGAAGAGCTGATGCGGCAGGCCGCGGACATCCGCGACGCCGTCAGCCCCGACGAGATCCTCTTCGTCGTCGACGCCATGATCGGCCAGGACGCGGTCAACACGGCCGAGGCCTTCCGCGACGGCGTCGGCTTCGACGGCGTCGTGCTCTCCAAGCTCGACGGCGACGCCCGCGGCGGCGCCGCGCTCTCCATCGCGCACGTCACCGGCAAGCAGATCATGTTCGCCTCGAACGGCGAGAAGCTCGACGAGTTCGACGCGTTCCACCCGGACCGCATGGCGGGCCGGATCCTCGACATGGGTGACATGCTCACCCTCATCGAGCAGGCCGAGAAGACCTTCAGCCAGGCCGAAGCCGAGAAGATGGCGGCCAAGCTGGCGAAGGGTCCCAAGGAGTTCACGCTCGACGACTTCCTGGCCCAGATGGAGCAGGTCCGGAAGATGGGCTCCATCTCCAAGCTGCTCGGCATGCTCCCCGGCATGGGTCAGATCAAGGACCAGATCAACAACATCGACGAGCGCGACGTGGACCGCACCGCCGCGATCATCAAGTCGATGACCCCGGCCGAGCGCCACGACCCGACGATCATCAACGGCTCGCGCCGTGCCCGTATCGCCAAGGGTTCCGGCACCGAGGTCAGCGCCGTCAAATCGCTCGTCGAGCGTTTCTTCGACGCCCGCAAGATGATGTCCCGCATGGCCCAGGGCGGCGGCATGCCCGGGATGCCGGGCATGCCGGGCATGGGTGGCGGCCCCGGCCGGCAGAAGAAGCAGGTCAAGCAGGCCAAGGGCAAGCGCAAGAGCGGCAACCCGATGAAGCGCCGGGAAGAGGAGGCCGCGGCCGCTCTCCGCAAGGAGCAGGGCCCGCAGGCGATCGAGCCCGCCGACGGCGGCAGCCCCTTCGGCCTTCCGGCGGCCGGTCAGCCCGGCCAGGACTTCGACCTTCCGGACGAGTTCAAGAAGTTCATGAAGTAGTGGTCATGAAGTAGGAGTGCGCACGCAGCCGTGCGAGGAGGGCCCCGGTCGTGTTCCCACGGCCGGGGCCCCTGCGTTTCTGCCGGAGCGAGTGCCCTGTTTATCCCTTATGGTCGGCCGGGAGGATGGCAGAAGGAGGCGCCCCGTGCCCAGCCCCGCTCCCGTACCGCCCCGCGACCGGGCCGATACGCCCTGGCGCTCGGAAGGCGCACCGCCAACGCCTCCGCCGAAGAAAGGGATGCCGGGCGGCTGGCGGGGACTGATCCTCGCCGCCCTGTTCGTCTTCCTGGTGACCAACGTCGTGTTGTCGTTCTTCAACGACGGCGACGAGCCGACCATCTCGTACACCGAGTTCAGCAAGCAGGTCGCCAACGGCAACGTCTCCAAGATCTACTCCAAGGGCGACGCCATCCAGGGCCAGCTCAAGGCCGAACAGCCGGTGCCCGACGGCGGCAAGGGCGACTACACCAAATTCGTCACCCAGCGCCCGGCCTTCGCCGACGACGACCTGTGGGCCGACCTCACCAAGCAGAACGTGAACGTGACGGCCTCCCCGGTCGTCGAACAGCGCAGCTTCCTGGCCAATCTGCTCCTCTCCCTCGCCCCGATGCTCCTGCTGGTCCTCCTGTGGGTGTTGATCGCCCGCCGGATGGGCTCGGCGATGGGCGGCGGCATGGGCGGGCTGGGCCGCAAGGCGCCGCCCAAGCCGGTGGAACTGGAAGGCGCCAAGCGCACCACCTTCGAGGACGTGGCGGGCATCGACGAGGTCGAGGGCGAGCTCAACGACGTCGTCGACTTCCTCAAGAACCCTCAGGCTTACCGGAAGATGGGCGCCCGGATGCCCGGCGGCGTGCTCCTGGCCGGCCCGCCCGGCACCGGCAAGACCCTGCTCGCGCGGGCGGTCGCGGGCGAGGCCGGAGTGCCCTTCTTCTCCGCCTCCGCCTCCGAGTTCATCGAGATGATCGTCGGCGTCGGCGCCTCCCGGGTGCGCGAGCTCTTCACCGAGGCGCGCAAGGTGGCTCCCTCGATCATCTTCATCGACGAGATCGACACCATCGGACGGGTGCGGGGCGGTGGCGCGGGCATGGGGGGCCACGACGAACGCGAGCAGACCCTGAACCAGATCCTCACGGAGATGGACGGCTTCTCCGGCTCGGAGGGCGTGGTCGTGCTGGCCGCGACCAACCGGGCGGCCGTCCTGGACCCCGCCCTGACCCGCCCCGGCCGCTTCGACCGCACCGTGCAGGTCTCCCCGCCCGACCGGGGCGGGCGCGAAGCCATCCTGCGCATCCACACCCGGGACATCCCGCTCGCCAAGGACGTCGACCTGGCCCAAGTGGCCCGTACGACCCCCGGCATGACCGGAGCGGAGCTCGCCAACCTGGCCAACGAGGCCGCGCTGCTGGCGGTCAAGCGCCAGCAGCGGGAGGTCACCCAGTCCGACCTGTCGGACGCCCTGGAGAAGGTCCAGCTGGGCGCGGAGAGGTCGCTGGTCATGCCGGAGGGCGAGCGTCGCCGTACGGCGTACCACGAGAGCGGTCACGCCCTGCTGGGCATGCTCCAGCCGGGCGCCGACCCCGTCCGGAAGATCACGATCGTCCCCCGCGGCCGCGCGCTGGGCGTCACCCTCTCGACGCCGGACGCGGACCGGTACGCGTACACGGAGGAATACCTCCGCGGCCGCATCATCGGAGCGCTGGGCGGTATGGCGGCCGAGCAGATCGTCTACGACGTCATCACCACCGGTGCGGAGAACGACCTCGAACAGGTCACCAACCTCGTCCGCGGCATGGTCGGCCGCTGGGGCATGAGCGAGCGCGTGGGCCGCCTCACCGCGATCCCGTCCGACGGCCAGAGCCCGTACGGCCTGTCCGCCGCCCCGGCCACCCTCGACGCGGTGGACCACGAGATGCGGCGGATCGTCGACGAGTGCTACGAGAAGGCCTGTCGGCTCCTGCGCGAGAACCGTCCGAAACTCGACGCCCTGGCCGAAGCCCTCCTGGCCAACGAGACCCTGGACGAGCCCGCCGCCTACGCCGCCGCCGGCATCGCCCGCCTCACCAAGTGAAGGGGACGCGCGCGGCGGCGGACGCACCGCGGCCGGTTACCGCAGACGGGCGATGACGTAGCGGAAGATGTTCGGCAGCCATACGGCGCCGTCGGCCCGCTCGTACGGGTGAAGCGCCTCGGCCAGTTCCTTCTCCGCCAGCGCGGGATCGGCCATCCCGCCGGGCGCGCCGCCGGCCGCTCCCGCGGGGCCGGTTCCCGCGACGGGATACAGCCCCGTCGACAGCAGCCCGCGCACCGCGCTGTCCACATCCGCGTACCCGAACGGGCAGAACACCCGCCCCGAGCCCTCCGGCCGCAGCCCGGCCCGCTCCACCACCGCGTCCAGGTCCCGGGGCGAGGGCCCGCCGCCCAGCACCGCGGGCACCGTGCACCGCTCCGCCGGACCCCAGTCGGCCAGCACCACGGCCCCGCCCCGCCGGACCGCAGGCAGGGCCGCGGCCAGGGCCGCCGGATCCGGCGAGAAGGCCAGCAGGGCGTCGTACGGGCAGGGCGGCGACGGCGGAGCCGCCACGACCTCCAGCAGCCGCTCACGGGCCAGGGCCCGGCGCGCCGGATCCGCCTCCACACCCGTGGCCACGGCTCCCCGTCCGGCTGCCAGCAGCAGGGCCAGCCCCGCCCCGCAGTCGAGGCCGAGCAGCCGGTCTCCCGGCCCGACCTCCAGCCGGTCGTAGACCGCTTCGTACAGCGGTACCAGCATCCGTTCCTGGATCTCCGCCCAGTCCCGGGCGACGAGCGTGGCCGTCGGCGTCGGTGTCATCGAAAGAGCGCTCCTGATTCCATGTCGCCCCCTTGCCCCCGTTGCCAGGGAACTCCCCATTCGCGCCCGCGTCCAGAGGAGTGCGCCACCCGATTCACGCTCGGCGCGCGCGGCGCCGTACCATTCGCGCCATGGCAAAGGCTCCCGTTCTCACCCCCCAGGCGGAGGATTTCCCCCGCTGGTACCAGGATCTGATCAACAAGGCCGAGCTGGCCGACAACGGCCCAGTGCGCGGCACCATGGTCATCCGGCCGTACGGCTACGGCCTGTGGGAGCGGATGCAGCAGGAGATGGACGCGCGCATCAAGGACGCGGGCGCCCAGAACGCGTACTTCCCGCTCTTCATCCCGCAGTCGTACCTGACGCGGGAAGCGGAGCACGTCGAGGGCTTCGCCCCCGAGCTCGCGGTCGTCACGCACGGCGGCGGCAAGGAGCTGGAAGAGCCGGTCGTCGTCCGGCCCACCTCCGAGACGATCATCAACGACTACTTCTCCAAGTGGGTCCAGAGCTACCGCGACCTGCCCCTGCTGATCAACCAGTGGGCGAACGTGGTCCGCTGGGAGATGCGTCCGCGCGTGTTCCTCCGTACGAGTGAGTTCCTGTGGCAGGAGGGCCACACGGCCCACTCCACGTACGAGGAGGCCCGCGACTACGCCGCCCGGATCCACCGCGACGTCTACGGCGACTTCATGACGAACGTGCTCGGCATCGACGTCGTGCTCGGCCGCAAGACCGCCAAGGAGCGCTTCGCCGGCGCCATCAACACCCTCACCCTCGAAGGCATGATGGGCGACGGCAAGGCGCTGCAGCTGGGCACGAGCCACGAGCTCGGCACCAACTTCGCCAAGGCCTTCAACACCCAGTACCTCTCGAAGGAAGGCAAGCAGGAGCTCGTCTGGCAGACCTCGTGGGGCGTCTCGACCCGCATGGTCGGCGGGCTGATCATGTCCCACGGCGACGACAACGGCCTGCGGGTCCCGCCGCGCCTCGCGCACGTCCAGGTCGTCGTCATGGCGATCAAGGGCGACGAGGCCGTCGCCAAGGTCCGCGAACTCGGCGCCCAGCTCAAGGCCGCCGGCATCCGCGTCCACGTCGACGACCGCGTCGACACGCCCTTCGGCCGCCGCGCCGTGGACTGGGAGCTCAAGGGCGTACCGGTCCGCATCGAGATCGGTCCCCGCGACCTGGAGGCCGGCACCGCGATGCTGGCCCGCCGGATCCCGGGCGGCAAGACCGCGGTGCAGATCGACGCACTGCTCGACCTGCTGCCGAAGGTGCTGGAGGAGGACCAGGCGCAGCTGCTGCGCGAGTCCCGTGAGCGCCGTGAGGCCCGTACGTCCGACGTCTCCACCATCGAGGAGGCCGCCGAGGCCGCCATCGCCGGCGGCTGGGCGCGGATCCCGTGGGCGGACCTCGGTCCGGAGGGCGAGGCGAAGCTGGCCGAGCAGGCCGTCTCCGTGCGCTGCCTGATCGCCGCGGACGGGTCGGTTCCGGAGTCGGACGACGCCCCCGGCACCCTCGCGATCGTCGCGCGCTCGTACTAGTGTCCTGAGTCGGAGATTCGTCGTTGGTCTGGTGTGAGTCGTCCTGGACCGAAGATTCCGCCGGTGGTGCTGTCCGATGCCGAGCGGGCGA